>NZ_MOAI01000008.1:0-240062 GCF_001976035.1 Ensifer sp. 1H6 | reverse complement strand
AGGACTTCGTCGACAACCTGATGGACTCGATCGAATCGGGCGTCGGCAAGCTGGTTGACGCCGACATGAACGAAGAGTCGACCCGCCTGAAGGCTCTGCAGACGCAGCAGCAGCTCGGCATCCAGGCCCTGACGATTGCCAACACCAACTCGCAGAACATCCTGTCGCTGTTCCGTTAATCAGCGCATAGGTATGACGGACGCATCTGCGCCCGTCATGATCATGACCTCCAGGAAGCCGCGCCGCCCGAAAGGACGGCGCGGTTTTTGCGTTACCGGGGCGTTGTCTTTTGCCGTTAACGCCTGCTTCATATTCCCTTATTTTTGTTCACCTTCGTTACTGACTTATGAATGGCGTTAACCGTTTGTTAACCAAACAATCGTTACACATTCGTTAAGAGCGAAGGGTCGCCCCCAGGGCAAAACAGGGGCGGTTCGCATGACGCTGGTCCCGTCGCTGCCGGTCAATCACTCCGGAATGTTCTCAGAAAATCTTTCGGGGCAAGTGACCAATGACCAGCATCATGACCAACACGGCCGCCATGGCCGCACTTCAGACGTTGCGTTCGATCAACACCAATATGGCCGAAGTGCAGGAGCGAATCTCGTCCGGCTACCGCGTGCAGACAGCAGCCGACAACGCCGCCTATTGGTCGATCGCGACCACCATGCGCTCGGACAACGCCGCACTCTCCACCGTTCAGGATGCGCTTGGTCTCGGTGCGGCGAAGGTCGACACTGCCTATGCGGCGATGAAGGCGTCGATCGACGTCGTCACCGAAATCAAGACCAAGCTCGTCGCCGCGCGCGAGCCCGGCGTCGACAAGCTCAAGATCAACAAGGAAATCACCGAGCTGAAGAACCAGCTCATGTCCGCCGCACAATCGGCGTCGTTCTCGAGCGAGAACTGGCTCTACAATACCAATACAGCCGCCGTCGGCACGAAGTCGGTCGTCGCTTCCTTCAACCGCGACGGAAACGGCAATGTTTCCATCACGACGCTCGATTTCGACACGGCGCAATCGATGCTGATCGACACGGGCAGCGCGGCGCGCGGCCTGCTGACCAGGGCCTATGATGCCGACCAGCTGCAGCAGACGCCGACCGGCACCGCCGCACCGTACTATCTGATCGTCGCCCCGCCGGCTGCGCCGCCGACCGGCACCGAAATCAAGCTGACTGCGACGACCGCGCCCACGGAAATGGACGCGATGATCCGCGTCGTCGACAAGATCCTCGGGCAGCTGACGGACGCCGGTTCGACACTCGGCGCGATCACCAAGCGTATCGACATGCAGGAAAGCTTTGTCGCCAACCTGATGGATACGATCGACAAGGGCGTCGGTCGTCTGGTCGATGCCGACATGAATGAGGAATCGACGCGCTTGAAGGCGCTGCAGACGCAGCAGCAGCTCGGCATTCAGGCGCTGTCGATCGCCAATACCAACTCCGAAAACATCCTGCGCCTCTTCCAGCAGTAAGGTTTTCCAGCCGGTGGCGCCTTGGTTCCGCCGGTTTGGGACCGCCCGTCCGTGCCCGCCGAGAAGGCGGATATCGAATCGAGTTGAGTTCTGCCACGTCGTCGGTCACGGCACCCGGTGGAAACGGTTGACCGCGCTAATTGCCCTGGCGCGGTCCAACACATTCATTTTCGCACAAGTTTGACCGAATAGCGTTCCCTCGCAGTCCTGTCGGATGACTGCCGGCCAATATGAGATTTGCGCCGCCGCCTGCATCGGTCTGCCGCCGGAATGAAAATTCCCGTGCCCGGCCGCTGTAAGTCAAAGAATGCAGGGTTCGCCGCTATCGGTGACCGGACCCGAGGGAGACATTTCAGCAGTGTCAGGATCATGGGAATTCTGCGCCGTAGGGCGGCGCCTGTCGGGCAGACGGGGATCGCCTTCTATCGTGCTGCGCGCATCGAGGTTCCAGCCATGAGCGCGATGCTGTCCCGCTATCTCAAGGATTTCAGTGCGCCGAAAGTCGAATTGTCGATGATGCCGCAGAAATACTTCCCCGATCTGGATACAGACTACTCCGATGGCGACCGGCACACGTCGCGAGCGGCTGCGCCGCAGATCGATGTCGAAGCCGAACGGCGCGAGGCTTTCGAGCAGGGCCGCGCCGAAGCGTCGGCGGAGCTTGCCTTCGAACACGGCAATCAGATCGCCGATCTCCAGGCGGCCCACGCGGCCGAAATCGAGGCCCTGACCAGGCGCCTCGAGGACGAGGCCGCAAGTCGCATGGCCGGACGGTTTCAGGAGATGACCGAGCATCTGGCGGTTTCGCTGGGTGACCAGACCGCCCGGGTGCTTGCACCTGTCATGGAGGAGGCGCTCGCGCAGCGCGCCGTTGCCGATATGGCGCAGATGATCCGGCAGGGAATTATCGCTGGCGAAGGCTGTGCGATCACCATCAAGGGTCCGCTTCCCCTGTTCGAAGCATTGAAGAGCAGCCTCGGCGACGACATGCCGGTGTTCCGCCACGTTGAAACCAACGACATCGACCTCGCCATCGAAATGGATGAGACGATCCTCGTTACAAGAATGGCGGCTTGGGCCGACACTGTCCGGAAGGTCCTCGCATGAGCGACGAAAGCCATCACAACGGCAAGAACGAAATCATCATCGTCAAACGAGTGAGTGGCGGTCATGGCGAGCATCACGGCGGCGGCTGGAAGATTGCCTACGCCGACTTCATGACGGCGATGATGGCCTTCTTCCTCGTCATGTGGCTGATCAATGCCGCCAACGAGGAGACGAAGGCGGCCATCGCCTCCTATTTCAACCCGGTGCAGCTGACCGACCAGAAGCCCGCTGAGCGTGGCTTGAAGGATCCTGCCAAGGATGCGCAGGGCGAAGAGACACAGCAGCGATCGAAGGTCGACGGCGAGCAGGAAAAATCGGGCGGCTCGGCCAAGACCGGCGACCAGCTGACCGCAACCTCGGGCGAGGAAACGAAATACTCCGACGCCGATTTCTTCGAGAATCCCTATTCGGTGCTTTCGGAAATCGCGCAGGAAGTCGGCCAGCAGGCAAACATCAGCGTCAAGGGTGACGGCGGTGCGGCGCAGTCCGGGCCGTCGACCGGGGCGGAAGGCGGCGAGGCCTTTCGCGATCCATTCGACCCGGACTTCTGGACCAAACAGGTCGAAGTCAAGGATGCCGGCAACACCACCGAGAAGGACGTCGCCTTGGCGTCCAAGGCGGCGATGGCGAGCGGCGCAGCGCCATTGCAGAAGACCGCCGAAGAACAAAAGGCCGAAGGGAAGCCGGCCGACGCCGGTAAGACTGATGCCGAAGAGGCAGAACTTGCCAAACCGGATGCCGCAGCGCAGGCCGAGGAATTGAAGGCCGAGATCAAGAGGGAGCTCGGAGGCGATGCCGGCAAACTGGCAGAGGGCCTCGTCGTGACGCCGGCTGAAGGCGGTCTGCTGTTGACGATCAGCGAACAGACGGATTCCCAGATGTTTGCCGTCGGCTCGGCCGTGCCGCAGAAGGAACTTGTCATGGCCATGGAGAAGATCGGCCGGCTGCTGTCTGAGCGCCAGGGCGTTGTCGCCATCCGTGGCCACACCGATGGTCGTCCGTTCAAGGACGGCACCTATGACAACTGGCGCCTGTCGGCTGCGCGCGCCCAGAGCGCCTACTACATGCTCGTTCGCGGTGGTCTCAAGGAAGATCGCGTCAGCCAGATCAGCGGCTTTGCCGACCGGCGGCTACAGATCCCTGGCGATCCCTATGCGCCCGGCAACCGCCGTATCGAAATCCTGCTGCAGTCGGCTAAGGGTTAGAACCGATGCTGCGACGCTTGCGATCCGCCTTGATGATGTCGGCACTGGCCATCCCGCTTTCGGCGGGAATGGCGGATGCCAACGACCTCGAGGAGCTTGCACCCTTCAAGATGATCCGGTCGCTGCAATACGTGCAGGACTCGGTGGTGCTCGGCGATCATTCTGCCATCGAGATGCAGCGCTTCATGCTGGGTGCGATCGACAAGCGGCTCAGGGCTGCGGATGCGTCCGTGTTCCGCGATCCGCGCAATGTCGATGCGGCACTTGTCTACGCCATGAGCGGCGGTAATCCGGAAACACTCAACTATCTCGCCGACCATGATGTCGATGGCAATTTCGATTCGCGCGTTACTGACGCGCTTAGGCAATATCTCGGCGGCAAGGGTGGCCTGATCGTCGAGAGCCTGTCGAAGGCGGCGCCCGAGTACCGCAATTCCCGTGTTGGTCCCTACCTGTTCCTGATCCTCGGCAATGCCACATCTCAGCAGGACCCGGTCGGGGCGATGAAGTTCTACGACTGGGCGCGATTGACTGCTCCGGGAACGATTATCGAGGAGGCGGCGCTTCGTCGCTCGGTCTTCCTTGCTGTGCAGGCGAACATGCCTGACAAGGGATTTCGTTATGCCCTGAACTACGCCCGCCGATACCTGACGTCGCCCTATGCCAGCCAATTCGCCGACGTCTTCGTCGAGCTGGCCGTCGGGCATTTCGACGAGGCGGCGCACGAACGGATTTCCGAAATCCTGACTTTCATGGATGCGCCGCGCCAGCGCGAGGTCTATCTTCGCGTCGCACGACGTGCGGCTATCAGCGGAAAGCAATCCTTGGCAAAGCTTGCCTCGGAACGGGCCGAGCAGCTCGCAGCCGACGGTGCGTCCGAGCCGCGTGTGCTCGCCAATTTTTACGCCGGGCTGGCGTCGGTACCGTCGTCTGACGTCTTTGCCGCAACACAGAGCATCGCCGCGATCCCGGACGCTGAGCTTTCTCCGCGTGACCGAGCCCTGCGTGACGCGGCAAAGGCAGTTGCAGAGGCCGTTGTCAGACCACCGGACGATGAAAGCCTCACGCAAGCGTTCTCCGCTAGACCGGTTAGACCAGCCACGCCAGTCGAGCAGATCGAAGGTGCGGAAACGGGAAGCGGCATGAGCCCGTTCGGTAGCCCGGCGGCTGATGCCAGCGCCCCAGAAGCTGGCGAGACGACACAGGCCAGCGCTGAGACTGCCGACGCCTCCGATCCTGCTCACGACGGTTTCGTGGCCAAGGGGCGGTCCAAGTTGGAGGAGATCGATGCGCTGCTAAGGGGGGAAGGCAAATGAGAGCTCTCGACGAAAGCCTGCGCGCACCACCTCAGTCCCAGACGGGCAAGCCGGGCGCACGTGCGGGCGGCAAGGAGCAAGCCCCCGGCGCCTTCGAGGACGCCGTCGCAACCGCTGGGCGCCAGAAGGCGAACGGTCAGGGCGGACAAGGTTCGTCCGCCGGCAACGGCGAGGCGGCCGAAGGCGAAAACTCTGGAGCTGCGACCTTGATTGGCAATGGCGGCATTAAAGGCGGCGACGCCAAGATCTCGATCTCCAAGCAGGCGCACAATCGTGCACCTGGGGATCCGGAAGATCCGTTGCTCGACAATCACAATGCTCAGAACGAGCGGTTCTCGCTCGCGGAGCGTGGACGAGACGCCAAGCGTGTTGCTGCCAAGGCGGCGCGGGCGCGCGAACAGGCGAATGAGACGGTTGCCGCCGACGCCGACGAATTGGCCGCCGGCATAGCGGGTTTGTCGCGCGGCTTGGGTAGGGGCCAGGCAAACGGCGCGCAGGGTGCAGACGGCGAGCCAACTGATGCGGCCGCGGCTTCAGATGCCAAGACTTCCCCAAGCGCCAGCGTAGACGACCTGCTGACGCTGCTCGGCGGCAACGCCATGCCGTCGACGCGTGCTGATGCCCAAGGTGGCTCGGCCGGCGCCGCTGGCGTCCATGCCCTCGGTGAACGCGGCGCCAAGGGCGCTGGGCATGGCGAGATGATCGATGCCATGGTGCGAGTGCCGAAGGTGCCGATGGCGAACAGGGCACCGACCGGTTGTTCCGCTTCGCCCGCGCCGATGGCAAGGGGCAGGCGATTTCGATGAGCATATCGAAGGACGGCGAACGGGCGACGGTTGACGCCGCGCGGTCAAATGCCAAGGCTGAGAACGTCACCGTGCTCGAAGCTCGCCGTTATCTCGGCATTTCGATGAACAGCAATTCCACCAATGTCGCCAACGCGATCGCCGGCGACGCGGGCTTTGCCCAGTCGTTGCAGCCGAGTGCTGCCCTCGGCCAGCCGGGTGCCTGGACGCAGGCCGGCAAGACCTTGAACACGCTCAAGATCCAGATGCATCCGATCGAGCTTGGCCTCGTCACCGCAACGTTGCGGTTGAAGGACGACGAGCTGCAGGTCGAGCTGAAGGTGGAGAACGGCGAAGCCTTCCGCCAGCTGCGCGACGACCAGAGCGAAATGGTCAAGGCGCTGCGAGCCCAGGGCTTCGCGGTCGATCAGATCGACGTCGTGTTCAATTCGGGCAGCGATACATCGACGGGCGGCGGCAGCTCGCAGCCGCAGGCCCAGGCGGGCCAGCAGGGCCGCGATCGCGCCGAGGACGGTAGCGGGCAGGGGCGGCAGCGACAGGATGGCGACAGCCAGGGTTCAGTGGCGGAAAGGCGGGTTGGCAATGGCGGTACGGATGATGCGGTTGCCGGCACTGAGCGTTCTCGCACTGGTCACGTCTACATGTAGCGCATTCGCCGGTGCCGACACTGGAATCTGCGAACGTGAAATCATCTCGGCAGCATCCAAATACGGCATTCCGGCCGGCATACTCTACTCCGTCGGATTGACGGAAACCGGCCGCAAGGGGTCGCTGCAACCCTACGCAATGAATATCGAAGGTAAGGCCTATTTCGGCACCAGCACGCAGGATGTTCTCGTTCGATTTGCCAACGCTCAGGCGCAGGGTGCCAAGCTCATCGATCTCGGTTGCATGCAGATAAATTACCACTTCCATGGCGATCAGTTCGCATCGCCGACGGAGATGCTTGACCCTCGCAAGAATGTCGAATATGCCGCGCGCTTCCTGTCCAACCTTCGAGCGAAGCATGAGAGCTGGACAATGGCCGTCGCACGGTATCATGCCGGCCCGAACAACGACCCGGCGCAGAAGAAATATGTCTGCCGGGTGATCGCGAATCTGGTCGCGACGGGCTACGGCAAGTGGACGCCGAATGCCACGCAGTTCTGTCAATAAGCAACCAATGATTGTTTGATTACGGGTCATTCTGCATTGTGGCGACAATGCGTGGAGAATGTGACGGCAAGTGGTTTTGTCGCAAGCCGTTAACTTTTCCACATTATTTTAGTGTGACCGTTAACGCTTAGCCACTAGATGTAGATCAAATCGGCGCGATATGGTTAATCAATTATTAATTCCACCCATTAACTTCCTCTAGTTGTTCATGAATCCCTCGATTCGTACCTCTCAATCAGTGCGGTGCCATACTGATTCGGAGGCGGACGAATGATCGTAGTGGTTGACGATAGAGAACTCGTGAAAGACGGCTACACGTCGCTTTTCGGGCGTGAAGGAATTCCCTCGACGGGCTTTGATCCCAAGGAGTTCGGCGAGTGGGTGAATGCGGCGGCAGATTCGGATATCGACGCGGTCGAAGCGTTTCTGATCGGCCAGGGTGACAGCACCTTTGCCTTGCCGCGCGCGATCCGCGACCGGTCGATGGCGCCCGTCATTGCGGTCAGCGATACGCCTTCGCTCGAAAACACCCTGGCGTTGTTCGACTGCGGCGTCGACGACGTCGTTCGCAAGCCGGTTCACCCCCGCGAGATCCTGGCACGCGTTGCGGCGATCCGTCGCCGCCTGAAAGCCATCAACAACTACACCGACATCGGCCCGATCCGCGTCTTTGCAGATGGCCGCGATCCGGAGATCAACGGCGACGTGTTCGCATTGCCACGCCGCGAGCGCCGCATTCTCGAATATCTGGTCTCCAACCGCGGGCGCCGAGTCTCCAAGTCTCAGATTTTCAACGCGATTTACGGCATCTTCGATGAAGACGTCGAGGAGAACGTCGTCGAAAGCCACATCAGCAAGCTGCGCAAGAAACTGCGCAAGAAGTTGGGCTTCGACCCGATCGATTCCAAGCGGTTCCTTGGCTACTGCATCGACTGGAACTAAGGCGCGGCTAGGCGGGTCAGGGCGTACCTAAGACAGGTTCACGCAAGGCCCGCTTCCTAGTGTCGCTGCAACGTGGAAATGAGGATCCGATATGAGTCTCTATGGCAGCATGAGAACGGGCGTCTCCGGTATGAACGCTCAGTCGAACCGTCTCGGCACTGTCGCCGAAAACATCGCGAATGCGAACACGACGGGCTACAAGCGCGCCTCGACAGAGTTCTCATCGATGATCCTGCCTTCGGGCGGCGGCAACTACAATTCCGGCGGCGTCGAGACCCAGGTGCGCTACAGCATTTCGCAGCAGGGCGGCACAAGCTACACGACGTCCTCGAGCGACCTCGCGATCAACGGCGGCGGCTTCTTCATCGTGCAGGGCAACGGCGGCGAGAATTTCCTGACCCGTGCCGGCTCCTTCGTTCCCGATAAGGACGGCAACCTCGTCAACACCGCCGGCTTCAAGCTGATGGGCTACGAATACAAGGCTGGCGCCGACCCGACGGTCGTGGTCAACGGCTTCGACGGCCTGACGGAAGTCAAGCTCAAGGACGAAGGCCTGGTGGCGTCGGGCTCGACCAAGGGCACGATGGAAGCGAACCTGCCGTCAGGTGCTGCCGTCGGCGACGAAAAGCCGACGTCGCTTGTCGTCTACGACAGCCAGGGTAACACCCGCATCCTCGACTTCGTCTACAAGAAAACCGGCGTGAACCAGTGGTCGCTTGAGATACGGGACCGTTCGACATACACGGCAGGCCCGCCGGCAACGGGCGTGATCGGCTCGCAGAGCATGACGTTTGACGCGGCCGGCAAGCGCATTTCGGCCACGCCCGCCACGCTGACGACGACGCCTATCAACAACCTGCCGGGCACAGGCGCCAATCTCGGCGCCCTGACGATCGACACGACAAAGACGTCGCAGCTCGGTGGCGATTTCACCAGCACCGGCGGCGGCATCGACGGCAGCAAGCCGAGCAAGATGTCGGGCTTCGAGATCGACAAGGAAGGCGTGGTCTACGTCAAGTACGGCGACGGTAACCTCATTCCGAAGTTCCGCATCGCGCTTGCCACCGTCCAGAGCCCGGACAGGCTCTTGCCGCAGTCTGGCAACGTCTACTCGCAGGGCACCGATTCCGGCGTCATCGTCACCGGTTTTGCCGGCTCCGGTGCGTTCGGCAACATCCAGTCCAAGGCGCTCGAGAACTCCAACGTCGATATCGCCAACGAGCTGACCTCGATGATCGAGGCGCAACGCAACTACACGGCAAACTCCAAGGTGTTCCAGACCGCATCGGACCTGCTTGAAGTTCTGGTCAACCTGAAACGGTAATTGAAAGAGATACGGTCCGCGTTATGTCGCTGTCCTCCGCAATATCCATCGCACAACAGGCTTTCAGCAACACGGCGCAGCAAACCGCGATCGTGTCGAAGAACATCGCGAACGCGGGCAACGCGGACTACTCGCGTCGGCTTGCTTTGCTCGGAAGCACGGCGAATGGCGCGCAGGTCGTATCCATCTACCGTGCCCAGAACGAGGCGCTGCTCAAACAGAGCATCGCCGGCATGGGCGAGGCCTCGGGCCAGGCAAGGCTGCGGGAAGGGCTGGAACTGATGAAGTCGGCGCTCGGTGGCAACAGCTACGAGACGGCGCCTTCCAAGCTGCTGGCCGATTTCCGCAACAGCCTTCAGACCTTTGCCGCGACCCCTGGCAACAAGACGATCGCCGCAACGGCGGTTTCTGATGCCGGGGACCTGGCGGATTCGCTCAACAAGGCCTCCAAGTCCGTCCAGGACATGCGCGAGAATGCCGACAAGGAAATCGCGCTGGAGGTCGACAAGCTGAATGGCCTGTTGGCGGAATTCGAAAAGGCCAACAACGCCGTCAAGGCGGCAACGGCGCAAGGGTCGGACCCGAACGACGCGCTCGATCAGCGCGACAAGATTTTGAAGCAGGTCTCCGAGATCGTCGGCATTTCGACGACGACGCGCGCCAACAACGACACTGTGATCTTCACCACCGACGGGACCGTGCTGTTCGAGACGATTCCGCGCTCGGTCACCTTCGCCTCGCAAAACGTTTACGACGCGACGACAGTCGGCAACAAGATCTATGTCGACGGCGTGCCGATTGCCGCGGGAACCGGCGCCGATACGACGGCGAAGGGCAAGCTAGCAGCACTCGTACAGCTGCGCGACGACGTCGGGCCGAAATTCCAGTCGCAGCTCGACGAAATCGCCCGCGGCCTGGTGACGATGTTCCAGGAAGGCGGCCAGCCCGGCCTGTTTACCTGGGGAACGGCGGGTATTCCGCCAGTCGGCATCGTGCCTGGCATGGCATCGAAGATCACGGTCAACGCGCTTGCCAAGGCAGACCCGCTGATGCTGCGCGACGGTGGTTTCGACGGTACGTCGAACAACCCCACCGGCAATGCAGGCTATACCGCCCTGCTGGACGGCTTCATCAACGCAATGGGTGAGAACATGGCGTTCGACCCAGCGTCCGGCCTCGACAGCAACAGCAACATTCTGAATTTCGCCACCAGCTCCGTCGGCTGGTTGGAGCAGTTCCGCAAGACGGCATCGACAGCCGACGACAACAAGTCGGCTCTGCTGTCGCGCACGGCGGAAGCGCTGAGCAAGCAGACTGGCGTCAGCATCGACGAAGAACTGTCGCTGCTGCTCGATCTCGAACAATCCTACAAAGCATCGGCCAAGCTGGTCAGCACCGTGGACGCCATGATGGCGGCCCTTATGGAAGCTGTGAGGTAATCATGAAGACATCCTTCGTTTCGAACCTGGCGATTCAGACCGCCATGCGCCTGACGATCCAGCAGACTCAGGCCGAGTTGCTGCGACGCACCCAGGAAAGCACGAGCGGCATTCACTACGACATCGGCCTAACGCTTGGGGCGTCGACGTCGCGATCGCTCAATCTGCAGCGCGAGCTGGACAGGATGGGCTCCCTGAAGGGCACCAACGCCGTGGTCACGCAGAGGCTTTCCGCCTCCCAGGGCGCGCTTGAGACGATGCAGAAGGCCGCCGAGAAGGTGCGCGACACGCTTGTGACCTACAAGGGCAACGACAGCGTCGACGCGATGAAGATCCTGAAGTCCGAAGTGAATGGCGCGCTTCAGATCTTCACATCGGCGGCGAACACCTCTTTCAACGGTGAGTTCCTGTTTTCGGGCATCAACTCAGACGTCAAGCCGCTCGCGGACTACAACTCCGTGCCTCCGTCTGCGGCCAAGGCCGCATTCGATACGGCGCTCAGCAGCTACATGTCGACAAACAGCCTGACCGACATGAGCCAGTTCACGCCGGCACAGATGCAGGACTTCATCACGACCAAGCTCGAACCGATGTTCATGGGCACGGATTGGGATGCCAACTGGTCTGATGCCTCGAGCCAGAACATGACGAGCCGGATCAGCGCCAGCGAGGTCATCGAGAGCTCGACCAACGCCAATACCAAGAGCTTCCGGATGTTCGCGCTTGCCAGCGTGATCTCGTCGGAACTGATGGACAAGAACGTCAATTCGCAGGTCCGCAACACGCTCAACAACGCCGCATTCGGCTACATGGAGCAGGCTATTGCCGGCCTGAACGGGGAACGCAGCTCGCTCGGTATCTCGGAGTCGCGCGTCAAGAAGGCGACGACTTCGATCGAGGCGCAGGAGAAGCTCATCAAGACCCACATCATCGACGTCAACGGCATCGATCAGGAAGAAAACGCAACGCGCGTGAATATGTTGAAGACCCAGCTCGATACATCCTACGCGCTGACGTCGAGACTGCAGCAGATGAGCTTGCTCAACTACCTCTGAGAAGAGGCGACCGGACAAACATGAAGGATGTCTGAATGTACCAATTTTCCTATGCCGAGATCATGGAGGATGGCGTTGCCGACTCCAAGAATCGAGAGCGGCAGGTACTCGATCGCTCGATTGCGCTCCTTGAAGCCGCAAGACAGCAGAACGGGTATTCGAGAGAAGCCATCGAGGCGATCTATTTCACCCGGCGCGTCTGGATCCGCTTCATCGAGGATCTTCGCGCTCCGGAAAACCAGCTCAACGAAGAGCTGCGCGCCAATCTGATTTCGATCGCCATCTGGATACTCAACGAGACGGAAAAGATCCGCAAACGCGAATCCTCCAACTTCCAGGGCATAATTGACATTACCACCATCATCAGGGATGGACTGAAATGAAGAGCACACTGCGTATCTCGCTGAAGTCGGGCGAAAGAATTTTTGTAAACGGCGCGGTTCTTCGCGTTGACCGCAAGGTCGCCGTCGAATTCCTGAATGACGTGACCTTCCTTCTGGAAAACCACGTGCTTCAGCCGGAAGACGCGACGACGCCGTTGAAGCAGCTCTACTTCATCGCCCAGATGATCCTGATCAACCCGGAAGGCGCCGAGCAATCGACCGCAATGTTCCGCAAGTCGGTCGTCATGCTGCTTAACTGCTTCAAGAACGAAGAGATCCTGGCCGAACTGAAGCGGGTCGACGGCCTGGTCACCAACGGCCGCGCCTTCGAAGCGCTGAAGGCGATCCGTGGGCTCTACGCCATCGAAGACCGCATCCTCAACACGCAGGAAATCACGCCGGCCACGGTCGAGCAGATTCGCAAGGAGATCGCACCATGGCGGTAAGCGGCGTCAGCAACAATGACTACACCCCGATCGTCTCGGGTGCCGACTCTGGCAACGACGCCAGCAAGGCGTCGCTGAACTACGAGAGCTTCCTCAAGCTGCTCGTGGCCCAGATGAAGAATCAGGACCCGACGCAGCCGATGGACGCCACGCAGCAGATCGCGCAGCTCGCGACCTTCTCGCAGGTCGAACAGACGATCAAGACCAACAAGAATCTCGAAAGCCTGCTGCAGCGCACGTCGCTCAGCGAGGCGGACGCGGTGATCGGCAAGACTGTCACCAATGCCGACGGCACAGTCACTGGCGTTGTCAAGGAAGTCAAACTATACTCTGACGGAATCATTGCAGTGCTGGATAACGGCAAGGAGCTCGTTATCGGCCCAGGCGTCAAGGTAAAGTGATACCCCTATGAATGAGGCGGATGCCCTCGATATCGTGCAGGCTGCGATCTGGACCGTGATCGTTGCCTCGGGGCCCGCCGTTCTCGCCGCGATGATCGTCGGCGTCGTCATCGCCTTCATTCAGGCGCTGACCCAGGTTCAGGAAATGACCCTGACCTTCGTACCGAAGATCCTTGCCGTGATGATCACGGTCGCTGTTTCCGCGCCTTTCATCGGCGCCCAGATCTCGATCTTCACCGACATCGTCTTCTCCCGAATCCAGTCCGGATTCTGAGCGCGCCTTACGGCATAATTTCATTCTTAAATCGGATCGATTTAAGAATGAAATTATGCAGCAAGTTTAAAGCGATACAGCGTCCTTTGCGCGTCATATTTGACGCGCGGCGCTGTCGCGCTACCACCTTCGCGCAAGCTTGGGCCTCTATCTCCAGTCTTAAGATTGGGGCAGCGCGTGTGAATGCTGCCCGACCTCTCATGAAGAGACGGAAGAGACATGGCACAGCAAGCGGCGTTGATCATCCCGAAAGTAGCACCAAAGGGCCGGGACATCGGCTTTGCGCTCGGGATCGTCATGATCCTGGCAATTCTCTTCCTGCCGATCCCGCCGTTCCTGATCGACATGGGGCTGGCTTTCTCGATCGCCTTCTCGGTCCTGATCCTGATGGTGGCGCTGTGGATCCAGCGGCCGCTCGAATTCTCGTCCTTTCCGACGATCCTTTTGATTTCGACCATGGTTCGCCTGGCGTTGAATATCGCAACGACGCGCGTCATCCTTTCCCACGGTCACGAAGGCCACGGCGCGCCGGCGGCGTCATTTCCGGTTTCGCCAGCCTCGTCATGTCCGGCGATTTCGTCATCGGTCTGATCGTCTTCCTGATCCTGATCACGGTGAACTTCATCGTCATCACCAAGGGTGCGACGCGTATCGCCGAAGTCGGCGCGCGCTTCACCCTCGATGCCATTCCCGGCAAGCAGATGGCGATCGACGCCGACCTTTCGGCCGGTCTGATCGACGAAAAGGAAGCGCAGCATCGTCGTCGCGAACTGGAGCAGGAAAGCTCGTTCTTCGGCGCAATGGACGGCGCGTCGAAGTTCGTGCGCGGCGATGCGATCGCCGGCCTGATCATCACCGCGATCAATATTTTTGGCGGCATCATCATCGGCTATCTGCGCCATGACATGCCGATCGGCGAAGCGGCCGACGTCTTCGTCAAGCTTTCCGTCGGTGACGGTCTGGTCTCACAGATCCCCGCGCTGATCGTCTCGCTCGCCGCCGGCCTCCTCGTGTCGCGTGGCGGAACCGCCGGCTCGACCGACCAGGCCGTTGTCGGGCAGCTCGGTGGTTATCCCCGCGCTTTGATGGTTGCCTCCGGTCTGATCATCCTGCTTGCGCTGGTTCCGGGACTGCCGTTTCTGCCGTTTGCGTTCCTTGGCGGCGGCATGGCGTTCCTGAGCTGGGTCATTCCGCGGCAGATCGAGGCGGAAAATGCGGCGCGCCGGATGGAGGAAGCCGCGACGGCCCAGCAGGCTAAGGACGGTGAGGCGGACTCGGTCAAATCGGTGCTGAAGACGGCGGAGATCGAATTGCTGCTCGGCAAGCAGGTGTCGACCCGACTGCTCGGCGCGCACCAGGAACTGGCCTTCCGCGTCGGCAAGATGCGCCGCAAGTTCGCCGGTCAATACGGTCTCGTCATTCCGGAGATCAAGGTTTCCGACGACATCAGCATCCCGGACAAGGCCTATCACGTGCGCATCCACGGCACGACGATCGCCTCCAACACGGTGCGTGTCGGTGAAGTTCTGGTGGTCACAGGCGCGGCCGCCGTCCGAGCGTGCCGGGAGACGAGATCCGTGAGCCCGCCTTCGGCATGCCGGCGGTCTCGATCCTCGAGACATTCACCGAAGACCTGAAGCGCGAAGGCTTCCACCCGATCGACAACGTCTCGGTGGTGCTGACGCATCTGTCCGAAGTGATCCGCAACAACCTGCCGCATCTCTTGTCCTACAAGGATGTGAAGGTACTGATCGATCGGCTGGACCCGGAATACCGCAAGCTGGCCGACGAAATCTGCACTTCGCACATGTCCTATTCCGGCCTGCAGGCAGTCTTGAAGCTGCTCTTGGCGGAGCGGGTATCGATCCGCAACCTGCACCTGATCCTCGAAGCGGTGGCCGAACTCGCGCCGCATGTCCGCAAGACGGAGCAGATCGTCGAGCACGTGCGTGTGCGCATGTCGCAGCAGCTGTGCGGCGACCTTGCCGACAACGGCGTCCTGCGCGTCCTGCGCCTCGGCAACAAATGGGATATGGTGTTCCACCAGGCGCTGAAGCGCGACGCAAAGGGTGAAGTCGTCGAGTTCGACATCGATCCGCGCCATCTCGAAGAGTTCAGCGAGCAGGCGACGAAAGTTATCCGTGAACATCTCGATCGCGGCATGCCCTTCGTACTGGTAAGTTCGCCCGAATCCCGTTCTTATGTCCGCATGATCATCGAGCGTCTTTTTGCCACTTTGCCCGTGCTCTCGCATGTCGAGCTTGCCAAGGGCCTCGAGATCAAGATCATCGGCTCTATTTCATGATAACCGACCCCGAGGGCACGGTGCTCGCACTGTTTGCGGCATTCTGCCGGATCGGGGCGTGTATCATGATCATGCCGGGGTTCTCGACCGCGCGCATTCCCATGCAGATCCGGCTGTTCATCGCGGTCGCCATCTCCATGGCGATCCTACCCGTCATGTGGACCGATATCTATCCGCAGGTGACCGGCAAGGGACACACCTATATCTACCTGATCGCTGCCGAAACCGCCGTCGGCGCGGTCATCGGCCTGGTTGCCCGCTACTATGTGCTCGGCCTTCAGTTCGCTGGCACGACGATAACGATGCTGATGGGCTTCAGCCCGCCGCCGTCGTCGGACGTGATCGAAGACACGGCGGAAAACCAGCTCACCAGCATGATCAGTTTTGCCGGCTTGATGATCCTGTTCATGCTCGATTTCCACCACGTGATGTTCGAGGCGATCGCCCAGTCCTATCGGGTCATGCCGGTCGGCAGCGTCTTCGATCCGCAGGGCGTGCTCATCACCCTGACGGATTCGCTCGAGCAGACCTTCATGATCATGCTGAGGCTCGCGAGCCCCTTCCTGATCTATGGCCTTTTGTTCAACGTCGCCATCGGCATGGTCAACAAGCTGGCGCCGCAGATCCCGATCTACTTCATCTCGCAGCCCTATCTGATCATGGGCGGCATGTTCCTGCTCTATCTCGGTATCGCCGCCATGCTGCGCCTGTTCGGCGACGGCTTTGCGCCGGTCATGCAAGGGGGATAGCCACATGAAGACGCGGTCGCAGAAGCTCAAGCGCCTGGTCGCAGTCCAACGGCATCTCGAGCAGATGGCCGAGGCTGACTTTGTCGAGATGGTGCGGCAGCGCGAGGCCCTGGCCGAGACGATTGATGTCGTCGTCGATGCCATGGGCTCGGCCCATCCGATGCATCGCATGTTTTCCGGCCACTATTCCTCGCAGGTCGGGCGCCTCGTGCAGAAGGACCAGATGCTGTTCGGCATCCAGCAGACGCACGAAGCGCGCATGCTGAAGGAGCGGGCCAAGGCCGACCGGCTCGAGGAAAACATGAAGGATGCCCGGCAATCGGAAGACCGGGAAGAGGCCGACAATTCGATCTATGACCTGATCGATCAACACGTTGCCCGCCAAGCGCCAGCTTCCGGTAAGGTTGACGGGCGATAGTGCGACATCCGGAACGCTCCACCCCCGTGTGGTGGGACGTTCGGTCGAGATGTTGAACGCGCGATTGCGTCGGCCCGGTCGGGGTCGCTGCGATGCCGTTGTCGAGAGGATTTGTCATGGCTATCTCTCCGCCCAGCGATCTGGTGATGGACGTCGTGCGCGCGGCCGATCCGGCCGAGGTGCAGGAAGCGCAGGCCCGGCTGAAGGCCAATCGCGCCGCCTTCCAGGCGACGAGCCTCGCCGAAAACGGCAACGGTTTCGCCGCCGCCGTCAACGTCCTCAACTCTTCGGAGGGATCGAGCGGCCTCGGCGATATCAACAACCGGGTCGAGCAGAAGAAGGTTCCCGAGACCTATCGCAAGTTCGAAGCGATGATCCTGCAGAATTTCGTGAAATCCATGCTTCCGAACGACAGCGAGAATGTTTTCGGAAAGGGCACGTCCGGCGACATCTGGAAAAGCATGATGGCCGAGCAGATCGGCGATGTCATTTCCAAGAGCGGCGGCATCGGCATTGCCGACCAGTTGGCTGCCGGCGATGCGCGCGAACGTGTCAATGCCTCGCTCGATGGCAACAGCCGAAACCTGGCCGCAAGCCTCGTGCAGGAATACGAGCGCAAGACGCTCACTGGCTACACGACTGAAGACGATAAAAACAAACAAGCTTAATTGGGAGTTCATTTATGGAAGCTGTGGCATCCAACGACGTCCGGATCCAGAACGTGCTTGGCCGGCTGGAAATGATCATCGACAATGAGAACAGCCGTATCGGCGTCGATCCGGAGTTCGATATCAAGACGTCGAACGCGCACAAGAGCCGTTGCCTCTACGAACTGACGATGCTGCACCGCGATACGCTGCCGGGCGAGTTTTCGCCGGCCTTCGCGTCGCAGACCCGTCACCTGCGCGACAAGCTCGAGATCAACTCGCAAAAGGTCGAAGCCCACCTCGACGCAGTGCGATCCGTCGTCGATCTGCTGAAGACCGCCGCCCAGGATGCAGATGCCGACGGCATCTATTCCGAAGCGCAGTTCCGCTATAGCGATTTCTGAATGCTCAAGCTCGTTCTCACCGGGGTTTGGGTCTGCGCCGTCACGCTCGGATCCGTCTATTATTCGATGCAGAGCGCCTCGGCGCCCGTCGTCTCGGATGCGGAAGCAACGCGGCGTGCATCGGAGCAATATGTTCCGGGAGAAATGATCACGGTTCCCGTCATCAAGGACGGCGCCGTACAGGGCTATTTCCTGACCAAGCTTTCCTTCTCGGCGACGAAGGAAGGCATCAACAATCTGCGCGCGCCGCTTCGCCAGATGGTCACCGACGAACTCTACGACATGCTGGTCGGTTCGAGGTTCATCGATGTCGGCGACACAGGCACGTTCGACCTGCCGACCTTCAAGTCGACGGTCAAGGATGGGCTCAACAAGAAGCTTGGCGGCGAGGTGATCACCGAGGTCCTCGTCGAACAGCTCGAATATCTGACCAAGGACGACGTCAAGCGCGTGGCCAACGGCCAGAACGTCCCGCGTCAGAAGCCGGTCGCCATCGTCGACAAGAACGGCAACGTCGCCAACGACAAGTTGCCGGAAGGCAGCATCAACGCCAGCACCCACTGATCGCCACTCAGCGGCGCTCAGTTCTTTTCGGGGTTGCGGTATTGTTCGTTGACCAGGCCGAACTCCGCCATCAGCCGCCCGACAGCCACATAGAAGTGGTAGAGACCGGCGGCGGCAAGACCGGTTTTTCTCCATAGTTTGATGCCGCGCGGGATAGCGGCGCCAAGCAGCGCAAGCGATTTGCCGAAGGTCTTCACCCGTCCGCCAAAGCTCGGATCCCGGCGGTGCTCGAGCATCGTCGAAATTGCCCCGTTTCTGAGGCTTCGCGCACGGATCCATGATGCGTTGGTGCGCCGTGCCGGCACCGTTTCCGCCACCCAGGCCTCCTTGGTCCAGGCGAACGAAAACCCCTTCTCCTTGCTGCGGCTGTAGAAGTCGGCGTCGCCGCCACCGATGAAGTTGAAAGCCGGGTCCAGAAACGGGCGCGGCATGGCGTCGAGAACCCGGCGCGTCACCAGCACGTTACCCGAAGAAAACAGGATAGGCACAGGTCCTGTCGTCTCATAATGGGGCGTAAACACCGGGTGCCGCTTCCACTTCTGCCCGCTCATATCCTCGAAAACCGGCAGCTGTGGACCGCCGACCATGTCCGCCTGGGTCGCTTGCTGTGCCGTGACGAGGCAATCGAGCCATTCGGGTGAGGCGATCTCGTCGTCGTCGATGATGGCAATGGCGCGCAGGTTGGGATAGGTTTCGAGCGCCATCGCCCAGCCGGCGTTGTAGGCGTAGCAGTTTCCACGCTGGTGGGCGATGATGACGATGGAGTCGGACGGGTGCCCGAGGAAGAAGTCCTTCGCCGCCGCAGCACCTGCCAGACCTTCATCGTCGTTCTCGATGACGACCGTGGCAAAGGCAACGTCAGGCCGTTGGGAAACAATGGTTTTCAGCGTCTTGATGACATGTTCCGGGCGCCGAAAGGTCGGTAGCACCACGACGAGTTCGATGTCACCGGCGTCTTCCAACTCGGTCCGGAAATAGACGGAAATATCCTGGCCGATAGACGTCATCGTGAAACCTGTGCAAGCGGATTGCTGGCAAGCACTAAAGCAAATCTTCCTAAACAGATGCTGAACCGGCAAAACGACTTTTGAATGAATGCTTTAAGCGGTCCTTCACCCCGCGCTGCTAAAGAAAGGCGCAATGCTCCATCCATGACGTGTGGCAAAATGCATCTGGTCCTGGTTTCCTCACTCGTTCCCGTAGACAATCCCGCCTCCGGTTTCGATATCGCCAATCGTGCGGTGCTTGACGGTCTGCTCGCGCTTGGCCATCGGGTCAGTGTCATCGGATTTCTGCAGCCCGGGCGGCGCCCGCGCCCGACTGCGAGATGCACCTGCTTGGCGAACTGGAAGTGACCAATGCCAAGGCTGGCCGCCTGCAAAAGCTGAGCTGGCTTGCGACCGCTTTTCTCAATCGCACCTCGGTGTCGTCAGCCAAGATGCTTGGCGTATCGGCGGGCCGGATCCAGTCGATCCTCGACGGGCTTGCACCCTTCGACGGTCTGGTCCTCAATTCCGTGCAACTGCCCGCGGCGTTCGCTCAAGTTTTCAGGTCCTATCCGTCGATCTATGTCGCTCACAATGTCGAGGCCGATTCCGCCCTGGAAAATGCCGAGCGTGCCAAGGGCCTTTTGGAGCGCTTCCTCTTTCGGCGCGAGGCGTTGTATCTCGAACGCTACGAACAGCAACTGGCGCAGAATGCCGTCGGATTGTGGACCTTCGCCGAGGCGGATCGTCTCGGTTTCGGTCGTGCTGTTTACGACCGGGCATTCGTGCTGCCGCTGGTTACCGGCTGGGACGCGCCGATTGTGCCTGATGTGCAGCGCCAGCACGACCTCGGCTTGATCGGCACCTGGAGCTGGCGGCCGAACCGGCTCGGCCTGGACTGGTTCCTGGATCAGGTCGTGCCCCATCTTCCCCAGGACATGTCGATCGCGATCGCCGGGCAACTGGATGGAGCGCCTGTCGTTTCGCATCCGGGCATTCGTTTCGTTGGTCGCGTGCCGGACGCCCGCGCCTTCGTTGCGGCCAGTGCCGTCGTGCCGCTGATCAGCCGTGGCGGCACGGGGGTACAGCTGAAAAGTATCGAGACGTTCGAGCTCGGCATGCCGTCGGTTGCCACGCAGGCTTCGTTGCGTGGCATCGAGACGATCCCGGAAAATTGCACGCCGACCGACGATCCCCGGGAGTTTGCCCGCCTGCTGGTGGAAAAGGTCGCCCACGCGCGCGCCGGCCTTTCGCAGCGCCTGGACGGCGCAGCGTTCCACCGGACTCAAAAGGCCAGGATGATGCAGGTCATGCTGGATGTGTTGCCCGGCCTTGCCGCAAATGACGCAAGCGCCCAGGTTCGACCACGATTGAAGGTCCACGACGGAGGCCGGTCGTGACCATATCTGTCGCCGCCTCGAACGTTGCGGTATCGCAGCGCATGATCCTGGGCATGCCGGTCGCCGATCTCGGCTGGGCGAGCGCTTTCGCCTTTGCCAACGACGCGGTTTCTCGCAGCAGTGGACAGGTGAGTCTTGCCTTTCTCAATGCGAACAACGCCAACCTGATGTTGAAGGACACCGAATATCGGGATGTGCTGCGCCGCCAGATCGTATTTCCCGATGGCCACGGCGTCGATATCGCTTCCTATTTGTTCCATGGAGGCATGTTCCCGGCCAATCTCAACGGCACCGATTTCGTTCCGGCCTTGCTGACCTACCTCGATCGGCCGATGCGGATCGCGATGATCGGCGCGCGGCCGGACGTATTGGCGCGCGCGGCCGAGAACTTTCGCAAACACGCGCCTTGGCACGAATTCCTGCCTGTTTCGGACGGTTTCTTCGATCGCAGCCGGTCGCGCGAACTGCTCGCCGACGTGCGGGCTCTGAGAGCCGATATTCTTCTCGTGGCAATGGGCAGCCCGATGCAGGAGAAATGGGTCGATACCTATGTCGGCCCGCAGGATGCACGGCTGGTGATCACCGTCGGCGCATTGTTCGATTTCGTCGCTCAGGAGTTCCCGCGTGCGCCGAAGCTTCTGCGCAAGCTGCGGCTCGAATGGTTCTACCGGCTGGCTCTTGAGCCGAAGCGCATGTGGCGCCGCTATGTCCTCGGCAACCCGCTGTTCCTGCTGCGTGTATTCCTGCACAAGCTGACGGGCCGCGCTCGAAAAAGCGTCGGCAACTCCAGCCTCGGAGCGCGAAAATGCTGACCGAGCCCTCCAGGCGAACCGCTGTTGTCACTGCGTCCTACGCCAATGATTTCGAGCGCTGCCGCCTGATGTGCGAAAGCATGGATCGGCGGCTGCAGGGCGATTGGGTGCACTATCTGCTCGTCGCCGATTTCGACGTCACGCTTTTCCGGCAACTCGAAGGATCGCGGCGGCAGGTCATCGACGAGCGCGATCTTCTGCCCTGGTGGCTGCGTCCCGTCACCGACCCGCTCTCGGGCGGGCGCCGCAAGATCTGGCTGAGCCCCTTTGGCCTACCACTGCGCGGCTGGCACGTTCAGCAGCTTCGACGTCTGGCGCTTGCCCGCCATATCGATGAGGCGGCGATGTTCGCGGTCGATTCCGATGTCGTCTTCCTTCGCGACTTCGACCCCGCCACACTCTGGCGGGACGGCCGACTGACGCTTTACCGCAAGGATGCGGCGATTGACGCAAATATGCGCTCCAATCATCTGGCATGGCTTGCGCATTCCGATCGGCTTCTCGGTATCGGCCCCTATGCGCTGCCGGCCAACGATTACATCAATACGTTGATCGCCTGGCGCAACGACACATGCCGCAAGCTCGTCGACCATGTTGAAGCGCTGCATGGCCGCAACTGGGTTCGAGCGGTGACAAAAACACGCGCCTTTTCCGAATGCACGATCTATGGCCGCTTCGTCGACGAGGTTATGGGCGGGCAGGGGCACAAGCCCTCATCCGATGCACTTTGCCACGTGCTCTGGTTCGACGACAGTTATCGGCAGGGCATTGCCGGCCTCAGGGATTTCCTAAGGGATATGGCCCCGCACCAGATCGGCATCGGCGTCCAGTCGTTCGTCGGCCACGATCTCGACGATATCCGCAAAGCTGTGGTCGAACTCGCGTCAGATGACCCGGTTGGCCGGCTTGCTCAGCGCGGTATAGGTCAGGCCGAAGGATAGCAAATACAAAACCAGGAAGATCAGGTTGAGCGATGGCGCCCACTCGGCAACATCCGTGGTCGTCGTCAGCAGCATCCCAAGCAACCCCACTTTCACCACGCCCGCGACCAGCAGGTTGGCCATGCGCCGCACGGTGCGGCCGGTCGCATAGAGCAGTTCCGAATGATACTCGATCAGATTGCGGAACGATGGTACCAGCAGGATCATCGCCACGATCGGTGCTGCAGCCGAAACGTTATGGCCCAGACCGTTCGGGAAAACGTAAAGATAAACGGCCATTGCAGCGATGGCGACAAACGAGGCGGCAGCCACGGCAAACTCGATCGATAGGCGAACGGGCCAGCGGGCGATCGCATCGGGTGTGCGCATGATCCGCTGGACGAGCAGCGTGTTGAACGAGCGCACCGGCAGGGCGGTCAGATCGGCAAGCCGCATCAGGATCGCATAGATGCCGGATACGGCCGGGCCGCCGATCGCCAGCACGGCGATCTTGTCAAACTCCGACTGAATGTAGAAGAGGATTTCGGCGCCTGCGACCGAGACCGAATCGCCCCAGCGGCGGAAGTAGAGCCGGGGCTGCCAGCGAAGACGCACCCTTGGGTAAAACAGTACGAGAGCGATGACGAGGCTGATGGCGTTGGCGGCGAGATAGAACTGCGACCAGGCGCCAAGCGTGTTGACCTGAAGCAGCGCAAACAGCAGCGCCGCCGCCGTGCGGATTGCCGTGGCGATGACCACGAGCAGAGCGCCGCGGCCGAAGCGGCCGAGGCCGTTGAGAACGATGACCGCCGTTTCGAGCCCGCGCCAACAGATGATCTCGGCCGCCATGAAGGCCGCAAAGGTGCCGGCCGACATGTCGCGTGAAAAAAGCGCGATGAAGGTGCCGACGCAGATCAGTGCGATCACCGGCAGGGAAAGCAGCGCGCCGACGAGAAACCCGGCGCTATAGGTACCCACCAGCAGCGGTTTCACCGTCGCCACGCGGTAGAGCGGCGACATGAAGCCGAAGGCAAGTGCGCGCGAGATCATGATGCCGGCGGCGGACGCCGTGGCAAAGAGACCGAAATCGGCGATGGAAAGCGTGTTGGCAACAGCGATAAAATACGCAAGCGACAACACGAGCCGCCCCGCCGAACCCCCCGTCATCGAGAGATAGGCGTGAACAAGCGCCCTGTGGCGAAGATAAAGCGCTTTGATGCGGTGGTGCACGATCGAACTTCCAGGAGTCTCTCCCGTCATAGGCGGGAAAGCTTAATAAGGCGTGAGATCGCCCGTTTCTGGGGTTGGTTCTTTCTCCAAAATTAACCATTTGTTTTCCCTGTTTCCTTAGGTTGAATTCACTATTCGGAATTCGCCATCTCGGCAGCCGCGGGATAAGTCATGTTCAACGTCGACGACGAAAAACGCCCGGTTCCGCGTGCATCGTTGCTCGATATCGCAGCAGGGGGCCCGCGGGTCTCGGCGCGCGCGCAAAAGCCCGACGCCAAAGGCCGAGGATCCGCCGGCTCGTCGTTGCTCGACCGCTTTGTCGAGGCCGATCAAGCGGCTACACAGCCGGGCTATGCCGCGTCGCGGCATGCAGCTCGCGCGACACCCCAACCCAAGATACCGTCGGCACTGAGCGGTCCGGCTACTCGGCCGCAGCGTGGCCTTGGCGGTGCGGACGGCAAGATTGCCCGGTGGCTGGCCGGTCGGGATGCGGACGACGCCTCCGACGGTTCGGGTGGAGATGCATTGCTGCCACCCGGTGACAGACCGCTCGTCGACATCAAGGCCGTGCTTCGCTCCGTCTGGCAGGTTCGTTTCGTCATTGCCGCCACGACGATACTCGGCGCCGTCGCCGGCGTCGCGATCGCCCTGTCGACACCCAGCATCTATCTCTCGGAGAGCAGGCTCTATATCGACCCGCGCGAGGTGCGGCTGACGGATTCCGATCTCTCCAAGCAGTCGCTGGCGACGGAAGCCATTCTTGCGCTTGTCGACAGCCAGCTCGAGGTTCTGCGCTCGCGCACCGTGATGGAGAAGGTCGCACGTGATCTCGATCTGCAGAACGATGCCGAGTTTTCAGGAACTGGCGCGGCGGAAGGCGAAGTCTCGCCGCGCACCCTGCAGAAACTGAGCGACGCCATCCGCGTCTGGCGCGATCCCAAGACCTTCATCGTCATCGTCGAAGCGCAGAGCCGAAGCCCGGAGAGATCGGCGCTGATCGTCAACCGCCTGGTCGAAACCTTTCTGGGCGAGGAGACGGCGGCACAGTCCGGCTTCTTCCAGAAGACCACCGCGGCGCTCGATCAGCGTATCTCCGAACTCAAGGCCGAACTCGATACCGCTGAAAAGGCGATCGAGGAATACAAGGCGCGCAACGATATCGTCGGCGCCGGCGGCGAGCTGATCGCCGACAAACAACTGCTCAGCCTCAGCGATCAGGTCGCTGCTGCGCGCAACCGGATCGCCGAAGCAAAGGCGAAGGCCGACGTGTCCGGCAAGGTCCGGCTCGATGACGTGCTGACCGGCGCCTTTCCGGAGGAAGTCAGCTCGATGGCGCTCGCCGAGCTGCGCAAGCAATATGCGGCGACCAGGGCGCAGTTGAGCTCGCTCGATGCAAGCCTCGGTCCCCGTCACCCGCAGCGCATTGCCGCCGTACAGTCGCTTGAATCCTCCCGCGCCGAGATCGCCAATGAGCTGCGGCGCATTGCGGCCACCGCCCAGACCGAACTCGATCGTGCCGAGAGTGCGGAGCGGGATCTGGTCCGGCAGTTCGCAGCGCAGAAGGCCCGCCAGATCAATTCGTCCGGCGAGATGGTCGAGCTGCGCGAACTGGAGCGAAATGCTGCCGCGACCCGCGAAATCTACGAGTCCTTCCTGAAGCGCGCCAGCGAAACGCGCGAGGAAGAAAAGCTGACGGCCAAGAACATCCGCGTCGTTTCGCGGGCGGAGCCTGCGTTGCAGCCCAAGGGGCCGTCGCGCAAGATCATCGTCATCGGCGCAACGCTTGCGGGCTTTTTCGCCGGTTTCGGTCTCGGTATCCTGCTCGGCATCTATCGCAGCCTGAACGGGTTGTTTGTCGGCCCGAGGGGTGCGCCGCCGGAGACTGTCGACCCGGATCCGCCAGAGCCGGGCACCGACCCGGAACCGGGGCCTGGCGCGCGCAATGAGCAAGAAATGAAGGCGCGCGAACCGGATCTGCCGCCGCCATTCTCGCCAGCAGCCCACCATGCGCAGTCGCTGGCTGCCGCCTATCTCGCTTCGCGCGAGCTGGCAAGCCAGGCTTCCCCGACAAGGCCGTCGCCCCTGGCTATCGAGCCCGAGGACGATCTCGGCATCGCCAAGGTGCAGGACGATCTTCGCGCGCTCAGGTCGCGCGTCGAGAGCTACTCCCGCCAGAAGGTCGCGCGTCGCTGAACCTCAGCATCTGCGAAGAACGAGCAGGCAGCCTTTCAGTGATGAGAGGAAATGTCGCGGCCTGCGCTGCAAACGTGCATCTGGCCATGCCGACCCCTTGCATTTATGCGTTTGGGACAGCATAGGGCGCTTTGAGGCAATCGCCTTTCCCGAGGCGAATTAGAGTGTCCCGCGAACAGGAAGCCAGGAGGAATGCCGTGACGACTGTGATTGATGGCAAGCAGGTTGCCGCTTCGGTTATCGAGGCCGTGAAATCCGCGACACAGGCGCTCGAAACTGATGCGGGCGTGCGCCCCGGTCTCGCGGTCGTGATCGTCGGCAATGATCCGGCAAGCCATGCCTATGTCTCTTCGAAGAGCAAGATGGCCAAGGAATGCGGTTTTCAGTCGGTCCAGCACACCTTGCCTGAAGAAACGACCCAGGAAGATCTGGCGGCGTTGGTTGCCAAGCTCAATGCGGACGCCGCCATCCACGGCATTCTGGTCCAGCTGCCGCTACCGAAGCATCTGAACTCCGAACCGATCATCCAGTCGATCCTGCCGGAAAAGGACGTGGACGGCCTGCACGTCGTCAACGCCGGCAAGCTTGCGACCGGCGATCTCGAAGGCGGTCTGGTTTCCTGCACGCCCGCCGGCGCGATGGTATTCGTGCGCCAGACCCATGGCGAAGACCTTTCGGGCCTGAATGCGGTGGTTATCGGCCGCTCGAACCTTTTCGGCAAACCGATGGCGGCCCTGCTTCTTGCCGCCAATGCGACCGTAACGACGGCCCATTCGCGCACCAGGGATCTGCCGGCAGTCTGCCGCAATGCCGATATTCTCGTGGCGGCTGTCGGTCGTGCGGAAATGGTCAAGGCGGATTGGGTCAAGCCCGGCGCCACCGTCATCGATGTCGGCATCAATCGCGTGTCCGCGCCGGAAAAGGGCGAAGGCAAATCCAAGCTCGTCGGTGACGTTGCATTTTCCGAAGTGGAAAAGGTCGCGGGCGTCATCACGCCGGTACCGGGCGGCGTCGGTCCGATGACCATCGCCATGCTGATGGCAAACACCGTCATCGCTGCCTATCGCAAGGCGGGTCGCAAGCCGCCGCGCTTCTGATCAGCGCAAATTGGTATCCGTCGATATCTGACGCGCCGCCTCTGCGGCGCGTTTTCATTTCTGCGGAGCGGGGCCAGTCGAGGCGCGGACGATCAATTCGGCGCGCCAGAGTTCCTGGTCGGGATAATCGCCGCTCTTGAGGATGCCTGCAATCAGTCGGGTCGCGATGCGCCCGCCGGCTGCCCGGAGCGACGACCGCGTCGTCGTCAGCGGCACGCTGAAATTCTCCGGCTTCAGCATCGGCAGCACATCGTCATGCGCGATCAGCGAGATGTCGCGGCCCATCGCCAGTCCCGCCTGGTTGATCGCCCTGACGGCGCCAAGCGCCAGCACGGTGCTTGAACAGAGCACCGCGGTCGGCGCGTCGGGCTGCTGCAGGAAGCGCTGCATGCTGCGATATCCGTGTTCGTCGGTCATAAGCGAGTGGTGGACGAGGGTTTCGTCGAGGTTGAGCCCATGCTCGGCCAGCGCCCGGGCCATGCCCTTATGGCGGCGGATGGAAAAGGTCAGGTAGTCGGGTCCGTTGATCAGCGCAATCCGCTGATGCCCGAGCTGGATCAGCAGCCGTGTCGCGTCATAGAAGGCGCCGGTGTTGTCGATGTCGAGGAAAGGATAGTCCCGTGCCTCGCCGATCGAGCGCCCATGGACGACAAAGGGCATCGACAGCGATTTGAGCATCGCGATGCGCGGGTCGTTGGCGCGCATATAGGCGAGGAACAGTGCGTCGACGTTGCCGCTGGCGGCCAGGCGCTGGAAGGTCGCCTCCTCGTCTTCCGGCGCGCTCGGATTGAGCACGAAATGGAAGTCGTGCTTGACCGCTTCCTCGCCGAGGCCCGCGAGGAATTCGCCGAAATGCACGTCGGAATCGATGCCGGCCGCTATCGGCATGACCATGCCGATCGAATAGGCCTTGCCGGTAGCGAGGCGCTGGGCGGCCCGGTTCGGCCGATAGCCCGTTTCGCGCACGGCCTGCAGCACGCGTTGGCGGGTTTCCGCATTGACTTCCGGGTAGCCGTTCAGCGCCCGGCTGACTGTCGTCTGCGACAGGCCGAGCAGTTCCGCGAGCTGCTTGAGATTGACCGCCATGGTCAATTTCCCTCCCAAAGCGCTTTGAATATCCGTATGATTTTTATGGTTTGATCCAGCGCCCTCGAATTCTGTAACACTCGTTTTTCATCATACAAAGCGGAATTAGCCGACTTCGCGCTGCAAAAAGTTGCCGCAAAGCAAAATACTGTCGGCAGAAGGCCGGTGAATCGAAAGCTCTTGACTCCTGGAGTGTCGGAATGGTTTGTTAGCAAACTCAAAGCGCTTTGAATTTTGCGCGTTGATGATCTGCCCGGCGGGATCCGGGTTCATCTTGGGAGGAGAACACCGTGAAGAGATCATTTCTGTTGAGCGTGGCTGCGCTGGCGCTGTTTGCGGGCGCTGCCGGCGCTGCGGATCTGAAGTTCAAGCCTGGCGAAGATTCCAAATTCAACTGGGCGAGCTTCGAGGAATTCAAGAAGGGTCACGACCTCAAGGGGCAGACGCTGACGATCTTCGGACCCTGGCGCGGCGAGGACGAAGCGCTCTTCAAGAGCGTCTATGCCTATTTCGTCGAGGCGACCGGCGTCGAGCTCAAATATTCGTCCTCTGAAAACTACGAACAGCAGATCGTCATCGACACCCAGGCCGGCAGCCCGTCCGATATTTCCATCCTGCCGCAGCCGGGCCTGATTGGCGACTTGGCGTCCAAGGGCTACCTGACGCCGCTCGGCGATGATACTCAGAAGTGGCTGCTCGACAATTATGCGGCCGGCCAGTCCTGGGTCGATCTCTCGACCTACAAGGGCAAGGACGGTAACGCCGCCCTCTATGCCTTCCCCTACAAGATCGACGTGAAGTCGCTGGTCTGGTATTCGCCTGAGAACTTCGAGGACGCCGGCTACGAAGTGCCGAAGACCATGGAAGAGCTGAAGGCGCTTACCGAGAAGATCGCCGCTGATGGCCAGAAGCCCTGGTGCATTGGCCTCGGCTCGGGCGGCGCGACCGGTTGGCCGGCCACCGACTGGGTGGAAGACATGATGCTGCGCACGCAGCCGGCCGATGTCTACGACAAGTGGGTCAAGAACGAGATCCCGTTCAACGATCCGGCAGTCGTCGGCGCGATCGACGAGTTCGGCTGGTTTGCCAAGAACGACAAGTTCGTCGACGGCGGCGCGGCAGCGGTCGCGTCCTCCGACTTCCGCGACAGCCCGAAGGGGCTCTTCGCGTCGCCGCCGAAGTGCTACCTGCATCACCAGGCTTCGTTCATTCCGTCGTTCTTCCCTGAGGGCACGGTGATCGGCGAGGATGCCGACTTCTTCTACATGCCGCCTTATGACAGCAAGAAGGATCTCGGCAATCCGGTTCTCGGTGCCGGCACGCTGGCGATGATCACCAAGGACACGCCGGCGGCACGCGCCTTCATCGAGTTCCTGAAGACACCGATCGCGCATGAAGTCTGGATGGCGCAGACGAGCTTCCTGACGCCCTACAAGAGCGTCAACGTCGATGCCTACGGCAACCCGCCGCTGAAGAAGCAGGGCGAGATCCTGCTGAATGCGACGACCTTCCGCTTCGACGGCTCCGACCTGATGCCCGGCAAGATCGGCGCGGGCGCCTTCTGGACCGGCATGGTCGATTTCGTCGGCGGCAAGTCCGCTTCCGACGTTGCCGACAGCGTTCAGAAGGCCTGGGACGCCATCAAGTAAAAATGGACGACGGGCGGCGATTGCGCCGCCCGTCCTGTCCTTGGGTCCGTTGAACGCTTGGCGCGGCAGGGCCCCAACGAGAACGGCGACAATCGCCATGCCCTGCACGCAAAGTGCATTTCAGGGGGAGGGACATGTCATGCAACAGCTCGTCTTTGCCGTAGGAACGATGGTGGCCGGGGTTCTCGGCTGCGCCGCCTACTTCTGGGGAACCAGCTTCATTCTCGATCTGATTTTCCCATCGAAGGGGAGATCTGGTGTCGAGGCGTCGCGCAACCTGCGCATCACCAATGCCATCCGGCCATGGCTGTTTCTCGCCCCGGCGCTGTTCGCGTTGACGATCTACCTCATCTACCCCGTGATCATGTCGGTCTGGTTCAGCCTGCATGACCGCGCCGGACAAAACTTCGTCGGTGCCAGTAACTACGTCTGGATGCTGAACGACGGAGAGTTTCGCCAGTCGATCTTCAACAACTTCCTCTGGCTGCTGGTGGTGCCGGCGCTCGCGACCTTCTTCGGGCTGGTCATCGCCGCTTTGACCGACCGCATCTGGTGGGGCAACATCGCCAAGACGCTGATCTTCATGCCGATGGCGATCTCCTTCGTCGGCGCCGCCGTCATCTGGAAGTTCATCTATGATTATCGCGCCGAGGGCACGGAGCAGATCGGCCTCCTGAACGCGATCGTCGTTGCCTTCGGTGGCGATCCTCAGGCCTGGATCACGCTGCCTTTCTGGAACAACTTCTTCCTCATGGCCATCCTGGTCTGGATCCAGACCGGCTTCGCCATGGTGATCCTCTCGGCCGCCCTGCGCGGTATCCCGGAAGAGACGGTCGAGGCCGCCGTGATCGACGGCGCCAACGGCTGGCAGATCTTCTTCAAGATCATGGTGCCGCAGATCTGGGGCACGATCGCCGTCGTCTGGACGACGATCACTATTCTGGTCCTCAAGGTGTTCGATATCGTTCTGGCGATGACCAACGGGCAATGGCAGAGCCAGGTGCTCGCCAATCTCATGTTCGACTGGATGTTCCGCGGCGGCGGCGACTTTGGGCGCGGTGCGGCGATCGCCGTCGTCATCATGGTCCTCGTCATCCCGATCATGATCTGGAACATCCGCAATGCGGCCAAAGAAATGAAGGGGCACTGAGATGAACCCGGCGACACGCTCCCCTCTCACCTGGGCCGTACATCTATCTGTTCTTCTCCTGGTCGCCCTCTGGACGCTGCCGACCGCCGGCCTGTTGATCTCGTCGCTGCGCGACAAGGATCAGCTCGCGGTTTCCGGCTGGTGGACGGCACTGTCGACTTCGACCCAGAATATCGTCGCCCGCGCGCCGGGTGCCGATACCCAGGTCGAACGCGACGGCAAGTTCGTGATCTCGGGCGACGTGCTTGAAGGCACCTCTGCCGGTGAGGTTTCCGCCTTCGGCTTTTCGAGCCAAAAGCCGACCGCCTTCAAGCCTGGCGAAACTGCTGAGCTCAACGACGGCGAGAAGCTGACCGTCCAGGCCGATGGTAGCTTCGAGATCGTCTCGGACGCGAAGATGGAAGGCTCGCGCGGCCAGCGCATCTTCTTCACCGCCGCCGTTCCGCCGCGCTTCACCTTCGACAATTACGTCGAAGTGCTGAGCGCCGAAGGCATCGGCGCTTCCTTCATCAACTCGCTGACGGTCGCCATTCCTTCGACGATCATCCCGATCCTGATTGCGGCCTTCGCCGCCTATGCGCTCGCCTGGATGCCGTTTCCGGGGCGCGCGATCCTGATTGCGGTCGTCGTCGGCCTGCTCGTCGTGCCACTGCAGATGTCGCTGATCCCGCTTCTGAAACTCTATAACGGCGTCGGCGCCTTCTTCGGCGTGCCGGCCAAGACCTATGTCGGCATCTGGCTCGCCCATACCGGTTTCGGCCTGCCGCTGGCGATCTATCTCCTGCGCAATTACATGGCCGGCCTGCCGCGCGAGATCATGGAATCCGCACGCGTCGACGGCGCCAGCGACTTCGACATCTTCGTCAAGATCATCCTGCCGCTGTCGTTCCCGGCGCTGGCGTCCTTCGCGATCTTCCAGTTCCTGTGGACCTGGAACGACCTGCTCGTCGCCATCGTCTTCCTCGGCGCGGCCAGGATGAACTGGTCCTCACCGGCCGGCTGGTCAATCTCTTGGGTTCTCGCGGCGGCAATTGGGAAATCCTGACCGCCTCCGCCTTCATCACCATCGTCGTCCCCCTGATCGTGTTCTTCAGCCTGCAGCGCTACCTCGTGCGCGGCCTGCTGGCGGGATCGGTCAAGGGTGGTTGACCTCACAGGGACTTCTGAACGGAATGAGCATGACTGAAATGAGCGAATCCATTTTGCAGGCCGACAAGGATTGGTGGCGAGGCGCGGTGATCTATCAGATCTATCCGCGCTCCTACCAGGACTCCAACGGCGACGGCATCGGCGATTTGAAGGGCATCACCGCCCGCCTGCCGCATGTCGCCTCGCTCGGCGCCGATGCTATCTGGATATCGCCCTTCTTCACCTCGCCGATGAAGGATTTCGGCTACGACGTTTCGAACTATACCGACGTCGACGGGATCTTCGGCAATCTCGCCGATTTCGATGCGCTGATCGCCGAGGCGCATCGGCTCGGTATCCGGGTGATGATCGACCTCGTTCTGTCCCATACCTCGGACCAGCATCCCTGGTTCGTCGAGAGCCGCGCCAGCCGGGCGAACGCCAAGGCGGACTGGTACGTCTGGGCAGACTCGAAACCCGATGGAACGCCGCCGAACAACTGGCTGTCGATCTTCGGCGGCTCGGCCTGGGCCTGGGATCCGACGCGGCTGCAATATTACTTGCACAACTTCCTGACCTCGCAGCCGGACCTCAACCTGCACAATCCTGATGTGCAGGAGGCGCTTTTGGGCGTCGAGCGCTTCTGGCTGGAGCGCGGCGTCGATGGCTTCCGCCTCGACACCATCAACTTCTATTTCCACGACAAACAGCTGCGCGACAATCCGGCGCTGGCGCCGGAGCGGCGCAACGCCTCCACTGCACCGGCGGTCAACCCGTATAATTATCAGGAACATCTCTACGACAAGAACCAGCCGGAGAACCTTGCGTTCCTGAAGCGGTTCCGTGCTGTCATGGACGAGTTTCCGGCAATCGCGGCGGTCGGCGAAGTCGGCGACAGCCAGCGTGGTCTCGAGATCGCCGGCGAGTACACCTCCGGCGGCGACAAGATGCACATGTGCTACGCCTTCGAGTTCCTGGCGCCCGACGCTCTGACACCGGCGCGTGTCGCCGAGGTTCTGCGCGACTTTCACAAGGCGGCGCCGGAGGGCTGGGCCTGCTGGGCCTTTTCCAACCACGACGTCGTTCGCCATGTCAGTCGCTGGGGCGATGGCGTTGCCGATCGCGACGCGCACGCCAAGCTGCTGGCAAGCCTGCTGATGTCGCTGCGCGGCTCGGTCTGCATCTATCAGGGCGAGGAATTGGCTCTCACCGAAGCCGAGCTTGCCTTCGAGGATCTGAAGGATCCCTACGGCATTCAGTTCTGGCCCGACTTCAAGGGGCGCGACGGCTGCCGCACGCCGATGGTCTGGGATAGCACTGCTGCCAATGGCGGCTTCGGCGATGCCAAACCCTGGCTGCCGGTGCCGGCCGAACACCTGAACCGGGCGGTCTCCGCGCAGAAGGATGACACCGCTTCGGTCATGGAGCACTATCGACGCTTCCTGCAGTTCAGAAAGGCGCATCCGGCCTTTGCCAAAGGCGAGATCGAGTTCCGCAGCACCGATGCGCCCGTGCTTGCCTTCGTGCGCAGCCACGGCAACGAGAAGCTCTTCTGCGCATTCAACATGAGCGGTACGGCCGCTACGGTTGATTTGCCGAAGGAGCCAGTGGAAGCGCTTGACGGCCATGGTTTTACGGCCGAGATCAAGAACGACAAGGTCAATCTTCCAGCCTGGAGCGCATTCTTCGCGCGGCTGGTTTGAGACAACGACAGACAAAAGAGACGAAGGGGAGGGTGCGATGACAGGTCTGACGCTTAAAGATATCCGCAAGTCCTACGGTGCGGTCGATGTCATTCACGGCATCAATCTCGACATCAAGCAGGGCGAGTTCGTCGTGTTTGTCGGTCCGTCCGGCTGCGGCAAGTCGACATTGCTGCGCATGATCGCGGGTCTGGAGGAGATTACCGGCGGCGACATGTTCATCGATGGCGAGCGCGTCAACGACGTGCCGCCGTCCAAGCGCGGGATCGCCATGGTGTTCCAGTCCTATGCGCTCTATCCGCATATGACCGTCTACGACAACATGGCCTTCGGCATGCGGATCGCCAAGGAGACGAAGGAGGAGATCGACCGGCGCGTGCGCGCGGCAGCCGATATCCTGCAGCTCACCAAGTACCTCGATCGTCTGCCGAAGGCGCTTTCGGGCGGCCAGCGCCAGCGCGTGGCGATCGGCCGGGCGATCTGCCGCGATCCCAAGGTCTTCCTGTTCGACGAGCCTTTGTCGAACCTCGACGCGGCGCTTCGCGTTGCCACCCGCATCGAGATCGCCAAGCTCAACGAGCAGATGGCGGACACGACGATGATCTACGTTACCCACGACCAGGTCGAGGCGATGACGCTTGCCGATCGTATCGTCGTGCTGTCGGCCGGCCATATCGAGCAGGTCGGCCCGCCGCTCGAGCTTTACGAGCGCCCGGCGAACCTGTTCGTCGCCCGCTTCATCGGTTCGCCAGCGATGAACGTCATCCCCGCGACGATCACCGCCACCGGCCCGCAGACGACGGTGAAGCTTTCTGGCGGCAAGTCGGTGACACTCGATATCGCCACGAACGCGTCGGAAAACGGCAAGACGGCGAGCTTCGGCGTGCGTCCTGAAGATCTCCAGACGGCCAGCGGCGAGGACTTCCTGTTCGAAGGAACGGTCGCCATCGTCGAGGCGCTCGGCGAGGTGACGCTGCTCTATATCGAGGGACTGGTGGAGAAGGAGCCGATCATCGCCAAGATCCCGGGCATCCTGCCCGTTCATCGCGGCGAAAAAGTCCGGTTCACGGCCGATAAGAACAAGCTGCATCTGTTCGAAGCCGGCGGCAAGAGCTACCGCGTCTGACAAAGACCACCATCGTTTGTCTTCAACCCGTCCGATTTTCGGACGGGTTTTTCTTTGCGAAGGCCCTCAATCTACCCTCTGTTAAATTTCTTCCTCTAGCCTGACGGGCAGGGGATACTAAGGGGCCTGTAGAATGACGACCGCGGCACCGGTGATGCAGCAACACTTCCTGAACAAGGAAGAATCTTTCATGTACGATCGCGAAACCACGTTCCCGATGGAGGACACGAGGAACGAGGCGCGGATCGAATATACCGAAAAGGGCATGACGCAGCTGAGCTCCCGCCGCTGCGAAATCATCAAGCTGTCGAAAAGCGGCGCGGTTCTGGGTATCCTGACCAAGTACCAGCTGCCGCAGAATTTCTACCTCGACATTCCAAGCGCCCGCATCCAGATGGTCGGCTGCCTGCTCAAGCGCGTGCACGCCAACAACATCGTCGAAGCGCGCTTCCTGCGGCTCCTGACCGATCGCGACCTCAATCGCATCTTCGTCTACAGCACCCATCCGAACCACCGGAACCGCACACTCGACATCTACCGCTGAACCGGCAAGCGTTCGTGCGGGTGCCCCGTCCGGCCGAGACGGACTGGCGGGCGATGCGCCTTTGCGGCCAGGGACACCGTATTTCGAGGCCTCCAAACTATGCTTGACATGGAGTGTGGGCGTTGGATTGTTGTCGCCTGCACGCCAGAAGCGAGGCAACCGATCGATGAAACGACCCTACCGCCTTTCCTGCCACTGCGGCGATATCTGCATCGAAGTCGATGAGGAGCTCTCGGGGCTGGTCGAGTGCAACTGCTCGACATGCCGGCGCACCGGCTTCCTCCACTGGAAGATTGGCGGCAGCAAGATCCGGTTGATCACCGAGAAGCGTCGCCTTTCCACCTATGTCTGGCGCGGCGTGACTGAAGGTCATCACTTCTGCCCGACCTGCAGTGTGGCGATCATGCGCAGCGGCTACCCGAACAATCGCGTCTCGCTCAATGCGCGCTGCATCGAGGATATCGACATCTTCACGCTGGAGGTCGAGCGTTACGACGGTCGAAACGACATGTATCCGGGGCCGCTGAAGTAGCGCTCGTCTTCGCAAGCGCGGCCCGCTACCGGCGGCGAGGGCCGGCAGCGATAGCTCGATGGAAGACAAATCCTCCGCGGTGACGCCGAGGTTCGGCTCAGTTGAACAGCACGCTTGCTCCGTGGTCGGCCGAGCCGGCAATGGCGCGGAACGGTGCGAACAGCTCGCGCCCCATGCCGAACTCGTTGTCCGAGAGATCGGCATGGGCGGGAATGCGCGTCTTGAGCGCGATATCCTCGACAAGCACTTCGATCGTGCCGGTGACGGCATCGATGCGCACGATGTCGCCTTCCTGAATGCGGGCGATCGGCCCGCCATCCTTGGCTTCCGGCGTAACGTGGATGGCGGCAGGCACCTTGCCCGAGGCGCCCGACATGCGGCCGTCGGTGAGGATCGCCACGCGCTGGCCGCGGTCCTGCAGGATGCCGAGCACGGTCGTCAGCTTGTGCAGTTCCGGCATGCCGTTCGCCTTCGGGCCCTGGAAGCGCACGACGGCGACGAAGTCGCCTTCGAGTTTGCCGGCCTTGAAGGCGGCGTTCAACTCGCCCTGGTCATGAAAGATCTTTGCCGGTGCCTCGATGACGTGGCGGTCCGGCTTGACGGCGGAAATCTTGATGACCGCCTTGCCGAGATTGCCGGTCAGCATCTTGAGGCCGCCCGAGTGCTGGAACGGCTGGTCGATGGTGGAGAGTACCTTCGGATCGGCGCTTTCGGCCGGCGTCGGCCGGCGCTCGACACCGCCGTCGGCACCGAGGCGGACGTCGATCTTGTAGGCCTCCAGGCCCTGGCCGACGACGGTGCGCACATCGTCGTGCAGCAGGCCGCCCCGAAGCAACTGGCTGATTAGAAAGCCCATGCCGCCGGCGCATGGAAGTGGTTCACGTCGGCAAGGCCGTTCGGGTAGACGCGCGCAAGCAGCGGCACGATGTCCGAAAGTTCGGAAATATCCTGCCAGGTGAGCAGGATGCCGGCGGCGCGCGCCATGGCGACGAGATGCATGGTGTGGTTGGTCGAGCCACCGGTGGCGTGCAGCCCGACGACACCGTTGACGATCGAGCGCTCGTCGATCATTTCACCTGATGGCGTGAACTCGTTGCCCATGGCGGTGATCGCCAGCGCCCGCTTCGTCGCTTCCTTCGTCAGCGCGTCGCGCAGCGGCGTGCCGGGATTGATGAAGGAGGCGCCGGGCAGGTGGAAGCCCATGATCTCCATCAGCATCTGGTTGGAATTGGCGGTGCCATAGAAGGTGCAGGTGCCGGGTCCGTGATAGGACTTGGATTCCGCTTCGAGCAACTCTTCGCGGCCAACCTTGCCTTCGGCGAAGAGCTGGCGCACGCGCGCCTTCTCGTCGTTCGGCAGGCCCGTCGTCATCGGCCCGGCCGGCACGAAGACTGCCGGCAGGTGACCGAAGGTCAGGGCCGCGATGACAAGGCCCGGCACGATCTTGTCGCAGACGCCGAGATAGACGGTGGAATCGAACATGTTGTGCGACAGGCCGACACCGGCGGCCATGGCGATCAGGTCGCGCGAAAACAGCGACAGTTCCATGCCCGGCTGGCCCTGGGTGACGCCGTCGCACATGGCGGGCACGCCGCCGGCAACCTGGGCGACGCCGCCTGCCTCGTGCGCGGCTTCGCGGATCAGCGCCGGATAGGTTTCGAACGGCTGATGCGCCGAAAGCATGTCGTTATAGGAGGTAATGATGCCTAGGTTGGCGACGCGATCCCCGGCGAGCGCCACCTTCTCGGCGGGGGAACAGACGGCAAACCCGTGCGCGAGGTTGCCGCAGCCAAGAACGCTGCGATGTGGGCCGCTGGACGCCGCACGACGCACCCGATCGAGATAAGGCTCTCGGTGCGGCTTCGAGCGCTCGACGATGCGGGCGGTGATTGCGGCAATGCGGGAATCGGCGGACATGGCAAATCCTGTTCCGGAGTCTTGAGACTCCTCATCTTCATCCAGTCATCGATCCGGAGCGTTGCCTGCTTGGGAGAACGTGCAGGCCACGCCCCGGTATGAGCTCTTTCAACGCCTTCGCGTTCCGGTGGGGCGCCACCGGTTGAAAGCGTCCTGAACCGGCCGGTGATCCGGCCGTTATGGCGCCCAGTATATTTGCAGCGGCGAGGCCGCACGGCGCAGCATGGTGCGGATCGGCATCTCGGCTTCGTCGCCGGGACCTTCCGCCTTGGCAAGCACCACCTTCTTGCCCTCGCCTTCGATGTGCAGGACCAGCAGCCTGGCATCGTGAAGGCTGGAGAAGGTAAAGGTCAGGCGCGGTTCGCCAGCACCTTCGGCTTCCATGGTGATCACGCCGCGCGGCGTCGTCGCGTCGATCGCCCTTGAAAGTTGCGTGCCGCCCGGGAAGAACGACGCGGTATGGCCATCCGTTCCCATGCCGAGCACGACGACGTCGAAGGGCGTGCCGATCTTTGCCGTCGCCTTGCTGGAGAGCCCGGCCGCATCTTCTGCCGAAGCGGCGGCGTGGTAAAGCGGTAGGAAATGCGCTTTCGCCGCAGGGCCTTGCAGCAAATTGGCCGTGACCAACGCGTGGTTGGAGCGATCGCTCTCCGGTGGAACGAAGCGTTCGTCCACCAGCGTGACCGTCACCTTGTCCCAGGCGATATCCTTCCTGGCGAGCGCCTGGAAGAATGCCTTGGGCGTCGAGCCGCCGGAAACGGCGATGCTTGCTGTGCCACGGGTGGCAATGCCGGTGGCAAGTGCGGCGCTGACGGCGTCCGCCAAGCCCTCTGCCAGGGCGGCGCCATTGTCGAATGTGTGAAGCGTCGTGCTCATTGCCTTACCTATATCGCATCGTGCCAGGTGCGGCCGTCACGCTCGATGAGTGCGATCGACTGGCTCGGACCCCAGGTGCCGGCGGTGTAGCCCTGCACCTGCTGTCCGGTCTCTTCCCAGGCTTTCAGGATCGGATCGACCCACTTCCATGCGGCCTCGACCTCGTCGCGGCGTACGAACAGCGTCTGGTTGTTGCGCACGACGTCGAACAGCAGCCGCTCGTAGGCGTCGGCATTGCGCACGTCGAAAGCCTCGGCGAAGCTCATGTCGAGCGAAACGTTGCGAAGGCGCATGCCGCCTGGACCGGGGTCCTTGATCATCAGCGACTGTTTGACGCCTTCGTTCGGCTGCAGGCGGATGACGAGCTGGTTGGCGGAAATGCGACCGGCACTGTTGTCGAAGATCGAGTGCGGGATCTGCTTGAAGGTAATAACGATTTCCGACATGCGGCCAGCAAGCCGCTTGCCGGTGCGGATGTAGAACGGCACGCCGGCCCAGCGCCAGTTGCTGACTTCGGCCTTGATCGCTACGAAGGTCTCTGTGTTCGAAACGCCACCTTCGAGCTCTTCCAGGTAGCCCTTGACCGGGCCGCCGGCAGAGGCGCCCGCGCGGTACTGGCCGCGCACCGTCACCTGCTCGACATTGGATGCATTGACCGGCTTCAGCGCGCGCAGAACTTTAAGCTTTTCATCGCGCACGGCTTCCGCGTCCATTGAGGTCGGGGCTTCCATTGCGACAAAGCAGACGAGCTGCAGGATGTGGTTCTGCACCATGTCGCGCAGCGCACCGGCCTTGTCGTAGTAGCCGGCCCGGTTTTCGAGGCCTACGGCTTCCGAAACGGTGATCTGCACGTGGTCGATATGGGCGGAGTTCCACAGCGGCTCGTAGAGCGCATTGGCGAAACGCAGCGCCATCAGGTTCTGCACCGTCTCCTTGCCGAGATAGTGGTCGATGCGGAAGATCTGCTCTTCGCGGAAGACCTTGCCGATCGTGTCGTTGAGCTCGGTCGCCGACGCCAGATCGCGGCCGATCGGCTTTTCGACGACGATGCGGGTGGTCTTGGTGATCAGCTTGTGATCGCGGATCTTCTCGGAAATATCGCCGAAGATCGCCGGTCCGACGGCGAGATAGAAGGCGCGGATACGGTCTTTGCCTTCTTCCAGGATCTTCTTCAGCGTATCCCAGCCCTGGTCGGACTTGGCATCGACGGAAACGTAAAAGAGGCGGGCGGTAAACTTCGCCACTTCCTCTTCATTGTATTCCGCCGGCCTCAGGTGTTCCTTCAGCGCATCGGCGGCGAACTTGCGATATTCTTCATGCGTCAACGCGGCGCGCGAGGCGCCGATGATGCGGGTCGGCTCGGTAATCTGGCCTTCCATCTGGCGGTGATAGAGCGCTGGCAGCAGCTTGCGCTCCGCGAGATCGCCGGTGCCGCCGAACACGACATAATCAAATGGTTCGACGGGAATGATCTGGCTGCTCATGGGATAATCTCGATCTTGTTCAGGTCAGGGACACATATAATCTAATCGATTTAAACGCGCTAGGGTGCGACGCAATAAAATGCTGTCGCACACGCTTTCTCATGCATGTCGCCCGAAAATATGCCGCGGTTTCGGGGCGACGACATGCACGGAAACAAAGATCTAATGCACATAGTGTGACACCATCCTGACACAACGTGCCTTAGAGCCTGTCGCGCAGCGCATACCAGCTGAGCGCCAGGAACAGAAGCGCCGATCGGAAGCGTGTTCCGCCCGGAAAAGCCGGTATTTTCAAGGCTTTCAACAGGTCGAGTTCCGTCGGTTTGCCCAGCACAAGGTCAGCGTAGAGCTTGCCACAATAGTTGGAAAGCATGACCCCGTGGCCGGAATAGCCGCCGATCGAGGTGACGCCCGGCATCACCTCGCGACAGAAGGGCGTCCGCGGCAAGGTGATGCCAACGGAACCGCCCCAGGCGTGGGTGATCTCGACATTGCCGAGTTCCGGATAGATCTCGCTGATCTGCCGGCGGATATGGGTGGAAATGTCGCGCGGATTGTCGGCGGTGTAGGCTTCGCGCCCGCCGAATAGCAGCCGCCCGTCTTTCGATTTGCGGAAGTAGCGCACGACAAAGCGCGAATCGTCGACCGATTCACCGCCGGGAAGCACGTTGGGGTGAGCGGAAAGAACTTCGGTCGCGCCGATGAAGGAGCGGATGGGCATCACATGGCTGGCGCTGACCGGCTCGAGATTGCCGATATAGGCATTGCACGCGACAAGCACCCGCTCAGTGGTGATCGTGCCGCGATCGGTAGTGATGACAACAGCCGTTCCCTTGCGCTCGATCTTCTGCGCCTTGGTCTGCTCGAACAGATTGGCGCCGGCAAGGGCCGCCTGCTTCGCCAGTCCGAGCAGCAGCTTCATCGGATGGATATGTCCGGTGCCGACATCGCGGATGCCGAAGTGATAGCGAGACGATCCGAGCCGGCTCGCCGTCTCCTCCCGTTCCATGAACGAGAGATGCGGATAGCCGAAGCGGGTCGCCATCGCCTCGACGTGGTCGCGATAATCCTTCTCCAGGCTCTTCTTGTGGCCGACGGAGAGCTGCCCCGGCATGAACTCGATATCGATGTCGTGTTGGCTGGCGAAGTCGAGCACGTGCCGCTTGGCGTTCTCTGCCATATCGAACAGCAGTTGTGCCCGTTCCTGGCCAAGCGTTTCCTCGGTCTCGTCGGCCCAGGCGCGCTGGCCGGTGCCGAACTGGCCACCGTTGCGCCCCGACGCGCCGTCGCCGAAGCGGCAGGCGTCGATGAGCGTGACATCGACGCCTTGCCGAGCAAGGTTGTAGGCCGCCTGAAGCCCGGTATAGCCGCCGCCGATAATGGCGACATCCGCCTTCCTCGATCCCGGCATCTGCGGATATTCGGGTCGATCGGGAACGGTTGCCTCATACCAGGAGAAACCGGGCGAGATCGGGCTTTGCCAGGGCATTGGACTGCCTTTCAGGTCAGACGTTCAGCAGCAGGAACTCGCGTTCCCACGGGCTGATAACCTGCATAAAGGTTTCGAACTCGCCACGTTTCACGCCGGCATAGATGGCGATGAATTCGGGGCTCAGCACCTCGGCAAGCGACGGCGCCGACTCGAGCAGGGCGACGGCCTCGAGCAGCCCGCGCGGCAGATCGATTTCGCCTTCGTTGGCCGTGTCTTCCGTCGGTGCCGTCGGATCGCGGCCTTCGATGATGCCGAGATAGCCGCAGGCAAGCGAGGCGGCGAGCGCCAGATAGGGGTTGGCATCCGAACTCGGCAGCCGGTTCTCGATCCGCCGGGCAACCGGTTCGGAAACCGGAATGCGGAACGCGGTCGTGCGGTTGTCGTAGCCCCAAGCCGTATTCACCGGCGCCGACATATCGGGCGTCAGCCGGCGGAAGGAGTTCACGTAGGGCGCCATCATCACCAACGTGCGCGGCACATAGTGTTGCATGCCGCCGATGAAGTTGAAGAACTCCTTGGAGGCAGAGCCGTCCGGATTGGAGAACAGATTGCGGCCGGTGTTGATCTCGATCACCGACTGGTGGATGTGCATGGCCGAACCCGGCTGACCCTGCATCGGCTTGGCCATGAAGGTCGCGTAGATGCCGTGCTTCAGCGCCGCCTCGCGGATGGTGCGCTTGAACAGGAACACCTGGTCGGCAAGCTCGATCGGATCGCCGTGACGAAGGTTGATTTCGAGCTGCGCTGGTCCCTCCTCGTGGATCAGCGTGTCAATCTCCAGACCCTGCTTCTCGGAGAAGTGATAGATGTCGTCAATCAGCTCGTCGAATTCGTTGATGCCGGCGATCGAATAGCCCTGGCCGCCAAGGATCGACCGGCCGGAGCGGCCCTTCGGCGGATGCAGCGGATAGTCGGGATCGTCATTGGTGGCGACGAGGTAGAACTCGATTTCGGGCGCAACGACCGGCTTCCAGCCCTTCTGGCGATAGAGGTCGACCACGCGCTTCAAGACGTTGCGCGGCGTGTAGCTGATCTGTTCGCCTTCGGAGCCGACGATGTCGCAGATCACCTGCGCCGTTGGGTCGGTTTCCCAGGGGACGACCGAAAGCGTCGAAAGATCAGGGACGAGCTTGATGTCGCTGTCGCGCGAATCGTAGCGGAATTGTCCGGTCTCGTCAGGATATTCGCCTGAGATCGTGTGGCGGTAGACGGCGGAAGGCAGTGCAAGCGAGGTGTTGGAGGTGAACTTGGAGGTGGGCATCATCTTGCCGCGGGGAACGCCGGCAAGGTCGGGCGTGATGCATTCGATGTCTTCGATCCCGCGGATCTTCAGCCAATCCGTTGCTTCCTTCCAGGTCTTGACGCCTCGGAGGGAATGCAGGGCGGCGGGTATTTTCGAGGTTTTGCTGATTTTCGTTGTTTGTTGGGCAGCACTTCTCTTGGAGGGCATAAATCACCGGTTTTGGCTTCGGATAGCGCATCATAACCAGAGATTGGCAATTGGCTAGAGCGTGACGATTGACTTTCCCCGCCGTGACCGGAATGGAATGCGCAAAGAGCTCAAAGGTGTTTCGTGGCTGAGAAGAAGGATGTGGTGATCATTGGCGCCGGTGCGGCCGGCATGATGTGCGCCATCGAGGCCGGCAAGCGCGGCCGGCGGGTGCTGGTCATCGACCATGCAAAGGCGCCGGGCGAGAAGATCCGCATCTCCGGCGGCGGCCGCTGCAACTTCACCAACATCCATGCCGGGCCGAAGAACTTCCTCTCGGCCAATCCGCATTTCTGCAAATCGGCGCTCGCGCGCTACGGCGCGCGAGACTTCCTGGCGCTGGTCGAAAAACACGGCATCGCCTGGCACGAGAAGACTTTGGGGCAATTGTTCTGCGATCATTCGGCCAAGGACATCATCAGGATGTTGCTCGCCGAGATGCGCGATGCGGCCGCCGAGCTTCGGCTTGAGACGACGGTCGCGAGTGTCGAGCGCCATGGTGCCGGCTTCCGGGTGATGACCGGCGACGGACCGGTCGATGCCCAGTCGCTGGTGGTGGCCAGCGGCGGCAAGTCGATCCCGAAAATGGGCGCAACGGGGCTTGCCTATAAAATCGCAGAGCAGTTCGGATTGGCCCTGGTCGAAACCCGTCCCGGGCTTGTGCCGCTGACGCTCGATCCGGTGCAGCTTGAGACGATCGGCGAACTAGCCGGCGTCGCCGCCGACGCCGAGGCGCGCTCCGGTAAGACGGCGTTTCGCGAGGCGGTGCTGATCACCCATCGCGGCCTCAGTGGCCCGGCGATCCTGCAGATATCGTCCTACTGGCGCGAGGGGCAGGACATCGTTCTGAGGTTGATGCCCGATATCGACATCGCCTCGATCCTAAAAGGTTTGCGCCGCACCAATGGCAAGCAGGCCGTCCAGACGGCGCTCGGCGATATTCTGCCACGCCGGCTTGCGCAATTCTTTGCCGATGGCGCCAAGCTGACGGGACGGCAGCTCGCCGACCTCTCGGACAAGACCATCGATGCGCTATCGGCATCGATCCAGGCTTGGGCGATCAAGCCCGCCGGTTCCGAAGGCTATCGCACTGCCGAGGTGACGCTCGGCGGCGTCGACACCAATGGTCTCGATTCAAAGACGATGCAGGCGAAGGCTGTTCCCGGTCTCTATTTCGTCGGCGAATGCGTCGACGTGACCGGCTGGCTCGGCGGCTACAATTTCCAATGGGCCTGGGCATCGGGCTTCGCAGCCGGCCAGGACGTCTGATCCCTGGTTTTGCGGCATTTGGCTTCAGCCATTGTTAACGGATATGCCGGAACCTCTTTGGTGTCGGCACAGCCGGCGGTTGGTCAGAAAGAACTGTTCCGCAAACGGAAATCACACTGTTTCCATTTTTAGGGCTTTTCTCTGCCACGGCATGGCTGCAATATGGTCTGGACTGGCAAGCCGGTTTATCCGGGCCGAACGTTGCCGGTCAGTGAGAAGGACAGGATGTCATGAACCAGCCACGCCGTCGTCCCCGCGCCATCGCGATCGCTCGCACCGACGAGAGCCGCGTCCAGAGAGTAGCGTTGACCCGCATTGCTCTGATCGCGTTCTTTGCCGTTGCTGCCCTCGCAACGCTGCCGGCTTATTGGCTCTGATGCTGCCAGCCGGCCGCTAACGGCCGGACCTCGAGCGCCTCATGAGCCCAACGCCTTCGGAAATTCGTTGGCGAGTGCTCCGCGCTTATACAATTTTTAATCGTTCAAAATGAATATTGCGACGAAGTGAGTTCCGTCAGGACTTCGCTACCGGGGAGGTGGCGCGGTCCCGCAATGATTGCTGACGGACTGGCGGTGTGCGCCGCATGATTTTTCCGAAAAACATCAGCCTGTTTGCGCATCGGGTGGCTCTCGATCGTTTCGTCCTTTTCGCGGTTACGCGGAAGGCGGGACATGTTTCGAGCCGCCGGGGGAGGCGAATGCGAGCTGCGAGCCAAGGTGTTTTCCATGTTCATCGATAGAATTCTTGCCCGTTTCAAGATCCAGACGAAGGTGCTGTTCTTCATTCTGCCCTTCGTCGTCAGCATCTGTGCCGTCGGCATTACCGGCCTTTATGCGTCCGGCCTGCTTCAGGGCCGGATGGAGATTTCGAACAGCGTCCTGCAGACGCTGAGCGGCTTCAAGGATGTCTATGCGGGGATGAACAACTTCCTGCACTCGACCACCGAGGAAACCCGCGACGCCGTGCAGGGCAAGATCACTGCGCAGAAGGAAATTCTCGCCGAGACCGCCGCACAGGTTGCCGGCCAGAGCGGCCAGGACGAGTTGACGGCCGCTATCGCCGCGACCGCCGACATCGAAGCCCGCATCGACGGGCTCTGGAAGCTGCATGTCGGCGAGCAGGAGATGCGCGCAACGATGACGGCGAACCTCGATGCTCTCTTGGTCGAACGCGCCAAGATCAACGACGAGTCGAACCGGCTGCAATATGCCGTGCGCAAGAACGAGAATGCCGCCAAGACCATGCTGCGCGAAGCCGAAAAGCTGATGCGCGCCAGCCGCTTCTTCAACGAGTTCGGCACCGAAGTCAGCAAGGCGACGACGGTCGAGGATAAGCTCAAGGCCGTCAAGGAACGCTTCCCGATGATCGGCCGCACCGAGCGCGACATCTTCCGGCTGTTGCCGAAAGACGAGAAGTCGCTGACCGAGACGATCACCTCCGCATCGAGCGAGATCGGTGCGCTTTTGAAGGCGCCCGCCGGTCCTGAAACGCTTGCCGGTATCTCGAAGTATGTCGACCGTTTCCGCACCGCGAGCTTCCGTCTCGAAGCGGCTTCTGTCGGCAAGATGCGCGATGCCACCCGGATTTTCGCCGAACTCGATCAGCTTATCGTCAGCACCGAATCCGTTCTGACGGCCACGCGCCGGCTTTCGAGCTCGATCACCGACATCCAGATCTCCGCCGCAACCTTCATGGGGTCGACGACGGAAAGCAACCGCCAGAAGCTGCTCGACAAGTTCCTTGCAGTTCAGCAGAACATGGCAACGCTGCGCGGTGTTGCAAGCGAAGGTGCCTCCTTCGACGCCATTGCCGACACGCTGATGCCGATCATCACCGTAATGAAAAAGGACGCCGCGTCTCTGGTTGAAATCACCGTGAAGCGGACCGCCGATTTCGACGCCGCCGGCCAGTCGATCAACCAGATCTGGAGCGACCTGACCGGTTTTGCCGAACAGCAGAAGGTTGCCGCCGGCACCGAGCGCCAGGAAGCAAACCAGATCTCCGTGGCCGCGACTGTTGCAGGCGTCGTCATCGCCCTGCTTGCCGGCATCGCCCTGACGCTGACGCTGAAGAAGCCGATCGGTCAGATCACCGCCGCCATGCGTCGCCTGGCAGACGGCCGCCTCGATACCTCCATTGACGGCGACGCCCGTCAGGACGAGATCGGCGACATGGCCCGCGCCTTGGGCGTCTTCAAGGAAAACGCGCTTTCCAAGGTGCGCATCGAGGCAGAAAGCGAAGAACAGCGCGCCCGCGCCGAGATCGAGCGAAGCCGCAACGACGCCGAGAAGCGCGAGCTCGATCGCCAGATCGATCTTGCCGTCAGCGAACTCGCCGCCGGCCTCGGCCGTCTGGCGCAGGGCGACCTGTCGCGCCAGATCGACATTCCGTTCCATGGCCGCCTCGAACAGCTGCGCACGGACTTCAACGGCTCGCTGATCCGCCTGCAGGATACGCTGGCCCAGATCCGCGCCAATGCACAGGCGATCCAGCAGAGCGGCTCGGACATGCATCATGCCGCTGACTCGCTGTCGAAGCGGACGGAGGCCCAGGCAGCCTCGCTCGAAGAGACGGCCGCTGCGGTCGACCAGATCACCGTGACGGTCCGCTCGTCGGCGGAGCGCGCGAACGAGGCTAACGTCGCCGTCACGCAGACGAAGAAGAGCGCCGACAGCTCGGCAACCGTCGTCACCAATGCGATCGCCGCCATGGGCCGCATCGAAGAGGCCTCACGCCAGATCGAGCAGATCATCGAGGTGATCGACGACATTGCGTTCCAGACCAACCTCTTGGCGCTGAATGCCGGCATCGAGGCGGCACGTGCCGGCGAAGCCGGCAAGGGCTTCGCGGTGGTGGCACAGGAGGTTCGCGAACTGGCGCAACGCTCAGCCGAAGCTGCCCGCGAGATCAAGGGCCTCATCAACAAGTCGACCAACGAGGTCAATTCCGGTTCGCACCTGGTCAAGGAGACCGGCGCGGTGCTGGCCTCGATCAGCGCCCAGATCGTTACTGTCAGCCAGCATGTCGAAATGATCGCGACCGCCAGCCGTGACCAGGCGGTGGCGCTCAACGAGGTCAACGGATCGGTCAACCAGATGGACCAGATGACCCAGCAGAACGCCTCGATGGTCGAAGAGGCAACGGCAACGAGCCTGGCGCTCTCCAACCAGGCCGACACGCTGATGATGCTGGTCGAGCAGTTCCGGCTCGAGCCGGAAGCCGCCGATATCCACGCTTACCGCGCCGCCTGATTGGCCAAGGCCACAGCGGCTTCGTCCTCAGCATCGCGCCGCGCGACCCACCGGTTGCGCGGCGCAAGTCGTTTGTAGGCTATTCTTGCCGGCTTGTATCTCTTGATGCGCCGCAAACGCAGCGATGCAGCGGCGAAACATCCGCCTCACCAACCCCGGCGGCTTGGGGTCGAAATGTTCGTCCCAGCGGCGGCTTTTCATCGTCATATCGGCCAGATAGGCCATTGCCAGTATTTCCATGGTGATGCTCCTCATTGGATGGCATCCCCTCTTCTATGCAGCAAAGGCTATTTTACATACACAAGATATCGGCCTATGTTTTTCACCGATGAAAGACATGGATTGGGACATTTATCGCTGCTTCATGAGTGTCGCGCGCACCGGCGGACTGACGGGCGCCGCGCAGGCGCTGGGCTCCAGCCCGGCGACCTTGGGCCGGCGCATGCTCGAGATCGAGGAACGCACCGGCCGCACGCTGTTCGTGCGCAGCCAGACCGGCTACCAGCTGACCGGCGACGGGCAGGTTCTGTTCGAGCAGCTCGAGGAGATGGAGGCGGCGGCCCGCCGCGTCGAGAGCTGGCGACGGGAGGGCGAGGGGGCGGTCGTTCGCATCACCGCCGGAACCTGGGTGTCCTGGCTGCTTGCCGAAAATTTCCCGGCGCTCTGCACCGAGCGCGATGGCTTCAGCCTTGCGATCACCATAGGCGAGACCCGCGCCAACCTTGCCTATCGCGAGAGCGATATCGGCATCCGCGCTTTCGAGCCGGAAGAGAGCTATCTGGCAGCCCGCCCGGTGGGAGAAGTTGCCTATGCCGTCTACCGGCAGAAGAATGCAACGCCGGCGGCAAACGGCCGATGGGTCGCCGTCGGCGACGAGGATGCAATCTCGTCCTATCTGCGTTGGCCGCATGAGAACGCGACGGGACGTATCGTAGCGACCGTAACGCGCCCTCGTTCGTTGCTCGATCTCGCCCGGGCGGGAGCCGGTTGTGCCGTGCTGCCCTGTTTCGTCGGCGACCTCGACCCTCTGCTGGAGCGGGCGGGCGAGGAGATCCCTGCGCTTATGCATCGGCAATGGATCGTGATGAACAACGAGGACCGCCATCGCACGGAAATCCGCACGGTCGTCGATCGCATGACAAAATTACTGAAAAGCCACGCCGACATCTTCGCCGGCAAACGACCCCGCCGCAGCTGAAGCGGTCAGCGCATCAAGAGGCTGACGAGTGCCGCCTGCGAGTTCACCTGGGTCTTGGAATAGATGCTCTTCAGCTGGGTGCGGATCGTTTCGTAGCTGACGCTGTTCGCCAGGGCGATTTCCCTTAACGACAGTCCTGCAGCGAGGCCGGAGGCGATTCTGATTTCGGCGGGAGTCAATCCGTAGATGTCCTCCAAGTGCCTGCTCCGCACTTCCGGAAGCAGCGACGTGGTCGGTTCAATGACGACAGCAACGGTTGGGCCGCTAAGGAGTTCGGTGAAGGCATCGGAATTCAACTTCAAGAGCGTGATGCGATATGCCGTCCCACCGGCGCCCTTGACAATGGAGACATGTGGGCGCGTATCCGTGCAGCCACGCAATGTCAGCGCTTCCAGCGCTGCGCTTGTCTGCGGACAGCTTAACGTCAAGCGCCCGCCTGTAGCGATACGAATTGGCGCGCCTGTCGCCGATATGCGTTGCGCGTGTTCATTCATGGAGCGGACACGGAGATTCTCGCCGACATACATCAGGCCAACGCCGATCGAATCGAGCAAAGATTGCCCTTGCTGGCGCTCGACCGTCATCACATCGCGCTTCCGGACAAACTCGAACGCGCGTTTGAGATGCGGTGCAAGGCTCGTATATTGATCGGCGGCGTGATGGTTGAACTCTGCGTCGGTTGATGTCGTACATGTCGATAGAATGAATGTGCGTGTCGCATCTCTTATGATCGTCACGCCGACGCTGGTCTCGCATCCGGTTTGTCGCTTTAGCCAGTCGTTGTAGAATTCGGATTTGACCAGATCTTCCCGCGAAACGATATGCTCGCCACATAGGCCCCGGCCGACGGGTACCAGAACGGTTCTCGGGATCCACGGGTTCACTGCGGCGAAATGGTTGTTGAATTGATCGAGGTCGTCGGCCGTAAATCCGGAGACATAGGGGACATGCGACGCGGGTGCCGCGAGGTCATGATAGTGGAGCGCGGACTTACCGTTTGGCACAGTGCCCGCCAACCGGCTCAGAAAATCCTCCCAGCTGCATTCGCCGAACGCAGCGCCATAGATCAGATCGATCAGTTCTTCCGTATTCGCCGTTCCTGTCCGGAACATGCGTGCCCCCGCTCGCACTAGACCGAGTTAGTATAGGCAGGAGCCTCGGCAATAAGCAACTTGAAATGGTATATCTGCTTGCAAGACCGGCGTGAAACGCGGCAGGCCGGCGTTGCTGCCGGCCGTTTTCGCGTCAGGGTTGTCGGTCTGTGGGGTGCTAAACGGGGCGGCGGACGGTCGCGGTTGCCGTCTGTGGTTTGGGTATGCTCGACCAAGCCGCCAGAAGCAGCAAGGCTGCGGCCGTCAGCACCGTCATCACGCGCGTCCCTGAGTGACGATAACAGGGATCAACAGGTCGCCCCAGTTGCCTTCGCCGCCATGATGGCGGGCCGAACGTACCAGCTCGACCGATACGCCGGCGTCGACGGCTTTCATGACGGCCTGGTTAAGGCGGTGCAGGTCGTTGGCGACCATGCGGATCGCCGCCTGCTGATCCGGGGTCATGGCCGAAGACTGTTCCTCGGCCCTTTCCTTGACGCGTGTCTGAACTGTCATTGGAGTTCTCCTTGGTGTCAGCGGTTTCTCGTCGATTGCATGGGGAGCGCGGCGGGCAGGGATTGCCACGCTCCCCGGTCCTTCACTCTGCGGCCGGGCGGAACTGGTCGTGCTCGGTCGATTCCTTCATGGCTGTCGTCGATGACTGGCCGCCGGTGATGGCCAGCGACACGGCGTCGAAATAGCCGGTGCCGACTTCGCGCTGGTGCTTGGTCGCGGTGTAGCCATTGACCTCGGCGGCGAACTCCGCCTCCTGAAGCTCCGAATAGGCCGCCATCTGCCGGGCCTTGTAGCCGCGCGCCAACTCGAACATGCCGAAGTTCAGCTGGTGGAAGCCGGCAAGCGTGATGAACTGGAACTTGTAGCCCATCGCACCGAGTTCCCGCTGGAACTTGGCGATCGTCGCGTCGTCGAGGTTTTTCTTCCAGTTGAACGACGGCGAGCAGTTGTAGGCGAGCAGCTTGCCCGGATGCGCCTTGTGCACGCCCTCGGCAAACTTGCGGGCCTGCTCCAGGTCCGGCTTGGAGGTTTCGCACCAGATCAGGTCGCAATGCGGCGCATAGGCGATGGCGCGCGCGATGCACGGCTCGATGCCGTTCTTCACCTGGTAGAAGCCTTCGACCGTGCGTCCGGCGTCATAATCGACGAAGGGGCGATCGCGTTCGTCGATATCCGACGTCAACAGCTTGGCCGCTTCCGCATCGGTGCGGGCGATGACGAGCGTCGGCGTACCCATGACGTCGGCTGCAAGCCGTGCCGCGTTGAGATTGCGGATATGCGCGGCCGTCGGGATCAGGACCTTGCCGCCGAGATGGCCGCACTTCTTTTCGGACGCCAGCTGGTCCTCGTAGTGAACGCCCGCAGCTCCGGCCTCGATGAAGGCCTTCATGATCTCGAAGGCATTGAGCGGGCCGCCGAAACCGGCTTCGGCGTCGGCAACGATCGGTGCGAACCAGGTGTCGACCGATAGCCCCTTGCCTTCCGAGGTCTCGATCTGGTCGGCGCGCTGGAGCGTGCGGTTGATGCGCTTTGCCAGCTCCGGAGCGGCATTTGCCGGATAGAGCGATTGGTCCGGATACATCGCTGATGCGGTGTTGGCGTCGGCCGCGACCTGCCAGCCGGAGAGGTAGATTGCTTTCAGGCCGGCGCGAACCATCTGCATGGCCTGATTGCCCGAGAGCGCGCCGAGCGCGTTGACGAAGTCCTCTTCGTGAATGAGCTTCCACAAGCGGTTGGCACCCATTTCGGCCAGGGAGTAACGGATCTCGACCGAACCACGCAGCCGCTTCACGGTTTCAGCGGTGTAGGGGCGTTCGATGCCATCAAAGCGGCCTTGCTGGGCACTGGGAACAAGCTTGTAAAAATCAGTCATCATTTCCTCCTGCTGGAACTCATCCACCATTCGACTTTTGTCGTATGGCTTTCCTCGTCTCTAGTTGATGTGACAGTTTTTACATTGCGCTGCGCAATAGGGCTATGGAAATCGAAGTTCATGGCCTTTCAAAAGGGTTATCTTGTCTTGCCTTTGACAGGCGTGCACGGTAAATTTGTAAATTATGTAAATGTGTGGTCGTCGTCAGAGTTGTAAAGGTAGTGACAAATGGCTGAGAACAAGATCTTTGCCGGTCCTCGTGTCCGGCGGATCCGCAACGGGCTCTCGCTGACGCAGACGGCGATGGCCGAAGCGCTTGGCATCTCGCCGTCCTACCTCAACCTGATCGAGCGCAATCAGCGTCCGCTGACCGTCCAGCTGCTTCTGAAACTCGCATCGGTCTACAAGGTCGACCTCGAGGAACTGCAGGGTGAAACTGGCGGTGGACTGGCGCAATTGCGCGAGGTCTTTGCCGATCCGCTGCTGGCGGCGGAACTGCCGGGGGATCAGGAATTGATCGAAGTTGCCGAAGCGGCGCCCAATGCCGCCGGCGGCGTCGTCAAGCTTTACCGCGCCTATCGCGAGCAGGCGGCGCGGCTAAAGGACCTTGCCGACCTCCTGGCGGGGCAGGGGCACATGGAGGCGCTGTCGGGCACCCGCCTACCGATGGACGAGGTGCGCGAGACGCTGGAGGCGAGACCCAATCATTTCGCCCGGATCGAAGAAATGGCGGAGGCCTTTCACGAGGCGCTTTCGCCGGGCGATGATCTGATCGGCGCACTGAAAGCCTGGCTGAAGAAGGAACACGGCCTGGTCGTGCGCAATCTGCCCGTTCATGCCATGCCCAATCTGCGTCGCCGCTTCGATCGCCATTCCATGCGGCTCTTCATCTCCGAGCGCCTATCGCCCTATGACCAGTTGCGCGAGATCGCCATGGAGGTTGCCTCGATTGCCTGTCACGAAGCGATCGTCCGGGAGTTGGAGACGCTGCGCCTGTCGACCGCCGAAGCGCGCCGCATCGGCCGCTTCGAACTCGCCCGCTATGCCGCCCACGCATTGATGATGCCCTATGCGGCATTTCATGCGGCAGCCGTCCGGGCGAGATACGATATCGACGTGCTCAGGGCGCGTTTCCAAGTGTCGTTCGAGCAGGTCGCCAACCGGCTGACCATGCTGCAGCGGCCCGGCGCGACCGGCGTTCCGTTTTTCCTGATGGAGATCGACAATGCCGGGCATCGGCTCCGTCGTTCCGGCGCATCGGGTTTCCCGCAAGCGAGGTTCGGCGGCGGCTGTCCGAAGCTCAATATCCATGCCGCCTTCTCGGTGCCGGGGCAAATCCTGGTGGACCGCGTAGAGACAACAGAGGGACTGGCGTTCCTTACCGTGTCGCGCACGCTCGATGGTCCGCAGGCGGGCTTTGAAGAGCGGGTTCGCCGCACCGCGTTGCTGATCAGTTGTGAGGCCTCTTTTGCCGATGAGGTGGTCTATGGCACGCTACGCTCGCCCGCGGTTGCGATCGGGGCGGCCTGTCGGCTCTGCGAGCGGCAGGGCTGTCTTGCGCGCGCCGAGCCTCCGGTGACGCGCCCGCTTGGGCTCGACGAGATGGCAACAGGCCTCAGCGTCTTCGATTTTCAGTAGGCGCTGGGACTTTCAGTAGCTGACGGGGTGATGGCTCGGCAGCAGCGGCGCACTGGCGGCGAAGCATTCGGCCGGTAGTCCGGTCGTATAGCCGCGGGTAATGTGCGCCTTGTCCGCATAGGCTTTGTCGCGCATCAGGATCGCGTGCAGTTCGGGCAGGTTATAGAACGGCACGCCGGGATAGAGGTGGTGCTCCAGATGATAGTTGATGTGGTGCGGAGCAAAGAACAGTCTTTCCCAGGCATGCGGATAGACCGTGCGTGAACTCGTCAGCTCGTCGCTATAGTCCATGTTGCCGAAATGCTCCGCAACGCTGCGCACGTAAAGGAACAGGCAGAAGAAGGTGAAGAACGGCACGAGCCAGTAGAGCGCGAATTCGCGCCAGATGCCGAGAAGGCTGAAAATGGCGGCGGCAGCGATATAGAAGCAAAGGCGCAGCATCTTGTAGCTCCGCGTCGACCGGTCGTTCTTCGACATGCGCTTGGCCATGTGCACCATGTCGCGGATCGAGTTGACGGCGACGAGATAGCCGAGCAGTTGCATCACGCCACGCGCGATCTTCTGCGGAAAGGTGAACTGCGCCATGCCGAGCTTTGCCGTCCAGTCCGGGTCGTCGTCGGTGTTGGCATGCTGGTGGTGTGCCAGGTGGTTCTGCCGGTAGCCATCGACGGTCGCCAGCATCGGCCAGGCGAGCAACAGGTCGCTCATCCAGTCGCTGAGCTTGCGGTTCTTGATGATGCGGTAGTGCGCCGCCTCATGAACGAGACAACCGAACGCATGCATGCGACCGGCAATCACGATCACGGTCATGAGGTAGACGAGGATATTGCCGGTATATTCGCTGACGGCGATGGCGGTGGCGATGATCGCCCAGTCGACCGCGATCGCCGCAAGGGATTTCTGTGGCTCGAGTATCGAAAGGCGCTTCAACTCTCTCGGATCGATCCTGCGGTTCCGTCCACTCATGACACTACCCAGACGCTGATACACAACCGAGGGGAAAAATCGCATGCGCCTTATGGTTAATCAATCGTAAACGAACGCGTGTTCTGGCTGGTTGCCGCCATGGTTAACGTCGGCCGCTTGGTACCTGCCGATGGCGGGATCGCGCCCTTCGCCATAAGTGCCCGATTTTCCTTGGCTTGCGAAAACTGGGGTGGCTGAAGAGGTCCGCCTCTTTCCGGCACAAAACCGCTTGAGGTTGTCGAGAAACATGCCTAACCTCGCCCCGGAGCGATCCAGAATGGGCCTGGATCCGTGTCACGGGGCGGCCTTGTCCGGACCGATAATAACGAGGGAACTGCATGTCCAAATTCATCGTTACAACCATGGCGACGGTCATACTGGCCGGTTCGACCATGCTCGCTTCGGCGCAGGAGCGGGTGGTCAACGTCTATAACTGGTCGGATTATATCGACAGCAGCATTCTGGAAGACTTCACCAAGGAAACGGGCATCAAGGTCGTCTACGACGTCTTCGATTCCAACGAGATCCTCGAAACCAAATTGCTCGCAGGCGGCTCGGGCTACGACGTCGTCGTCCCGACGGCGACCTTCCTGCAGCGCCAGATCGCGGCCGGCGTGTTCCAGAAGCTCGACAAGTCCAAGCTCCCGAACCTCACCAATATGTGGGACGTGATCATGGAGCGTACGGCCAAGTACGATCCGGGCAACGAATACGCCATCGACTACATGTGGGGCACCACCGGCATCGGCTACAACGTCGACAAGATGAAGGAAATTCTCGGCACCGACGAGAAGCCCAACTGGGACGTCATCTTCAAGCCGGAACTAGCCGCCAAGTTCAAGGATTGCGGCATCCATGTTCTCGATTCCCCGACGGATGTGATGCCGTCGGCGCTCGCCTATCTCGGCCTCAATCCTGATAGCCACGAAGCGGCCGATCTTGAAAAGGCTGCCGAACTGCTTGCCAGCGTTCGTCCGAATATCCGCAAGTTTCACTCGTCGGAATACATCAACGCGCTTGCCAATGGCGATATCTGCCTCGCGGTCGGCTTTTCCGGCGATGTCTTTCAGGCCCGTGACCGCGCCGCCGAAGCCAAGGCTGGCGTAACCGTCGATTATGCGATCCCGTCGCAGGGCGCGCAGATGTGGTTCGACATGCTCGCCATTCCGGCGGACGCTCCGCATGTCGCCGAAGCGCATGAATTCCTCAACTACATGATGAAGCCGGAGGTCGTCGCCAAGGCGTCGAACTATGTCTTCTACGCCAACGGCAACAAGGCCTCGCAGCAGTTCCTGGACAAGGCGGTTCTCGAAGACACCGCCATCTACCCCACCGATGATGTGATGCAGAAACTGTTCACGGTCACGCCGTTCGAGGCGAAGGAGCAGCGGGTATTGACCCGGCTCTGGACAAAGGTCGTCACCGGCCAGTAAGAGCAAAACGAATTGCCCGGACCTCAAAATCCGGGCAATTTTCTTAAAGGGGGCACCGGGGAAAACGAGAGTGCCCATCGGCTGTATCATTCGGGGATAGATGATGAAGTCACTCGGCAGTATCAGGCGCTCTTTCGCCCCCTGGGCGGATCCCGCTTCCAAGCCATTCATTTCCGTCAAGAACGTCACCAAGAAGTTCGGCGATTTCACCGCCGTCGACGATCTTTCGCTCAACATCTACACGCGCGAGTTCTTTGCACTCTTGGGTGCGTCGGGCTGCGGAAAGTCGACGCTCCTGCGCATGCTGGCCGGTTTCGAGCAGCCGACCTCGGGGGAGATCATTCTCGACGGCCAGAACCTTGCCGGCATTCCGCCCTACCGGCGGCCCGTCAACATGATGTTCCAGTCCTACGCGCTGTTTCCGCATATGACCGTTGAGACCAACATCGCCTTCGGCCTGAAGCAGGACGGCATGCCCAAGGCCGACATCGCCGAGCGCGTCGGCCAGATGCTCAAGCTGGTGAAGCTCGAGAAGTTTGCCAAGCGCAAGCCGCACCAGCTTTCCGGCGGCCAGCGCCAACGTGTCGCGCTGGCACGCTCACTCGCCAAGCGCCCGAAGGTGCTGCTGCTCGACGAGCCGCTCGGCGCACTCGACAAGAAGCTGCGCGAGGAAACCCAGTTCGAACTGATGGACCTGCAGCAGGAACTCGGCCTTACCTTCGTCGTGGTCACGCACGACCAGGAGGAAGCGATGACGATGGCGGACCGCATCGCCGTCATGAGCCACGGCAAGGTCGCGCAGGTGGCAACGCCAGCGGAAATCTACGAGGCGCCCAATTCGCGCTTCGTCGCCGACTTCATCGGCGATGTGAACATCTTCGACGGAACAGCCACAACCGCGGAAAACGGCTACCTCAGCATTGAAACCGGCAACGGCTTTCCCATTCGCATGGCATCGCCGGAGAGGCCTGCCGCCGGCGCCAAGGCCGCGGTCGCCATTCGCCCGGAAAAGATCCGTGTCACCCGCCAGCCGCCGGCGCACGCGCCGGTCAACGCGGTCGAGGGTGAGATCTGGGACGTCGGCTATCTCGGCGACATGACCGTCTTCCATATCAGATTGAAGGATGGCAGGGTCGTGAAGGCGTCGTCCTTGAACGCGGTGCGCGCCGTGGAAGATCCCTTCGGCTACGACCAGCAGGTCTGGATCTCGTTCGGCGAAGACGCCGGCGTCGTCTTGAAGGATTGAAGCCATGGCGCGCGTTGCATCAGCCGTCTTCAGCCGCCTGGTCATCATCATCCCCTATGCCTGGCTACTGTTCTTCTTCCTGATTCCCTTCTTCATCGTCTTCCGTATCTCGTTGTCGCAGACGGCGGTGGCGATGCCACCCTATACGCCGGTCTTCGATCTCCTCGGTGGCCTTTCCGGCATTATGGAAAAGGCACGGGAGTTCTCGCTCGACAACTATGTCTGGCTGACCGAGGACGTTCTCTACTTCAACGCCTATGTGTCGAGTGTCATCATCGCCGGAATCTCGACGGTGCTGACGTTGATGATCGCCTATCCCGTCGCCTACGGGATGGCGAAGGCGCCGAAATCGATCCGCCCGACGCTGTTGATGTTGGTGATCCTGCCGTTTTGGACCAGCTTCCTGATCCGCGTTTACGCCTGGATCGCCATCCTGAAGCCGGAAGGACTGCTCAACCAGTTCCTGATGAGCATCAATGTCATCGACCAGCCGCTGATCATCCTCAACACCAACTGGGCGATCTATATCGGTATCGTCTATTCCTACCTGCCGTTCATGGTCCTGCCGATCTATTCGTCGCTGGAGAAGATGGACCACACGCTGACGGAAGCGGCGCTGGATCTCGGCTGCACGCCATTCTCCGCCTTCTGGCGCGTCACGTTCCCGCTGTCACTGGCCGGCGTCGTTGCCGGTTGCCTGCTCGTCTTCATTCCGGCTGTCGGCGAGTTCGTCATCCCCGATCTGCTCGGCGGATCGGAAACGCTGATGATCGGCAAGACGCTGTGGAACGAGTTCAACGCCAACCGCGACTGGCCGGTCTCTTCGGCGGTTGCCACGATCCTGCTTTTGATCCTGGTGATACCGATCGTGTTCTTCCAGAACGCGCAGGCCAAAGCCGACGGCGAGGGGAAGTAGGTCATGGGCAACTGGTCACGCTTCAACATTGCCTCGATCGTGCTCGGCTTCGGCTTTCTCTATCTGCCGATCGTGCTTTTGGTGATCTTCTCGTTCAACGAATCGAAGCTGGTCACGGTATGGGCCGGGTTTTCGACCAAATGGTACGCGCAGCTCTGGCACAATCAGGCGCTTCTCGACGCCGCCTGGGTCACCATCCGCGTGGCATTGATCTCGGCCACCTGCGCAACCGTGCTCGGGACCTTGGCGGCCCTCGCGCTGGTGCGCTACACGCGCTTTCGCGGCCGCATGCTGTTTTCCGGCATGGTCTATGCGCCGCTGGTCATGCCTGAGGTGATCACCGGCCTGTCGCTGCTGTTGCTGTTCGTTGCCATCGGGCTCGACCGTGGCTTCTGGACGATCACCCTTGCGCACATCACCTTCACCATGTGCTTCGTTGCCGTTGTCGTGCAGTCGCGGCTCCTGAGCTTCGACCAGTCGATCGAGGAGGCGGCGCTGGATCTGGGCGCGACCCCGGTCAGGACCTTCTTTGCGATCACTCTGCCGGTGATCGCGCCGGCCGTCTTTTCCGGCTGGGTGCTGGCCTTCACGCTGTCGCTCGACGATCTCGTGATCTCGAGCTTCACCACAGGCCCCGGTGCCACCACGCTGCCGATGAAGATCTACAGCCAGGTTCGTCTCGGGGTGACGCCTGAAATCAACGCGATCTGCACGATCCTGATCGGCATTGTCGCGATCGGTGTCGTCGTTGCCTCTGTTGTGACCAAACAGCGTGAAGCGCAACGCGAGAAGGACGAGCGCGCCGCTTTCGCGCAGTAGAGTTCAGCTCCGTTTTCAAGAGGACGGCTGGTGCATTTAAAGCGCCGGCCGTTTCAGTTGGGCTCGCCGAGAACCGAGAGCGGCGAGATCACCGCATTCGGCCAGGAGCCGCCGACGAAGAACCGCAATCGCTGGGCGGCATTGGTAGCGTCGGTAAAGGTTCCGGCAAGAGCCAGGCTGCCGCTGCGATAGGGTATGACGCCGTTGACCGACAGGCTGCCCGTCGGCCCGATAAAGGTAGCGCGGTTCAACCGGGCCGATCCGTCGCTGAAGCGCGCCTCGATGTCGGCCCGCTGAAAATCGAACGTGCCGCTGCCTGCCTGCGACAGCGAGAAGAACTCACCCCTGCGGACCAGGTCCGAGAAGGCGTCGGAGTCGAATTCGGATAGTCTGCCGTTGGCAAGCGACAAGGTCAGGCGCCCGGATGCGTCGGCTGCGCGTGGCGTCCAGAACGGGTGATCGGTCGCCAGGTCCAGGTTGACGTTGCCGCGTCCCGTCGGCACCGGGCCGGTGAAGCCGAAGTCGGCGACGGCGGCCGCAAGATCCGCATCCTTGAGAGCCAGCTCTAGCTTGCCGCCACGGGTCAAGCCCGCTTCCGACAGCACGAGGCGGCCGCTGAGCCTGCCATTGGCATAGGTGCTGTCGCCGATATCAAGCGACGCCCGCCCGTGATCGACCATGACGCCGGCCGCCACGTCGGTCAGCCGCAACGGGCCGATCGCTGCCTCCTGCGTCGAAAGGCGCACGTCGACGCGCCAGGTGCGGGCGAAAGCCTCGGTCATATGTCTGGCGAGTTCTTCTGGATCGACCGGAAGCTGCGCAAAAAGTGGTTGCAGTCCGTTGAGGTCGATCCTGTCGAACGCGAGCGTGCCCTCGACGCGCGGTGTGTCGTTGGCAGGAGCGACAACGTCGAGCACCCCGGTTGCCGTCGCGCCGCCGATCGCCAGGCGCAAGTCATCCAGCTTCAGCGTCGCGTCTCCGGTCGTGACGTTGGCACTGAGATCGAAGCTGCTCTCGGGCAGCCCCTCATGCGAGGCCCCCTCAAACCACGCGGCAAGCGCCGGCAGCGAGGCGGTGGAAACCTGGAGCCGCCCCGAGGCGAATGGTTTCATCGACAGATTGCCGACGCCCTCGAAGGAGAAATTGAGGGGGGCCGAGGTCAGCGATGTCTTCAGCGTCGTGTTGCGGCCGGCCAGCAGCGTCAGCGGCTCGTCGCAGGCCAGCGCCCAGCTCACGGCCTGCCCGCCGATCATGCTCGACAGTTGCGCATTCAGGCGCCCGGCAAAGGAGGGCCACTTCACGGTGCCGGATATGCCGGGAAACTCCCGCGCATAATTGGTCGCCCGGTCGAATACCTGCAGGCGGCCATTCTCGATCGTGATGTCGCCGAAGGGGGTGTCGTCGTTGTCCGCTTTCGCCTCGCGCGGCGCAAGCCAGCGCGGCCGCTCCCAGTTGAGCGTGCCGTCGATGCCACGCTCCAGCGTTACCACAGGCTCGATGAGGCGGATGTCTTCGAGTGCCGGTTCGCCGCGAAGCGCAGAAACCAGGCTGAAGGCTGCGGTGATGCTGCCGATCCGGGCGAGTGTGCGGGGGGTACCGTCGGTCGTCTCGATCGTGGCGCCGTACAATGTCAGCGTCGGGTTCGGCCAGAAACGGATGTTCGGCTCGCCGGTTATCCTGCTCTTGCCACCCGACCAGGCGTCGAGCATGCGCTCCATCGTCGGCCGCACGTCCGTCGTCGAGATCACGAGCGGCAGGGCCGCGTTGTATCCGACGGCCAGCACGATGCCGATCGCCGCCGGCCAGAGGAAATGGCGACGACGAAGCCGCGACCAAAGGCGTGATTCACCCATCATATGCAGGATTTTTCTTGTCATTTCCGCCTGGTTGCCCATCGCTTGGGATCACGCTGCTTGGATAGGCTTTCAGCCCGCATAAATCAAATGCGCCCGACATGGAAATGTCGCCAATGCGACGCCGGAGCGGGTTCTCCTGCTGTTTATTTTGCGTTGCAGCATGGTATAGAGGGCATGGAGTAGGAGTGGAGGAAAGCATGCAGTCTGAGCAACCTTTGTGGGTTCCCGGTCCAGAGATCCGCGAGCACAGCCCGATGGCGCAATTTATCGCCTGGTGCAGCGAGCGCTTCGGCAAAGACTTTGCCGATTACGACGCGTTTCACGCGTGGTCGGTTGCCGAACGCGGCGATTTCTGGACGGCGGTCTGGGAGCATTGCGAAGTCATCGGCGATCGTGGCGCGACGGCTCTGGTCAATGGTAACAGCATGCTCGACGCTCGGTTCTTTCCCGAGGCGTCGCTGAATTTCGCCGAGAACCTGCTGCGGCGCGCCGGCGGCGACGATGCGCTCATTTTCCGCGGCGAGGATAAGGTCAGCTACCGGCTTTCCTGGGATGATCTGCGCACGCTGGTCTCGCGGCTGCAGCAGGCGCTGAAAGCGCGCAGCATCGGCAAGGGTGACCGCGTCGCCGCGATGATGCCCAATATGCCCGAAACGATCGCTCTCATGCTGGCGACCGCGTCGATCGGTGCGATCTGGTCGTCCTGTTCTCCCGATTTTGGCGAGCAGGGCGTTCTCGATCGCTTTGGCCAGATCACCCCGAAACTGTTCATCGCCTGCGACGGCTATTGGTACAACGGCAAACGACAGGACGTCGACGCCAAGGTTCGTGCGGTCTCCATGGCTCTCGACGTTCCAGCCCTCATCGTTCCCTATGCGGGCGAGGCGAGGGCGCTGGCGGCCTCAATTGCCGATGGCGTGACGCTCGAGGACTTCATCGCTCCGTTTAAAGCCGAGGCGCTCGCCTTCGAGCGTTTGCCGTTCAGCCACCCGCTCTATGTGCTCTTCTCCTCCGGCACCACGGGCGTCCCGAAGTGCATCGTTCATTCGGCCGGCGGCACGCTGCTGCAGCATTTGAAGGAACATCGCTTCCACTGCGGGCTCGGCGACGGGGAGAAGCTCTTCTATTTCACCACCTGCGGCTGGATGATGTGGAACTGGCTCGCCTCCGGCCTGGCGGTCGGCGCGACGCTGTGCCTGTTCGACGGCTCGCCGTTCTATCCTGATGGAAACGTCCTGTTCGATTATGCGGCGGACGAAACGTTTGCCGTCTTCGGTACGTCGGCAAAATACATCGACGCGGTCCGCAAGGGCGGATTTGAGCCGGCCAAGACCCACGACCTTTCAAGCCTGCGGCTCTTGACCTCGACTGGCTCGCCGCTGTCGCCCGAAGGCTTCTCCTTCGTCTATGAAGGCATCAAACAGGACGTCCAGCTTGCGTCGATCTCCGGCGGCACCGACATCGTTTCGTGCTTCGTGCTCGGCAATCCGCTGAAGCCGGTCTGGCGTGGCGAGATCCAGGGTCCTGGCCTCGGACTGGCGATCGATGTCTGGGACGACGAGGGGCGCTCCGTGCGCGGCGAAAAGGGTGAACTCGTCTGCACCAAGGCATTCCCGTCGATGCCGGTGATGTTCTGGAACGATCCCGAAGGCGTCAAATACCGCGCCGCCTATTTCGAACGTTTCGACAACGTCTGGTGCCATGGCGACTTTGCCGAATGGACGTCGCATGGCGGCATCGTCATCCATGGTCGCTCCGACGCGACACTCAATCCCGGCGGTGTGCGCATCGGCACGGCGGAGATCTACAATCAGGTCGAGCAGATGGAAGAGGTGGCCGAAGCGCTCTGCATCGGACAGGACTGGGAAGACGACGTGCGCGTCGTGCTGTTCGTGCGCATGGCATCCGGCGCCTCGCTCGATGAGCAATTGGAGAAGGCGATCAGGAACCGTATCCGCACCGGCGCATCGCCCCGCCATGTGCCGGCGAAGATCATCGCCGTTGCCGATATTCCGCGCACGAAGTCGGGCAAGATCGTCGAATTGGCGGTCCGCGACGTTGTGCATGGACGCCCGGTCAAGAACAAGGAGGCGCTCGCCAACCCGGAAGCGCTCGATCTTTTCGCCGGGCTCGATGCCCTCAAAAATTGAGGGGCCGTTAACTTGTTCGCGCTTTCGGAATTAACCAAGGCTTCAGACTTGCTGATAAATCCCTAAAATTGTCGGATCGGCTGGTAAGGTCTTGTTAACGATTGGGGGCGCATGGTCATGTCAACTTGAGGCCGGCCGATGAGTGGTCGGCGCCTGGCAGCGATGCCGCCGCAGACATGATGTCATTACTTCTCGAGCATTTGTTGGTTTAGCATTGAATTATCGAGGTGGCCTCCCAGCCACCTCTTTTTTTGCCTTCGGGACAGAGCGTTTTGGGCGGAGGTGCGGAAACGCTCTATCTCTTTGTTTTCCCGTATTTCCAGACGGAAAACCGCTTCGCACTTTTCCTGGAAATGCTGTTAAGCGCGTTGCGATTTCCAGGATTCCCTTGTTGCGCTTTAAGCTCTTTTCTTAACGCATGTCCTTATCGCAAAACCGCTGCGCACTTTTGCGCGACCTGCGTTAGGGCCGACGCTCCATCGATCTCGAAACCAGGATCACGGGGATCATGCCGGCAACGACGATGATCATCGCAGCCACCGATGCATCCTCGACCTTGGCACGCGATGCGTCCTCGTAAACAAGCGTCGCAAGCGTGTTGAAGTTGAACGGGCGCAGCATGATCGTCGCCGACAGTTCCTTCATGGTCTCGATGAAGACGAGAAGTGCTGCGGTCAACACGGCGGGGCGCATCATCGGCAGAAGCACGGTTCGCAGCGTCTGCCCTCCGGTGCGGCCAAGCGCACGTGCAGCCATGTCGAGGTGCGGCGACAGCTTCTGGAAACCCGCCTCCAGCGTGCCTTCGGCCATGGTGAGGAACCGGACGGTGCAGGCGTAGATGATGGCAAAGCCCGTTCCCGTCATCAGTAGCCCGGTGGATATGCCGAAGGTGCTGCGAAAGCCGGCGTCGACCAGATTGTCTAGCGCTGCCAGCGGGAAGAGCACGCCGATCGCCAGAACCGTGCCGGGCACGCCATAGCCGAAGGAGGCGAGGCGGCCGGCGGTATCGGTGAAACGCGAGCGTCCGGTACGCGCGGCATAGGCAAGCACGAAACCGAGCAGCACCGTGACCAGCGCGGTTGCACCGGAAACCAGGATGCTGTGGAAGAGTGCGTTCAGCAACCGCGGTTCGATGAATTGATCGAGGCGCTTCAGCGCGTAATTGCCGAGGATCAGGAACGGGACCGCGAAGCCGGAGAGCACCGGAAGCAGGCACGCAATCGTCGCGGCCCACTTCTTCCAGCCGGAAAGCGGAAGCCTGGTCGCATCATGGACTGCCGACGTCGTCTTCTGGCTGGAGAAGCGCTGCCTTCGCCGGGCAGCCCGCTCGATCATCATCAGCCCGATGACGAAGACGAGCATGATGCAGGCGATCTGCGCCGCGCCGGCAAGGCTGCCGCGGTTGAGCCAGGTGTCGAAGATCGAGAAGGTCAGTGTCTGCACGCCGAGGAATTCGACGGCACCGATGTCGTTCAGCGTCTCCATCGCCACCAGCGTCAGACCGATCATGATCGCCGGTCGCGCCATCGGGATCTGGATGCGGAAGAACACCTTGAGCGGCCCGGCGCCGAGCGTGCGGGCAACATCGGCCGCCGCGCGCCCTTGCATCAGAAACATCGAGCGACAGGCGAGATAGATATAGGGATAGAGCACGGAACTCAGCACCAGGACGGCGCCGCCGAGCGAGCGGATATCGGGAAACCAGTAGTCGCGGCTGGTCTTGAAGCCGAAGATAGCGCGGATCAGCCCCTGCACCGGCCCGGTGAAGGTGAACAGCTCACCGAAGGCGTAGGCGGCGAGATAGGCGGGAATGGCAAGCGGCAACACCAGCGCGGCGGACAGAAACCGGCGCAAGGGAAACTCGCAACTCGCCACCAGCCACGCGGTCACGATGCCGACGACGGCCGTCGTCATCCCGGTGAACGCGATCAGCAGCAACGTGCGGATGGTGGCGCGCGGGATGACGTTTTGCATGAGATGCGGCCAGTCGGAACCGCCGCCGGAAATCGCCAGCCATGCAATGGCGAGGATCGGCATCAGCACGATCAGCGATGCGCCCCCGGCCCATACGGCGAGCAGCGGATGCGAAAGACCGGTTTTCGCGCCGGTTGGGCGCCGCTTGAGGATTTGTGACGTGGACTGCAATCGATCTGATCCGGAGCGAAACGGCCACAGCGCCGCGCGTCTGACATGACGCTCTAAGGATGCTGTAACGCTTTAAACTCGCTGCATAATCTTCCCCTTGGATCGCCTCCGATTTCAAGAAGAGGATTATGCAGCAGGAATTGCCGTGAGGATGCCAACAAACTGGTTTCCCCAAGTCAACATTTCCTTACAGCATCTGTCGTCAGTTCGCCAAGACGCGTTGTGACGGGAAGGAGATTTCCACCAGCGTGCCCTCGTTCGGTGCCGAGGTGATGGCGAACTGCGCACGGTTGGCTTCGGCCATGGCTTTGGTCAGCGGCAGCCCGAGGCCGGTGCCGTCGCCACGCTTGCGGCCACCGGTCGTCACCTGCCGGAAGGGCTTCATCGCCTGGTCGAGTTCGCTGCGCGTCATGCCGACGCCGGTGTCGCGGATACGCAGGATCACGCTGCCGTTCGGCTCATAGGAGGTCGACACCACGATCTGTCCGCCCGATGGCGTGAAGCGGATGGCGTTCGCCAGGATGTTGAGTGCGATCTGCTTGATCGAGCGGCTGTCGGCAACCACGTTCGGCACAGCTGTCGAAAGCGACGTGCGGATGATGACGCGCTGGCTGTTTGCCTGCGGCTGCACCAGCGACACCGCTTCGGAAACCGCATCGTTGATTTCGACCGAGCCGAAGTCGAGATCCATCTCGCCCGCCTCGATCTTCGAGATATCGAGCAAGTCGTTGACGATATCGAGCACATGGCGGCCGGAGCGGCCGATGTCGCCGGCGTATTCGATATAGCGCGGATGGCCAACCGGGCCGAAATGCTCGCTCGCCATCATGTCGGAAAAGCCGATGATCGCATTGAGAGGCGTGCGGATTTCGTGGCTGACGCGCGCCAGGAACTCCGTCTTGTGGGCATTTGCCGTCTCGGCCGCGCGCTTGGCGTTGCGCAACTCCTCTTCGGTCCGCTTCCACTGGGTGATGTCGCGGATGACGGCGCAATAGCCGTTGGAGGCGGACAGGCGGCCGATGGTCATGAACAGCGGCAGGAAGCCGCCTGCGGCCTCGCGGCCGATCACTTCGCGGCCGTCGTTGAGTACGCTGGCAACCCCATGGCCGGACAGGCCTTGCAGATAATCGATGACCGCCTTCTGGCTCTCATGGGCAAAGAGCGCTGCAAACGGCTTGCCGCGGATTTCGCTCTCATCGTAGTTGAAGAGCGCGCTCGCTGAGCGGTTGATCGAGCGGATATCGCCGTCGTGTCCGAGAATGACGACACCATCGGTCGCCGTCTCGAGGATCGAGCGCAGCTCGTCGATTTCGGTCTTGAGCTTGCCGACCTGTTCGTCGGCGACGGGAGCCGGAGCGGTTTCGACCGGGCTCGCTTCGCTCTCTTGGGGCTGCGCGACTTCCGTCGATGCCAGGGCCAGCATCAGCGCGCTCTTTCCGTCCCAGCGGATCGAGTGCAAGTGGGCCGTTACCGGAAGCAACTGCCCGGTCTTGCGGATCAGCGTCATCGTGCCGTCCGGCTCCGTGTCGCCGACCTCCTCGTCATTGGCAAAGAGCGCGTCGATGCCGCCTTCCTCTTTGAAATCATCGAGCGTGTCGTAGCCCGTCAGTCGCAGGAATTCCGGATTGGCGTGCAGCAGGTCGTCGCCGAGATGCACGAGCAGGCCGACAGGCAGGCTATCGAGGATCTCGCCGCTGAAACCGACGGTCGCGATCGTCGCCGGGTCCATGCTCGCCTCGGCCAGGTCGTCGGATCGAGGTTCGGCTGCGGCCACCTCGCTCGAAGCTTCTGGCGTCTCGAACTCAGACTCGCTGGTCGCGGTCGGCGCGGCCTCAAGAGCTGCTTCGTCCAGGGTTTCAGATACCGGTTGTTCCGCTTCGCCTTGGATGGCGTCGTCTGAAGCCTCGTCCGACCGGGTCTCGTGCGCCTCTGGGCGTCCCACAAAATTTTCGCCGAGCTGCCGCGCGATTTCGCGAAAAGCCGCCTGCTCGCCGCGGGTGAGCGCGCTTGAACCGGCCGGGCGGTGTAGCTCGAGTTCGATGATCTTGTCGGAAGCCCGGCGTCCGGGCGTCTCGACGATGCGAAGTGCTGGGCGCTCACCAAGGAAGGGATCGGCCGGCACCGCGGGCTGGTCGGTCGTTACTGCCTCGGTCGGCTGCGGCTCGTCGGAAAAAAGTGCAGGTTCGTCGGCTTCATTCGCGCCGGCGGTCGCGATCTCGTGGGTCGCCTCTTCAACGGCTGCCACGCCATTCGGCGAAGTTGGCGCCGTCAGATCGTTGGCCTCTATCGCATCCTCGTCACGATCGAGCGAAAGGCCGTTGGCGTTGTGATCTTCGACGGCATCTGCAACGCGCACGATGCCGAAGCCGCGGAAACCGTCGAACTCCCGCGAGCGCGAGTAGGTGGGCAGGGCGGCGAGGTCGACCGGGACCTTAAGGCTCGTGCCTTCGACCGGCCAGAAAATCGTCTTGCCGGACCAGGTGTCGCGGCGGTGCAGGAGCTCGTTGATCTTGTTGTCGGGGTCGAGACCATAGCGCGCCGCAAGCGAGGCGAAGCTGACACCGATCACGTCGGCGGCCTTCGGCCCGACCGCCGAGGCAAACTCCTCCGAGATTTCGCTGAACTGTCCTTCCGCGTCGATTTTCCAGACGAACCGCACCGCCCGCCCGCCGATCGCAAAGGCGAAGTCGGACTGAGCGCCGACAGGGGCGTCTTTGTGTTCGCGCGGTTCAACCGATGTAGCATCGGGGACAGGCGCTGCCTCGGCGACAATTGCCGTCTCGGCGGACGGCAACTGCTCCGCGCCTTCTGGTGCGGCGTCCGTCTGTTCCTGGGCCGCATCTGATGTTTCGGCGGTCGCTGTTTCCAGCGGCGTTTCGGTATCGGTGTCGACGGCGAGGTCGGGTTCCTCTGCTTCGACTGCGGCGACGACGTCGTCGGCTTCCGCAAGCGGCTGCTCGATTTCACGTTCGGCGACGATCCGCTGATCCGCCGAAGCCAGCTCGTCGGGAGCCGATTGCTCGACGACCGTTTCCACCGCGCCAGTAGCCATCGCCGCTTCCGTTTCGACGACAGCGGGTGCGACGTCGGTCACAACATCGGCCTCGACGACCTCCGCGACGGCTGTCGGCGGCAAGACAGCCTCGGCCGGTGCTTCATCCGGGTCGAGGTTGCCGAGGATGGTTTCCACCGCAAAGAGAAGATGAAGCGCCGGTTCGTCGGCGATCTTACCGATGGCGGCGGGCAGGTGTCCCTTTGCCGTGGCGACCGGGCGCTTGATCAGCCAGTCATGGTCGCGGGCAACGGCGGCGACGAGTTGGCGGCGCGTCTCGTCGGACATGCCGAGATTGGCAAAGCCAGGCGACTGGGCGACGATCGTACCGTCGGCATCCAGCACGGCCATGTGCGTGTCCGGGCCGTCGAGCCCGGCGATCATGCGCGCCGCGCGATCTTCCGTCGAAAGCGGCTTGCCGGAATGGGGTGCGGTGAACAGCACGCCCAATTCGTCCAGCCGGACGCGGATCAGTTCCACCGTCGTATTGAGCGGCACGCTTCGAAAGCCCGCGGCAATGCGCATCAAGAGCTGGCGACGATCGCCGACCGAAACCAGCTGCGTCGCGGCGGCCTTCAACTGCCGCGCCGACAGGTCGTTCGCATTGGGGCCCGTGTCGATGAAGTCGTAGATCGAGTCTGCGCCGAAGAAGGCGGCACCCTGATCGTTGGCCCACAGAACGCGGTTAAGGTCCCTCGAAAACAGGATCGCCGCATCGCCGCGCGCAAAATGTTCGCGCACCCGCTCATGCACGGCAATGTCGATGAAGGGGTACTGTCTTGCGGGCATGGACGGGCCTATTGACGGGTCGCTGGTACGTTAACACTCTATTAATACCCGCCACGCGGCTGAGGGTCCAGCAATCGGCGTCTTTCGCTCACCCCTTTCATCGCGAAGGGTTAACGCAGGCGAATTTGTGCACTGCACAATTTTATTGCAATGCACAATAGGATCGGTTATATAGTGTGCATCAATCAACGGCGCCTCAAAAGAGGGCCCTGACACCAAGGAGCGCATTCATGGCTACCAAGAAGATCGACGACGCATTTTCCTTCTCCTCTTTCGACCCGGCAAAGGTTGCCGACAGCTTCCGCGACTTCGCGGAAAAGGGCGCTGCCCAGTCGAAGGACGCTTATTCCAAGATGAAGACCGCTGCCGAGGAAGCAAGCAAGACCGTCGAAGCGACGCTTGAAAGCGCCCAGACCGGTAGCGTTGAACTCGGCCTCAAGGCCATCGACGCCCTGCGCACCAATGCCGAAAACTCGCTTTCGCACATGGAAGCGCTGCTCGGTGTGAAGTCGCTGTCCGAATTCGTCGAGCTGCAGACCTCTTTCTTCCGCAAGCAGGCTGAACTTGCCGTCGAACAGACCAAGTCGATGCAGGAAGCAACCAAGAAGGTTGCTGAGAATGTTACCAAGCCTGGCAAGGAAGCCGCTGAAAAGGCGATGTCTTCTTTCAAGAAGGTCTGATCCGCGCCGGCCCCTGGCCGCGCTGGGCATGAATGGGACCGGGTGGCTTGCCATCCGGTCTTTTTGCAGGATAATCTCAAGTTTAGGCTTGCAAAGCGGCGGAAGTCTCCGTATGTGAGCCGCCAAGCGACTGATGTCGCTCGTTTGTGCGGTTGTAGCTCAGTTGGTTAGAGCGCAGGTTTGTGGCACCTGAGGTCGGAGGTTCGAGACCCCCCAACCGTACCATTCTCTTTATATCTATCTGATATTAAGCGCTTTTCGCGCACCTGCTTCCGTCTCTATCGACGTTCTCCGGATATTTGGACGACAAATGCACCACAATCGACGGTGCGGGTTGGTGTTCCAACGCTTAAATCCGCTTAAGGCAGGAACGGAATTCCAAACGTCGCTGTGTCCATCTCCGCCATCGACCCGAACCGGTCGTTCCTGAGGCCCGGATCGCACCCTGAAGCTGACATTTTTTGGAACCGCCACACAAGTGGAGGTTGGCGCGCCCTGCCACGATGTTGGATATCGACCAATCGGCTTCAAGCCGAATGGACATGGGAGCAAGACGCCAGTAAAATTTCGCCAATGGGCGCCAGGAAGGCGCCCCAGGAAGGCGCCATTGTCCATGGCCAACGAACCCATCACACGGCGGCTCGCTGCCATTTTGGCGGCTGACGTAGTCGGCTACAGCCGGCTCATGGAGCGTGACGAGAAAAGCACCTACACGCAGCTCATGGCGCGATGGAAAGAGGTGTTGGAGCCACTCGTCGCCACACATCAGGGCCGCGTCTTCAAGAGGACCGGCGACGGCGTGCTCGTCGAGTTCTCCAGCGCCGTCAACGCCGTCGAATGCGCCGCGGCACTTCAGCGGGCCATGGCAGCCGCCAACAAGGACGTGCCGGCAGACCTGGCGATCGTGCTTCGCGTCGGCGTCAACCTGGGCGACATCATGGTCGCCGACAGCGATCTCTACGGCGATGGGGTCAATGTGGCGGCGCGTATCGAGGCGCTTGCCAGGCCTGGCAGCGTAGCCATTGCGGATGGTGTTCATGAATATGTGCATGGTCGCATCGACCTCGACTTCGTCGACAGCGGTCATCACGAGGTCAAGAACATCGAACGCCCGGTGCATATCTGGACGTGGTCGCCGGACGACCGCACAAACGATCCCGTCAAGATTGCCACCGAAGCCCCGCCGCAGCTTCCAAAGAAGCCATCGATAGCCGTTCTGCCGTTCGACAACATGTCCGGCGACCCGGAGCAGGGGTATTTCGCCGACGGCATCACCGAGGACATCATCACGGATCTCTCAAAGGTTTCCGGCCTCTTCGTGATCGCCCGCAACTCCTCTTTCGCCTACAAGGGCAAGGCGCCAGATATCCGCAAGGTGAGCCGGGAACTTGGCGTCCGCTATGTCCTGGAAGGCAGCGTACGCCGGGCCGCTGATCGAATCCGCATCAATGCCCAGATGATCGACGGCACGACCGGCGGTCATCTATGGGCCGAGCGCTACGATCGGGGAATTGAAGATATCTTTGCGGTTCAGGACGAAGTGACCCGCACCATCGTCACCGCGCTCAAGGTGAAGCTAACAACCGGCGAGGAAGAGCGACGCGGGAGCCTCGGCAAGGTCGATCCAGAAGCCTATGATCTGCTCGTCCGTTCCCGCCAGGCGATTCTGCAGTTCAACGCCGTATCGTCCGCGGAGGCGCGCAGCATGCTCGAGCGTGCCATCGCCATCGATCCGGGGCTTGCGGCTGCCTACGCTTCTCTCGCGATCATCGCCTTGACCGATTTCATCAATCGGTGGAACGGCGGGACGGCCGACGATCTTGAACGCGCTTTGGAGCTGGCACAAAGGGCCGTCGATATCGACGATAACGAGCCGCATGGCCATCACGCTCTCTCGCTCGCGCACTGTTGGATGCGGCACTTCGACGAAGCGGAGCATGCCGCTCAAAGGGCGATCGAACTCGATCCCAATTCCGCGAGCTGCCATACTGCACTTGGCACGATACGGGATTTCCAAGGTCGGTACGAAGACGCGCTGCCATTCTACACACGGGCCCATCGGCTCGATCCGCAATTCGACCTGTCGCTGCATTTCCTGGGTCGGACGTTGTTGAACCTCGGCCGTTTCGGCGAGGCCGAGATCGCCTTCAAGCGCCGCCTGGCGCTTGCGCCGCGATCGGACATGACGCGCTTTTATCTCGCCTGCCTCTATGGTCGCACCGGGCGCCACGAGGAGGCGCGCCGCTACTGGCGCGAAGTGTTCGAGGTTAACCCGAACTTTTCCATCAACCACCTCAAGCGGGCCTTGCCTTACCGGGATCCCACTGTGCTCGATCGACTGGCGGACGGACTCCGCGAGGCCGGAGTGTCTATCTAACCAGGGAAGGCGCGTGTCAGGAGGTCCATTCGACCTCGCCGCCGTGCCGTCCCGTGGCACGGATGACGATTCGCTGTTTACTGCTTGCTCGTGGGCCAATGTGAGGCCATTCTCAGGTCGATCCTGGCTGTACGCTACTGCATGTTTCCTTAAATCCTATTCGATTTAAGGAAAAAACATGCAGCAATTCAAAGTGCGACAGCGACCTTTGCGCGTCTAATAAGACGCGCGGCGCTGTATGGCGAGAGGTCAGGCCCTGCGGCGCTTGATTTCGACCTCGGCAACATGGCGGAGGCCGAGAGCTCTCTGCGTTGGAGCAGGACGTTTGCGCCCAGTACGGGCTCTTTGAAGTACGTCTTGTGCTGCCTCTTCTTCATTGGTCCTTCGGGCGAGGAGGTTGACCATGTCTGCACATTATCTGGATCATCCGTTACAACCGGGCGACCAGGCTCCGAACTTTGTGCTGGATGCGATCTCACGCGAGGGGAAGATCGCACTTGATGATTTTCGCGGCCGTCGCCCGTTGTTGGTCGGTTTGTTTCGAGGCCTGCTGTGTCCGTTCTGCCGACGCCATGTCGCGGCGATGGCACAGTTCAACACGGCTCTGCGCGAAAAAGGCGTCGAATCTCTGGCGGTGGTCAACACCCCGGTCGAGCGCGCGCGACTCTATTTCCGCTATCATCCGATACCCGGTCTTCTTGCTGCATCGGACCCGGAGCGAGCTTCACACCGCGCCTTCGGCTTACCCCTCCTCGAGTTTACGGAGAATGAGACCGACTGGCCACGCAAGGTTGGAATGGACGTGGTCATGACGATGCGGGTCGATCGGCCGGGTGAATTGCCTGAACCGATGGATCCGGCGACCGCGGGCGACCTTCTCAGCGAGAAGGATGGGTACGAAATCACAGAAGCCGATCAGCAGGTGAGGGTACCCGGCCATATGCAACTCATTGGCCAGTTCCTGCTCGATCGAGAAGGTGTGGTGCGTTGGAGCTTCACGGAAGTTGATGGCCAGGGCCAAAATATGTGCCGGGCGCTGAATCCCGAAGAATTGATGTCGGCAGTTTCACAAGTCGCACATTGACAGCGAAAAACGCGCCAGACCGCCGCGTTGGATTCTGTGGGTAGAGACATTCGCCGGCGCGCAATCGTCCGGGATCGCTCCACTGCATGTTTCCTAAAATCGTTTTCGATGTAAGGATAAAAACATGCAGCCATTCAAAGTGCTACAGCGACCTTTGCGCGTCTAACAAGACGCGCGGCGCTGTAGCTCTGGAGCGCGGTCAGGCAAACATCTGGTGCTCCGCGGTCACCAGCTCCTGCAGGAAGGCCGCCACGGTGCGCACGCGCACCAGGTCGCGGGCGCTTTCGTGGTAGGTGGTCCAGTAGGCACGCCGGATTGTGGTTTCAGGCAGGATGCGCTCGAGTTCCGGCGTGTGCCGGGCGATGTAGTTGTGCAGGATGCCGATGCCGGCGCTGGAGCGCACCGCCTCCGTCTGCCCGGTGGCGCTCGAGATTTCGAAGGCGGCATCCCAGCTGCGCATGATCTCGGCCGAAAAATTCAGCGACGGCGTGAAGATCAGGTCCTCGACATAGCCGATGCGGCGATGGTGCTTGAGGTCGTCGATCGTTTGCGGCGTGCCGTGCTGCGCAAGATAGGTCGAGGAGGCGTAGAGACCGAGCGTGTAGTCGGTAAGCTTCGATGAGACCAGGCGTCCCTGTTCCGGCCTTTCGATGGTGATGGCGATATCGGCTTCACGCTGCGACAGCGAGAAGGAGCGGGGCACCGGCACGAGCTGCAGCTTCAGTTCCGGATAGCGCGCCGTCAGCCGCCCGAGGCGCGGCGCGAGGAAGGAGACACCAAATCCATCCGGCGCGCCGATGCGTACCGTCCCGGCGATCGCCGTGTCGATGCGGCCGATCTGCGACTGTGCTGCCAGCATCTCCGTTTCCATGCGTTCGGCCGCCGCCAGGAAGATCTCGCCTTCGGCCGTCAGTTCGCAGCCGTTCGGCCTGCGCACCAGGAGACGGGTCTTCAGCGTTTCCTCAAGCGAGGTCACCCGCCGGCTGAGCGTGGCATGGTTGAGGCCGAGCCGCTTGGAGGCGGCAAGGATCTGCCCGGTGCGCGCGACCGCCAGAAACATTCTCACGTCGTCCCAATTCATGTTTCTGATCCCTATGGACTTCAATTTGCGCACAACGGTTGCTGAATATCGGAAATTGCTTTGTTCAAATCGTAGTGCGATCATGCCGCCACAATCAAGATCAGGAGGAGACATCCATGTACGAACTCGGTCATTTCATCGATGGCAAGCGCGTCGCCGGCACCAGCGGGCGCACGAGCAACATCTTCAACCCGGCAACGGGCGAAGTGCAGGGCACCGTGGCGCTGGCAAGCGACGCGGAACTCGGCGCTGCCGTCGCCAGCGCCAAGGCCGCGCAGCCGAAGTGGGCAGCCACCAACCCGCAGCGCCGCGCCCGCGTGTTCATGAAGTTCGTCGAACTTCTCAACACCCACATGAACGAGCTGGCCGAGATCCTCTCGCGCGAGCACGGCAAGACGATTGAAGACGCCAAGGGCGATCTCGTGCGCGGCCTGGAAGTCTGCGAATTCGTCATCGGCATTCCGCATCTGCAGAAGAGCGAGTTCACCGAAGGTGCCGGCCCCGGCATCGACATGTACTCGATCCGCCAGGCCGTCGGCATCGGCGCCGGCATCACGCCGTTCAACTTCCCCGCCATGATCCCGATGTGGATGTTCGCCCCGGCGATCGCCTGCGGCAACGCCTTCATCCTGAAGCCGTCCGAGCGTGATCCGTCCGTGCCGGTCCGCCTGGCCGAACTGATGATCGAGGCAGGTCTGCCGGCCGGCATCCTCAACGTCGTCAATGGCGACAAGGGCGCGGTCGACGCGATCCTCACCAACCCCGACATTTCGGCCGTATCCTTCGTCGGCTCGACCCCGATCGCCCGCTACGTCTACGGCACGGCTGCCATGAACGGCAAGCGCGCCCAGTGCTTCGGCGGCGCCAAGAACCACATGATCATCATGCCGGACGCCGATTTGGACCAGGCCGCCAACGCGCTGATGGGCGCCGGCTACGGCTCGGCCGGCGAGCGCTGCATGGCTATCTCGGTTGCCGTTCCCGTTGGCGAGGACACTGCCAACCGCCTGATCGCCAAGCTGACGCCGATGGTCGAAAGCCTGCGCATCGGCCCCTATACCGACGAGAAGGCCGACATGGGCCCTGTTGTCACCAAGGAAGCGGAGAAGCGCATCAGAAGCCTGATCGACAGCGGCCTCGAGCAGGGTGCGAAACTCGTGGTCGACGGCCGCGACTTCAAGCTCCAGGGCTATGAGGACGGCTACTTCGTCGGCGGTTGCCTGTTCGACCACGTCACCCCGGATATGGATATCTACAAGACCGAAATCTTCGGACCGGTCCTTTCGGTTGTTCGCGCCAAGAACTACGAGGAAGCCCTCGACCTGCCGATGAAGCACGAATACGGCAATGGCGTCGCGATCTATACCCGCGATGGCGATGCTGCCCGTGACTTCGCCTCGCGCATCAACATCGGCATGGTCGGCGTCAACGTTCCGATCCCGGTTCCGCTCGCCTACCACTCCTTCGGCGGCTGGAAGTCCTCGTCCTTCGGCGACCTCAACCAGCACGGCACGGACTCGATCAAGTTCTGGACCAAGACCAAGACGATCACTGAGCGTTGGCCGTCAGGCATCAAGGACGGTGCCGAGTTCGTCATGCCGACGATGAAGTAATGACGGGATAAAGATCCTCCCGCCTCCAGGGCCTCCTTCGGGAGGCCCTTTTTTGTTGCGTGCCCGAGGCCTCCTTCGAGAGGCCTTTTTTTGCATGCCGGGGCCCCTTCGAAAGACCCTTTTCTGTTGCATGTCATGTTGCACTGCAACTAATTTGATATGCCCGAGGCGGCGGAAAATTGATTCGCGCCTTGGTCGAATATTGCAGGCATTTCGACCGTTCATTTGCATGGAAGGCTCATCCGGGGGATAGCCACAGTTCGCTGGGTTCACAATTGACGTCAATCTGTCGCAACGCGGCGCCTGTGTGATGGCGGGCTGCCGCAAGCTGATTTCATTGAGAGAGGTTTTATCATGGTCGTGGCCGAAACGGCGTCGATGCAAGGGACGTTGACGCAGAGGGTACCGGACAATTTCCACCGTCTGTCGTTTACCGGTAGCGGAAAAGAGTATTTTGGCATCTGGATCGTCAACGTGCTGCTGACGATCATCACGCTCGGCATCTATTCCGCCTGGGCGAAGGTCCGCCGCAACCGCTATTTCTACGGTAACACGGTGCTTCTCGGGCGCGCCTTCGAATATCACGCAAAGGGTAAGCAGATCCTGATCGGTCGGGTGATCGTTTTCGCTTACCTGATCTTCTACAACGTCATGCTGAACGTCGTGCCGATCGCCGGCATCATTCTTGCCCTGTTGCTGGTGGCCTTCGTGCCATGGCTGGTCGTCAGGGGCCTGCGCTTCAGTGCCCGCGTGACCAGCTATCGCAATGTGCGGTTCGATTTCGTCGGCGGCGTCGGCGGTGCGTTTCTCGCCTTCATCGTCGGTCCGGTTATTTCGGTCCTCACACTTGGCATCCTGGTGCCGCTCGCCAGCCGCTGGTCCTATCGCTACATCGGCAGCAACCTGCGTTATGGGCAACGGGCATTCGCGACCGATCCTTCCGTCGGTGCGATCTACAAGTCGTGGTTCCTGTCGGCGGCCATCATCGTCGCTGGCCTGCTGATCATTGCCTTTATTGGTTTCCTCAATCTGGCCGTGATCATGTCGTTGTTCGACGGCTCCATTGAGGCAACGCTGGGAATGCACGTTTCGATGATTGCCTTGTTCGTCATCGCCTACATTGCATTCCTCTCGATCTTCGGGGTCGCGGCGCTGTTCTACCGTGCCGGCGTGCGCAACGTCGCCTGGTCGGCAACGACCTTCGACGGCAAGCATCAGTTGACGAGCGACCTGTCGCGGGGCCGTTACGCCTGGATCGCGATTACCAACATGATCGTCACCATCTTCACGCTGGGCCTTATGCGTCCCTGGGCAGCCGTGCGCATGGCGCGTTATGTCAATGAACACACGGGCGTCCATTTCGAAGGCAATGTCGGCGAGATGTTCGACCGGATCGCCCAGGAAGGTTCGGCCGTCGGTTCGGAGTTCATGGACTTCGAAGGGTTCGACTTTGGCTTCTAACGGCACGGAGATTGCTGTTGGCGAGTGGCATCCGGCCGGTTCCAGCCGGTCGGTGCCCTCGCGGCTGATCGAAGATGGCGGTGGCCTCAAGGCTTTGGATGAGGCCGGCGCCGAACTTGCAGGTGGAGCACTTGCTGCCGTCGATATTTCTGCGCGCGTCGGCGCCATTCCGCGTCGCATCGAGTTTCCCGATGGTTCTCTGTTCGAGACGACCGACAACGACGCCGTCGATCGTTTCCTGAAACGCAAGGGAAAAACCAATCTCGTCCACGAATGGGAGCGTTTTCACCCGCGCCTGATCGCGGTCGTCCTGGCGACCGTGCTCAGCGGCGTGGCCATCTATCGTTATGCCGTACCGGCGCTGGTCGAAATCGCCGTGCTGGTGACGCCGCCGATCGTGCCGAAGATCATGTCGGCAAGCACCATGGAGACGATGGATCGCACGCTGCTCGACACGTCGGCGCTTGCAATTGAGCGCCAGGACAAGATCCGTGAGGGGTTCAACGCGATCGCACGGCTGTCCGATCGCGGCGAGGGTGGCTACACCCTCAACTTCCGCATGGGCGGGACCATCGGCCCGAATGCTTTCGCGCTGCCCGACGGCACGCTGATCGTTACCGATGAGCTGATCGAGCTTGCCGGCGACGATACCGAAATGATCGTCGGCGTGCTGGCGCACGAGATCGGTCATGTCGAACTCGAGCATAGCCTGCGCCAGATCTACCGCGCCGCGGGCGTCGCTGGGCTGGTCATGATGATCGGTGGCGACATCGGCTCCGGTGCTGAGGACATTCTGGTGCAGGGTGCCGGTCTCCTTACGCTCTCCTTTTCGCGTAGCGCGGAAGCGGCAGCAGATCGGCATTCGGTGGAACTGATGCTGAAAGCCAGGCGGGATCCGACGGCAATCGCACGGTTCTTCGACCTGCTCGAAAAGGAGCTTGGCGACAGTTCCGACACCAGCATCCTTGCGACCCATCCCGGCACACCGGAACGGCGCAAGGCGATCCTCGATTATGCCGGCGAACTGAGGGCGCAGGCTCAGTAGCCCTCTGGTCCGTCGAGCGGCTTCCCCACACAAGGCGCGACGCTGTCATCAAAACGAAAACAGCGGGCACACGGCCCGCTGTTTCCAATTCACGCGATGGCTACAGCGCCGCGCGTCTTAATTTGACGCGCAAAGGTCGCTGTAGCACTTTGAATTGCTGCATGTTTTGATCCTTAAATCGAATGGGATTTAAGGAAACATGCAGTAGGATCAGTCCTGCGGGCCGTCGTTGTAGCCGACCTTGTCGACCAGTTCCGATGCCTTCTTGCGGTTGGCTGCAATGTCGGCCAACGGCAGTTCGTCGGGCTTGATCGTGCCGAACGACTTGACCACGTCGGAGGGCTCGGCACCCGGCAGCACCGGATATTCGTATACCTGCTCGGCGTAGATCTTCTGCGCTTCGCCTTCCGACAGGAATTCCATCAGCTTCAACGCATTGTCCTTGTTCGGGGCGTTCTTGGCGAGTGCCATGCCCGAAATGTTCACATGCGTGCCGCGGTCCTTGGCGTTCGGGAAGAGCACCTTGATAGCCGCCGCCCATTCCTTCTGTTCCGGCTCCTTCTCGTTGGTCAGCATCAGACCGACATAGTAGGTGTTGCCAAGCGCCAGATCGCATTCGCCGGCAAGGATCGCCTTTGCCTGGTCGCGGTCGCCGCCATCGGGCTTCTTCGCCAGATTGTTCTTCAGGCCAGTCAGCCACTTCTCGGTCTCGGCTTCGCCGTTGTGGGCGATCATCGAGGCGAACAGGCCGATATTGTAGGAGTGCTGGCCATCACGGGTGCAGATCTTGCCCTTCCACTTGGGATCGGCGAGTTCCTCATAGGTGATGTCGTTTTCGGCGACGCGGTCCTTGGAGGCGTAGACAACGCGTCCGCGGGTCGTCAGGCCGAACCAGTTGCCATCGGGGTCGCGGAAGTGCGCCGGGATGTCCTTGTTGATCGTCTCGTTGGCGACCGGCTGCGTCACGCCCGCATCCTTGGCTTCAGTGAGGCGGCTGATGTCGACGGTGAGGATCACGTCCGCAGGCGAGTTGGCGCCTTCGGCCTGGATGCGCTCGACGAGGCCCTTGTCGAGGAAGAGCACGTTCGTCGTGATGCCGGTTTCCTTGGTAAAGGCATCAAGCAATGGCTTGATCAGATCGGGCTGACGATAGGAATAGATGTTGACCTCGCCATCGGCCCAGGCAGCAGTGGACGCGAACAGGCTGGCGGTGAGGGACAATACGCCCATTGCAGCTCTTGAAACGGACATGGTTTCCTCCATTTTTTTGGTTTGAGCTAAGTTAACAAAATCGCTCATCTTTTTGATCGGCAGCCACCAAACAGTCAACTGGGAAACCGTTAACGATCAAGCAGATGTGACTTTTTTGGTATTTTGGAATTGTTCCAAACTACGATCCGTCCTATATGAAGGTTTGATAAACCTCTCGATTTCGGAGTGAATGATGCGACTGACGAAACAAACGAACTACGCGGTTCGCATGTTGATGTACTGCGCTGCAAACGGCGAGAAGCTCAGCCGCATTCCTGAAATCGCCAGGGCCTATGGCGTCTCAGAGCTGTTTCTGTTCAAGATTCTCCAGCCGCTGACCCGCGCTGGCCTGGTCGAGACTGTTCGTGGCCGCAACGGCGGCGTACGGCTGCCGAGGCCCGCTTCCGCAATCACCCTGTTCGACGTGGTCAAGGTCACGGAAGACAGCTTCGCGATGGCCGAGTGCTTCGAAGCCGGTGAAATCGATTGCCCGCTGGTTGACAGCTGCGGCCTCAATACCGCTCTGCGCAAGGCTTTGAACGCTTTCTTCGAGGTGCTTCAGGGCTACACCATCGACGATCTGGTCAAGGCGCGTCCCCAGATCAACTTCCTGCTCGGCCTGGAAGAGACCAAGCGTCCGCAGGCCCCGCAGACGACTGCGGCCTGATCCGACGTTTGCGGCGCCGCGTATCAGTCATGACCTCGGCGCCGTAGCTCTACCGCTCATGATTTAGCCGCTCAAAGCGCCGCCGGCCGCCCCTTCAGTTCGGTGCCAGATATTCCCTCAGGATGAACTCTATTGCCGTCGGATCGATCTCGGACTTGTCGATCCGGAAATCCGCGCCGTACTCTTCCAGACTCTGGAAATAGGGCTCGACGAGCGACCCCGAGATCACGCCGATCGGGCCGATGAAGCCCTGGTACCGGAGTGCCGGCACGGTTTCGCGAAAGTCGCGCTGCGGCTGAAGGCGATTGTCCATCAACACCATCGACACCGGTTTGCCCGAACGAAGGAATTCGAGGGCGCTTTCGATCGTCTGGCAATAATGCAGTTCGATCTCGATGGTGCTGACCTTCTTGATCAGCCCGCGCAGAATGAGGTTCTCCGCAGGGTCGTCGTCAACGAGCAGGATATGGGCTTTTTGTGTCATGATCGTCCAAGTACCTGAGTGACCGGGAGCCATTCTGCTGCGCGCGCCTGTCATCGGCAAGCGGGTGGGGTGGCGAGTTTGCATCGTTTCTGCGGCGCCTGCTGTCAGCGGGGCCGCCTTGCGACGCCGCCAGGTTCAGATCGCCCCGTCGATCGGCTTCACTGAATGATCTGTTCGCGTATCGCCTTCGCCACCATTTGGGTCCGATTGACGACATCCAGCTTCTTCAGGATTGTCGCCGTATGCGAATTCACGGTGTGTTCGGACACCGATACGATCAGCGCGATCTCGCTTGCCGTCTTGCCATGGGAGATCCACTTGAGGATCTCCGTCTCGCGCGGCGTCAGGCCCATGCCGGCCTTGTTGGAAAGCGCGATGCGATAGAAATAGTCGAAGGCGCAGACGGCGTCATAGGTCAGCTCGAAATGCTCGGAGCGGCCGATGTCGTTGCCGTCGCCCAGAAACAGGACGGCGTATCGCGCGCCGGTCGCTGCCGCGTGCACCGGCACGCTCAAGAGCAGCTCGAAGCCGAGCTGGACCAGCAGGTTCTGGCCATTGGCGCAGCCGCGATCGCCTGACCTCCAGACGGAGGAAATGATCGATGTGTGCAGGGTTTTGTAGAAAAGCGAATCGCCGAAGCGGTGGCGCTTGTCGTATTCTTCCGCGAGGCCCGACGGAAGATCGTGCAGGACGAGCCGGGTGGACAACATGCAGGCGTCGTTCTCGTTGCCGAGCTGCAGAATGCCGAAATGGTTGAAGCCGAACCGCAATGCCATCGTGTGAAAGATGCGGAAGAAGTCGACGCGGTTGAGCGCTTTCTCCAGATCGTCGCGGAGATCGTAACGCCTGTGATTTTCCAGCAAACGTGCCACGCGTGCGCTACCCTTTTGTCGCGAGGCGGCAGTCTACTCGCAAGGCCGGCTCAATCAACGGCATGAAGCCGGTGACGAAATTGCGGATCGGCATCATCATGGTCGTCTCGCGGTCGCGTCGCCGCGATGTTGAAAGCGCCGAGTGGCGGATGCCGCCCCCTCCCAAGGACGTTTTGGCACGTCGATTGTCTCCCCCGAGATTTTGTCCAGGTTCTATTGCACGATCACATAGGGGATTTCTACCCAACTATCTTGGGATTGACCGTTTCTTGCGATTTTCGTCGAATCGCCGATCGCCCGGCCGGAGCGACACACGCAAGGCGGGTGCACGATGGATGCGGTCGGCACATGTGACCTGCTCCACACTCCCGCCTGTCACCGTCGCACTTCGGTCACGCCGTCACCGATAAGCCGGATCGGGATGTTGCACGCCGGCCGAGCAGCGGCCGAAAAAGCCCCTGGAAATGTCAGGGTATTCTAAAACAGTGGACAGATTTCCGGCTCCGCCATAGGAGGAATTTTTCGCATAGACAAATTTGTTTGGCGACTTATTGCAATGCGACGCCAAATGTCGTTCCATCCGGCCTTGACCGGGGGCAAACGTCATTCCGCGTCAGGAAAATACGAGAACAAGAACAAATCTGGGAAGCAAAGCTCATGAAAAAGCTCACTACACTCTTCGCAGCGACGGCGCTTGCCACGCTGATGGCCGGCTCCGCCTGGTCGAAAACGTTCGTTTACTGCTCGGAAGGTTCGCCTGAGGGTTTTGATCCGGGCCTCTACACCGCCGGCACGACGTTCGACGCAGCGGCGCACACGGTCTACAACCGCCTGCTCGAGTTCAAGAAGGGCACGACCGAAACCGAGCCGGGCCTCGCTGAGAGCTGGACCATTTCCGATGACGGCCTTGAATACACGTTCAAGCTGCGTCCGGGCGTGAAGTTCCAGACGACGGAGTTCTTCACTCCCACTCGCGAGCTGAACGCCGACGACGTCGTGTTCTCGTATGAGCGCCAGCTCAAGGCCGACAATCCCTGGAACAAATACGTGACCGGCGCTTCGTGGGAATACGCAGCCGGCATGGGCTTCCCGGAAGTCATCAAGTCGGTCGAGAAGGTCGATGACCTGACGGTCAAGTTCACCCTGACGCGCAAGGAAGCACCGTTCCTCGCCAACATCGCCATGCCGTTCGCTTCGATCCTGTCGAAGGAATATGCCGACAAGCTGCAGGCCGAAGGCAAGATGAACCAGATGAACCAGATGCCGCTCGGCACCGGTCCGTTCGCGTTCGTCGCCTACCAGCAGGATGCCGTCATCCGCTACAAGGCAAACCCCGACTACTGGGGTGGCAAGCAGAAGATCGACGACCTCGTCTTCGCGATCACCACCGACGCTTCGGTTCGCTTCCAGAAGCTGCAGGCCGGCGAATGCCACCTGATGCCGTACCCGAACTCGGCCGACGTACAGGCCATGAAGGCCGATCCGAACCTGAAGGTCATGGAACAGGCCGGTCTGAACGTTGCTTACCTCGCCTACAACACGACGCAGGCTCCGTTCGACAAGCCGGAAGTCCGCAAGGCGCTGAACAAGGCGATCAACAAGCAGGCGATCGTCGATGCCGTATTCCAGGGCGCTGCCCAGCCGGCAACGAACCCGATCCCGCCGACGATGTGGTCGTACAACGACACGCTCCAGGACGACACCTACGATCTCGACGCAGCCAAGAAGATGCTCGAAGACGCAGGCGTCAAGGATCTGTCGATGAAGCTGTGGGCGATGCCGGTTTCGCGCCCGTACATGCTCAACGCCCGCCGCGCTGCCGAATTGATGCAGGCTGACTTCGCCAAGATCGGTGTCAAGGTCGAGATCGTGTCCTACGAATGGGCCGAATACCTCGACAAGTCGAAGGCAAAGGACCGTGACGGTGCCGTCATCCTCGGCTGGACCGGCGACAACGGCGACCCGGACAACTTCCTCGACACCCTTCTCGGCTGCAACGCTGTCGGCGGCAACAACCGCGCTCAGTGGTGCAACCAGGAATTCGACACCCTGGTCAAGAAGGCCAAGGAAACGTCCGACCTGGCAGAGCGCACCAAGCTCTACGAAGAGGCGCAGGTCGTCTTCAAGCGCGAAGCGCCCTGGGCAACGCTCGACCACTCGCTGTCGGTCGTTCCGATGCGCAAGAATGTCGAAGGTTTCGTCCAGAGCCCACTCGGCGATTTTGCCTTCGACGGCGTGGATATTGTCGAGTAAGCTAATGAACTGATCCGAAAGGGGGCGTTTGCCACGGGCAAACGCCCCTCTTTGCATCTACTACAGTGGCGCGCGTCCTGTCAGACGCGCAAAGGTCGCTGTAGCAATTTGAGTTGCTGCATGTTTTTGCCCTCGAATCCGAAGGGTTCAAGGAAACATGCAGTGGTGCCAGCGCCGGGAGACAACGGCGCGGCAACGTGGCGCGGGGTAAAACATGTTTCGATTTCTCTTGGGGCGTTTGGCGGTCCTGATCCCGACTTTCATCGGGGTCTCCATCATTGCCTTCTCCTTCATTCGCATGCTTCCGGGCGATCCTGTCGCCCTGCTTTCGGGCGAGCGTGTCATGTCGCCGGAGCGGCATGCGGAAATTTCACACGCGCTCGGTTTCGACCGGCCGATCGTGATCCAATACTTCGATTATCTCTTGGGCGTCGTCCAGGGCGACTTCGGCACGTCGATCGTGACGAAGAAGCCGGTGATCGACCAGTTCTTCGAACTGTTCCCGGCGACGCTGGAGCTTTCGCTCTGCGCGATCATCTTCGCGATCGTGCTCGGCATTCCCGCCGGCGTCATCGCGGCGATCAAGCGCGGCTCCTTCGTCGACCAGACGATCATGGGCACCGCACTCGTCGGTTTCTCCATGCCGATCTTCTGGTGGGGCCTGCTGTTGATCATGCTGGTCTCCGGCATCCTGCAGTGGACGCCGGTTTCGGGCCGCATCTCGCTGATGTACTTCTTCCCGCCGGTTACAGGCTTCATGCTGATCGACTCGTTGTTGTCGGGGCAGGCGGGTGCGTTCAAGTCTGCGGTGAGCCATCTCATCCTGCCGACGATCGTGCTTGGCACCATCCCGCTGGCGGTGATTGCGCGCCAGACCCGATCGGCGATGCTTGAAGTGCTTTCGGAAGACTATGTGCGCACGGCGCGCGCCAAGGGCCTCTCGACCTTCCGTGTCGTCGGTGTCCACGCGCTTCGAAACGCGATGATCCCGGTCATCACGACGATCGGCCTGCAGGTGGGCGTCATGCTCGCCGGCGCGATCCTGACCGAGACGATCTTCTCCTGGCCGGGCATCGGCAAGTGGATGGTCGATTCCGTCTTCCGGCGCGACTACGCCGTCATTCAGGGTGGCCTCTTGGTCATTGCTGGCATCATCATGCTGGTGAACCTTGCCGTCGACCTGCTCTACGGTCTCATCAACCCCCGCATCCGGCACTAAGGAGGGCGATATGTCTCAAGCTGCTGCAACGAGCGCCGTTTCGACAGATCCGTCCCGCCGGGCGCGACTGGCCGAATTCTGGTACTATTTCTCCGAGAACCGCGGTGCCGTCATCGGCCTTGTGTTCTTCCTGTTCCTCGTCCTGCTCGCGATCTTCGCGCCGATCATCGCGCCGCATGACCCGACCGCCCAGTACCGCGATGCGGTGCTGATCCCGCCAGTGTGGCAGGAAGGCGGCCGTGCCGAATTCCTGCTCGGGACCGACGCCGTTGGTCGCGACATGCTCTCGCGCCTGATCTACGGCACCCAGTTCTCGCTGTTCGTCGGCGTCATCGTCACCACGCTCTCGCTGGTCGGCGGTATTTTCGTCGGCGTGATCGCGGGTTACTTCCGTGGATGGGTCGATACCGTCATCATGCGTGTGATGGACATCATCCTGGCCTTCCCGTCGCTGCTGCTGGCCCTCGTGCTGGTCGCCGTTCTCGGACCGGGCCTGACCAATGCGATGATCGCCATCGCACTGGTCTTCCAGCCGCACTTCGTGCGCCTGACGCGTGCTGCCGTCATGAGCGAGAAGAGCCGTGACTACGTCATTGCCGCGAAGGTGGCGGGTGCCGGCCACGGCCGCCTGATGTTCAAGACGATCCTGCCGAACTGCATGGCGCCGCTGATCGTCCAGGCGACGCTGTCGTTCTCGAGCGCGATCCTCGACGCCGCCGCTCTCGGCTTCCTCGGTATGGGTGCACAGCCTCCGACACCGGAGTGGGGCACGATGCTCGCCGAAGCGCGTGAGTTCATCCAGAGCAAGTGGTGGGTAGTGACGCTTCCGGGCGTTGCAATTTTGGTCACGGTGCTGGCGATCAACCTGATGGGTGACGGCCTGCGCGATGCTCTCGATCCCAAGCTGAAGAGGTCCTGATCATGGCGCTTCTCGAAATTGAAAACCTGGTCGTCGAATTCCAGACGGCCACCGGTCCCTTCCGCGCCGTCGACGGCGTGTCGATGAAGGTTCATGAAAAGGAAGTGCTGGCGATCGTCGGCGAGTCCGGCTCGGGCAAATCCGTGTCTATGTTGGCGGCCATGGGTCTCCTGCCCTGGACGGCCAACGTTACGGCCGACAAGCTGACGTTCAACGGACGCGACCTGCTCGGCATGTCGTCGTCCGAGCGCAAGAAGATCATCGGCAAGGATATCTCGATGATCTTCCAGGAGCCGGTCGCAAGCCTCAATCCGTGCTTCACGGTCGGCTTCCAGATCGAGGAAGTGCTGCGCATTCACCTCGGTCTCGACAAGGCTCAGCGGCGCAAGCGCGCCATCGAACTGTTCGAGGCGGTCGGCATTCCCGATCCGGCCGAACGGCTTGGGCACTATCCTCACCAGATGTCGGGCGGTCAGTGCCAGCGCGTGATGATCGCGATTGCCATTGCCTGCAACCCGAAGCTCTTGATCGCCGACGAGCCGACGACCGCGCTCGACGTGACGATCCAGAAGCAGATCCTCGACCTCCTGATGCGGCTTCAGGCCGAGCATGGCATGGGCCTGATCATGATCACGCACAATATGGGCGTGGTCGCCGAGACGGCCGACCGCGTCGTCGTGCAGTACAAGGGTCGCAAGATGGAAGAAGCCGACGTCCTGTCGCTGTTCGAATCGCCGAAGAGTAACTACACGCGCGCGCTTCTGGCAGCCCTGCCGGACAATGCGACCGGTGACCGGCTGCCGACCATCTCCGAACTTTTCGTCGATGAGCCGAGCCTTCAAGGAGCCGCCCGATGACCGTCGTTCTCGAAGCGCGCAATCTGGTGCGCGACTACCATATCCCCGGCGGCCTGATAAAAAAGGCCAAGACCGTGCATGCGCTCAAGGGCGTGAGCTTCTCGGTCGAACAGGGCAAGACGCTGGCGATCGTCGGCGAAAGCGGCTGCGGCAAGTCAACGCTTGGCCGCATCCTGACGCTGATCGATCCGGCGACATCAGGCGACCTGCTGATCGATGGCAACAAGATCGACATCACCAAGGGTGACCTGACGCCGGAGATGCGCCGCAAGGTGCAGATCGTCTTCCAGAACCCCTATGGCTCGCTCAACCCGCGCCAGAAGATCGGCGACATCCTCACCGAACCGCTGATCATCAACACCAAGACGCCCGCCGACGAACGTCGCGAGCGAGCGATGGCGATGCTGAAGAAGGTCGGTCTCGACGAGCGGCACTACAATCGTTACCCGCACATGTTCTCCGGCGGCCAGCGCCAGCGTATCGCCATTGCGCGCGCGCTGATGCTCAACCCGAAGCTTCTGGTGCTGGACGAGCCGGTCTCGGCGCTCGACCTGTCGGTTCAGGCGCAAGTGCTGAACCTGCTCGCGGACCTGCAGGACGAGTTCCAACTGACCTACGTCTTCATCAGCCACGACCTCTCGGTGGTGCGCTATATCGCCGACGACGTGATGGTGATGTATTTCGGTGAGGCCGTCGAATACGGCAGCCGCGACGAAGTCTTCGCTGATCCCAAGCACAGCTACACCAAGACGCTGTTTGCCGCGACGCCGCGCGCCGACGTTGCCAGCATCAAGGCACGGCTCGCCAAGAAACAGGCGGCCTGAGCCTTTCGGCGCCGTGTAACAAGAGCATTTCCAGGAAAAGTGCGGAGCGGTTTTCCGTCCGGAAGTGCGTAGGAGATGGAGCGTTTCCATGACTCTATCTAAAGTGGAAGCGCTCTAATAGGAGGCCGGGGAAAGAACGCCCCGGCTTCTTGGCCTTGCCGGGCCGATGGTGTAGAGCTTTCGCGCCGCCATTCACTTCTCGCCTTCCGGCGGCGGGCAGCCGCTTTTCGGTCGAACCATCAGCGTTCGACCCAACTTCAGGAACACGATCATGGAAATCAAGCGTTTCGAAACCGGCCCCCGGATGAGCCAGGCCGTGGTTTACAACAACACCGTCTACCTCGCCGGCCAGGTCGGCAATGCCGGTGACGATGTCGTGACCCAGACGAAGCAGGCGCTTGCCGAAGTCGACCGTCTTCTGGCGCTCGCCGGCACCGACAAGACCCGCATTCTCTCGGCCACCATCTGGCTCGCGGACATGGCCGACTTCCCGAAGATGAACTCGGTCTGGGACGCCTGGGCACCGCAGGGCAACACCCCGGCACGCGCCACCGGCGAAGCCAAGCTTGCAACGCCGGAATACCTCGTCGAAGTAATCGTCGTCGCGGCCGCTGCCTAAAGCATCTCTCGCAAAAATTGCGCGGCGCTGTTACGGTTCCGTCTAAACCGGAAACGCTTTAAGGCGCTTGGCGAAGCCGAGAAGGCTTTGCGTGATGTTATCTTTCCGCCGCCGTGCCCAACGCACGGCGGCGTTTTCTTTTGTCGCGACCGCCCCACCTGCGGCTCCCAGGCAGGAACCATTCGCCAGTCCGCACGTTTACCTGTGGTTCCATAAAAAAACGGGAGGGCTGTCGATGCTCTACTGGCTACCGCGGGTCTGCGTGGTTGCTTTTGCAGGTCTGTTGATCGGTTTTGGGTTCATCCCGCATACAGCCGTCGGCGTGGCGCACACATTGCTCATCATCGTCCTCGGCCTGGGGCTTCTGTCGCTGACCCTGCATGTGTTTCCGCCTGAACGGCACTGAGTGATCCGGTCCGCAATTCAAAGTGCTACAGCGACCTTTGCGCGTCTAATAAGACGCGCGGCGCTGTAGAGCGTTTCCAGTTTGGACGGAGCCGCAGACGCACTCTATCTCTTTCCTTTTACGTATTTCCTGACGGAAAACCGTTTCGCACTTTTCCTGGAAAATGCTCTAGGCGTGACGCATGACAAACAACGGCGAGGGACGGCATTGGACACATCCGGGCACACGGCTGCTTACTACAAGCTGAAGCGCATCGCCGAGGAGGAAAAGGCCTCGGTCGAGGCGGCACTTCCCGCCGAGCCGAAGCGGGACGGCATCGACCTGATGGTGGCCTGGAGCATCATCGGCCTCTTCGTGATCGCCGGCTCAGCCGCCGTCTACTCGATGGAAACGATCCTGATGCCGATCACGCTCGCCGTCGTCGTCGGCATCGTGCTCGGACGCGCGGCCGACAGCCTGGCAAAGTTCGGCCTGCCGCCGATCATGGGTGGGCTGCTGCTGGCACTGTTCTTCGTGCTTGGGCTCGCCTCGGTGGTCAGCGCCCTGCTCGGACCAATGACGGACTTGGCGCAAAAGGCACCGGCCCTGGCGGAGGGGGTCGTCGAACGTGTGTTACCCTTCATCGAGCGTTTCGAATGGCTGCGCCTGGCGGTGGCGCGAGGAACCGGCAACGGAGCCCTTGCCGACACCGTCATGAAGAACGCTGGTCCGGTTCTCGGCGTTGTCGCCGCCGGGCTGACGCCGGCCCTGGTCCAGACGCTGATTTTCCTTGCAGCACTCGGGCTCTTCCTGCTAGGTCGCCTGCATCTGCGCAGGACCATCATCCTTGCCTTCAACAGCCGGGAGCGACGTCTGAGCACGATCCGGATCATGAACGCGATCGAAACCGCACTGGCGCAGTATTTTTCGATCGCGAGCCTAATCTATCTGGCGCTCGGCGTCGTCACCATGCTCATCGCGCTGGTCGGCGCCTGGCCATGCCACCGCTCTGGGGGTTGTTTGCCTTCGTCTCCAGCTTCATACCCTATCTCGGCGTGACCATGATGACGCTGGCCCTGCTCGTCGGCGGGCTGATGACGCACGAAGCCATCCTCCTGGCGCTGGCGCCGGCGGCCGTCTTTTTCGTCGTGCATCTGGTCATGGAAAATCTGGTGATCCCGTCGATCCTGGGCAACAGGCTCGAAGTCAACCCGTTCCTCGTCTTCGTCGCCATCATCTTCTGGACATGGATGTGGGGCGCGGTCGGCGCGATGCTGGCGCTGCCGTTGTCGCTGATCGCCATGACGATCTTCGAGGAGGTGCGCGAGCAGCAGCCGGAACGGCAGCTGCCGGCCTAAGGCGTGTGCGCTTATCCGCGTGTCGAGCGGGCGTGTTCGTCGAAGAACAGGGCCTGGCTGATCAGCGCCTTGACCATGTCCGGGTTGAACGGCTTGGTCACGAGGAAGGCGGGCTCCGGCCGCTTGCCTGTCAGCAGCCGCTCGGGGAAGGCGGTGATGAAGATGACCGGTACCGCCGCATCCTTCAGGATCTCGTTGACTGCGTCGATACCGGAGCTGCCGTCGGCCAGCTGTATGTCGGCGAGAACCATCTTCGGCGCCGTCTTGCGGTAAAGATCCAGCGCTTCCTTATGCGTGCGGGCAATGCCGGTCACGCGATGGCCGAGGCTCGTCACCATATCTTCGATATCGAGCGCAATCAGCGGCTCATCCTCGATGATCAGGACTTCGGTTGCCACCTGGCGCGAAATGTCTTCCGAGGCCACCGCCAGCAGCTTGGAAAACGCCGCCTGGCTCTGCCCCATGATCTCGGCGGCATCGGCAATCGAGAAACCTTCGACCGAAACGAGCAGAAAGGCCTGCCGTGCCGCGGGCGCGATCAGCGAAAGATTGGCGGCAGCCTGCTGTTCCCAGGCGAATGGAGAGACGTTCTCCGTCCGGTCGACGGAGACTTTCTCGAACAGCGAGCAGAACAGCTTGTAGAGGGAAATGCGGTCGTTGGAACCCTCCGGGAAAAGGCTGATGTCCTCGATCAATGCTTCCAGAATTGCAGCCACATAACCGTCTCCGGCCGCCTGCGAACCGGTCACGGCGCGGGAGTAACGGCGGAGAAAGGGAAGGTGTGGTGCAATACGGGTCGAAAGTGACATCAAGTACTTCCTTGGGTCTGATGTGATTCGCTTGTTTTCTGAGGACAATGAGCATCCTGCGAAAGACGTGAATGTTTTGAACACGTTTTTCGGCCTATGGGAAGCTGGCAACAGCGATGCGTGCTCGAGGTGTTTCGAGCGCTGTCTGGCTTAGGGGTTGTGGGATGGAGCATCCTGTGGACGAGCGTGGCGTAGGGGAAGAGGAAACGGCGAAGGCTGCGAGAGGCTCAGATCCGAACGGCTTGATCGGCTCGAAGCTGAAGGCGCTCTACCGCGCGATCGAGCAGGAGCCGGTGCCTGACCTTTTCATCGACCTTCTGCAAAAGCTGGATGACGCCGAGGCGCTTGCAGCGCCGCGCGTCAAACAGGACGCACAAACGACGCGGTAACACTTTAAACCTGCTGCAATTATGCAGTAGCCGTGCCGACGAAAAAGTTCTCCCCGAGTTGTAAGCGCAAGACATGAGAAACGGGCCGAAGCCCGCTTCCCTGGACCTCTTGACGTTTGCGCCTTAGCAGGCGGCCTCGTAGCGGCGGCCGTAGCGGTCGCGATAGATGCAACGTCCCGGCTCATTGGCATTGCCAACGAGCGCGCCGGCGACACCGCCGATGGCGGCACCGACCGCAGCACCTCTGACATTGCCCGTGGCTGCACCGCCGATGATTGCGCCGCCGGTCGCGCCGATCGCCGCGCCCTTCTCCGTTTGCGTGCATGCCGCCAAGGGGAGGATCAGGCTTGCTACGATAAGTATCTTCTTCATGACGCGTTCCTATCCGAGGTTTGCTTTGTTGAACATTGAAGGATGCATTCGGCCGAGACCGGTTGCGGGGGACTGATGACGAACAGAATGACGACAATGAGGCCGTTCGCCAAAGCGAACACGCCTTGCCGACGCCAGCCCTGACCCTGGCTTCGCGCCTATCTTAACCACCTTTGGAATGCTCGCAACGGTCGGATCCGCACCGCTCATCAATGTCTCCCTTGTGGTATCGCCACGGGTGCGGCGCTTGTTATTGCTGTGGAAACGACGATCACGCCGATTTGTTCCATTGGGCAAATTCTTCCCAGACCTGTCATCGATCCGGGGATTTGAAGGGCCGCCAGCGGCAATTGCTCCGACGTGCGCCTGCGACCTGTTTCGCCAGCCGCAACCATCGCGCTGGGCATGAAATACCGCGTCGAGTGCTCGCTCCAGCGAAGGCATCGACGAAATTTGATTCGGCCCATGGAACTTCGCGCCGTTCATAACCGTTTGCTGTTCACGTTTTTGATGGAAGGAGCATGCGGATGGAACATATCGCTGCCATCATGGTCCTCGTCGGTTGCATGCAGGGCGACGCCGCCTGCCGTGAAGTCCCGACACCGGTCGTCGGTTTTGAGACTGTCGAGGAATTTCATGAATTGCTTTCGCCGTCGATCGAGGAGGTCGGCAAGGCGTTCAAGAGCGCCTATGGCAAATGTGCCGAAGTCGATCCCGCCCTGTTTGTCGAGGATGCGACGATAGAATGGTGGATCACGCCTTCGCGTCAGCTTGAAGTCAATGTGATCGCTGACGACGGCACCTACGCTGTTGCTGCCCGCACGGACGACAAGCCGAAGTTCCGCAACTAAAGCATCTCCAGGAAAAGTGCGAAGCGATTCTCCGTCGCCGCGCTGAAAGGATCAAAGCATGAACTGGGACATCATTCAGGGCAAATGGGCGGAGTTGAAGGGCAAGGCTCAGATCGAATGGGGCAAGCTGACCAATGACGATCTCGATGTCATCGACGGGCGGCGCAAGGAACTTGCCGGCCGTATCCAGGCCCGCTACGGCATCGCCCGCGATGAAGCCGAACGCCAGATCGACGACTGGGCTTCCCGCCACTGAGAGGCGAACCCGACCGAGCCGAAAGGCCAAAAGCAAACGCCGCCGTGGTGATCGACCGTCGCGGCGTTTGCTTTTGGTTTTTGAGCCCCCACAGCCCCGCGCGTCTTATTAGACGCGCAAGGGTCGCTGTAGCACTTTGAATTGCTGCATGTTTTTATCCTTAATCGAATAGGATTTAAGGAAACAGGCAGTAGCGGAAGAACGGCGCTGCGCAATTATCTCTTCGGTTTCGGCTCGGTCTTTTTCAGTTTTTCGAGAAGATTGTTTAAGTTCTGGCTCGGTTTGTCTGTGTTGTGCGCGTAGAGATCACGCATCGTTCTACCGATGTGAAGATTACTGTCCGGCGTTTCGGCGTTTCGGCGCGCTGTTTCAGCTGCGGACTTCCAAATATGTGACATTGGCATCTTCATGTCGAACCCGCTTCATTCCTTGAGGGAACAACGTAAGACTATCACGAAGGTTCCTGGCGAATTTCGCCTCGGCTGTGCCAAATCGAGACTGTTTTGGCGATCATGGTTAACAGATGGTTTCGAACCTCCGGGGCGGGATTGAAGATTTCATCGTTGCTTGCGTCGGTGCTGGAACAAAATAGGCGGTCATGACGTTTCATTTCCAGCGACGCATACAAGGAGATATCCTATGCTTTACTACGCTCTCGTCTTTCTGGTAGTAGCAATTATCGCAGGTGTACTTGGTTTTGGCGGTATTGCCGGTGCTTCCGCAGGTATTGCACAGATCCTGTTCTTCCTATTCCTCGCCTTCCTGGTGATCTCGCTGGTCGTGGGGCTCATGCGCAGAACCTGATCCAGGCGCTGGTAACGCATTAAACCTGCTGCATAATTATCTGCTTAAATCGATTCAGCTTTAAGGATTTATGCAGTAGGAAATCAACAAGGGACGAATGTCGAAAGACTTCGTCCCTTTCGCATGTCGCGATGCTCCGGTTACATCCCTTGCCCTCCCAGGTGTGCTTGGCTATTCATGCCGAAACGGATCTGACGCGCACCAAGGAATGCGGAACACATGAAATCGCTGGAGCTCCTCGTAGAGCGGATCATTCTGTCCAGTCGCTGGCTGCTGGTCATTTTCTATCTCGGGCTTGTTGCAGCGTTGGCGCTCTACGGCATTTCGTTCATGTACAAGTTCCTGAAGATCGCCGGCATGGTCTTCGTCTACGACGATGCCCAGATGATCCTGTCGATGCTCGGCCTGATCGATGCCGCCCTAGTGGCGAGCCTGATCGTCATGGTGATGATCTCAGGATACGAGAACTTCGTCAGCCGCTTCGACGAGGCTGATGCCGAGGTCTCCTTCCTCGGCAAGCTCGACGCCGGCAGCCTGAAGATCAAGGTCGCATCGTCGATCGTCGCGATCTCGTCCATCCATCTTCTGCAGATCTTCCTCAACACGCAGCAATATACCAGCCAGCAACTGATGTGGGCGACGATCATGCATCTCGCTTTCGTGGTTTCGGCGGTTCTGCTCGGTTATCTCGAGCAGATCATGAATGGGCTGAAGAAGAAGTAGCTTGGGCCGAGCGGCGTGCATCGCTGCTGATGGTCTTGATCGAGTAGCGGGGCACTGGACATGAAGACTGACGTAGTGGTTCTCGGCGCCGGCATCGTCGGCATATCGACCGCCATCCATCTGGCGCGGCGCGGCAAGTCGGTGGTGCTGCTTGATCGTCGCGGTGCGGGCGAAGAGACATCCTACGGCAATGCCGGCCTGATCCAGCGCGAGGGCGTGTTTCCCTACGGCTTCCCGCATGATTTCGGGGCATTGTTCCGCTACGCGCTGAACAACACCATCGACGCGCACTACCATATTCGCGCGCTGCCGGGGCTGGTGCCGTTCCTGGCGCGCTACTGGTGGCATTCCGGCTTCACCCAGCACCAGCGCATCGCCAACATGTATGCGCCGCTGATCGAAAATTCGATCGCCGAGCATGAGGATCTCATCAATGCATCCGGCGCGGGCGACCTGATCCGCAAGGACGGCTGGATGAAGGTCTTCCGCACCGAGAAGGAGCGCGACGCGGCCTACAAGGATGCCGAGAAGCTGTCGACCGGTTTCGGCGTCAATCATCAGAAACTCTCGACCAGCGAATTGAAGACCCTGGAGCCTTCGATCAGGGCCGATCTCGTCGGTGGCCTGCGTTGGAGCGACCCATGGTCGATCCGCGATCCGCACAGCCTCAACAAGGCCTATCTCACCTATTTCCAGTCGCTCGGCGGCCGGCTGGTTTCCGGGGACGCGGCGACGGTGGAACACATTCTCGAAGGTCCGGGCTGGCGGGTCGCGACCCCGGAAGGGCCGCTCGAGGCGCATGAAGTCGTCGTCGCACTTGGTCCTTGGGCCGATACGGTCACGCGCAAGCTCGGCTACCATTTCCCGGTTGCCGTCAAGCGCGGTTATCACATGCATTACGGCATGCAGGAGGGCGCCCAGCTCAACAATTGGGTACTGGATGCCGAGAAGGGCTATTTCCTGGCGCCGATGCTGCGCGGCATCCGCCTGACGACGGGGGCGGAATTTGCCTGGCGCGATGCGCCGAAGACGCCGGTTCAGCTCACCCGCGCCGAGCGTGTAGCGCGCGAGTTCTTCCCACTGGCCGAGCGCCGCGACGAAGAACCGTGGATGGGCGCTCGCCCGTGCACGCCTGACATGATGCCGATCATCGGCAAGGCGCCGCGTCACCAGGGCCTGTGGTTCGCCTTCGGTCATGCCCATCACGGCATGACGCTCGGCCCGGTCACCGGCCGGGCGCTCGCCGAAGCCATGACCGGCGAGAAGACGGTGATCGACATCGCCCCCTATCGCCCGGAGCGCTTCTTCTCCTGATCGTTTATCCGATCGCCAAAAGGGGCCGGGAGCATCGCTTCCGGCCTCTTCTGCATTTGGTCGCCGGTCAGGCGTTCGTGCCGCCGTCGATGGTGAATTCGGCGCCGGTCACGCCCCGGCCTTCGGGCCCGGCAAGCCAGGCGACGAGGCTCGCCACCTCGCTCGCATCGTTGAACCGGGGGATTGCCATCAAGCCGCGTTGCGGATCCGCATGCGCGCCGTCCTGCGGATTCATGTCAGTATTGGTCGAGCCGGGATGGACGATGTTGACGGTGATGCTCTTCGGTCCGAGGTCACGCGCGACCGCCTTGGTAAAGCCGACGAGCGCCGACTTGCTGAGCGCATAGAGGCTGATGCCCGGAAAGGGAACGCGCTGCGCCAGATTGCTGCCGATCGAAATGATGCGTCCGCCTTCCGGCATATGTTTTGCCGCAGCGCTCGTGGCCAGTACCACCGCCTTCACATTGACATCGACCGTGCGGTCGAAATCGTCCGCGGTCACGTCCGTAATGGCGGCTGCTTCATAAATGCCAGCATTGTTGACCAGAATGTCGATGTGGCCGTGCCGCTCGACGACCGTCTGGACGGCGGTCTCCACCGCCTTTGCATCTCGATTGTCGGCGCGTACGGCGAGCGCCTTGCCGCCCGCGCGCTCGATTTCGGCGACCAGTGCATCGGCCTTTGCCTGCGACTGCCCGTAGGTGATGGCGACAATGGCGCCCTCACTTGCCAGCCGCCTGGCGATCGCCGCACCAATGCCGCGTCCGCCGCCTGTCACCAACGCGACCTTGTTTTTCAGATTCGACACGCTCTTGCTCCATATTTGTAGTGATCGATACATATATACGCGGCGACTTGCCTCCCGCTGTCAAGTCATTTATGTATTGATCGATACAAAAAAAGGAGTTCATGCGATGTCCAGCCGTGGCCGGCCGCGCAATTTTTCGCGTGAGGAAGCGCTGAGGAGCGCGATGGAAATCTTCTGGGACAAGGGTTTCGACAACACCTCGCTTGCCGATCTGACGCGGGTGATGGGGCTCAATCCGCCGAGCCTTTACGCTGCCTTCGGCAGCAAGGCGAAGCTTTTCCTCGAGGCCGTCGACCTCTATGGCCGGACCGATGGCGCCGGTATCTGGGAGTTTCTGGACAGCGCACCGACGGCAAAGGAGGCGGTGCACGACCTATTGCGCCGGTCGGCCGAGAATTTTACCCAATGGGCCGAGCCACGCGGCTGCATGGTGGTGCTCTCTGCCCCGCAGATGGAGGGGGTCGACCCGGCGGTGTGCAACGGTCTGAAGGCGCGCCGGCTGGAAAAGCAGGCGGCATTAGAGCAGCGTCTCGAGCGTGGCGTGGCGGAAGGTGATCTGCCCGCGGGAACGGCCTGCGACGACATCGCCGCCTATGTCACGTCGATCCAGCATGGAATGTCGATCCACGCCCGCGACGGAGCCTCGCGTCAGACCCTGATGGCACTCGCCGATTGTTGCGCGGCGGGGTGGGACGCGATGGTCAAGGCGTCATCGACGAGAGAATGACGAGATCTGCTGTCGATGACGGCCGATAAGCGTCGTCTCAATTGATCGCGGTCGCCCCAATGCGCGCGCTCTTCGGCACAACCACGTCCTGGTGCGATCAACACTCGGCCTTTGCCGGAAGAACGCTCTTCCGGCAAAGGCAAGCCATTGCGACAATACCGTTACTGGGCCGGTGCCGGCTGTGTTGTCGTTCCGTTCGTTGCCGGCGGGGTCGTGCCCTGCTGCGGCGTCGTTTCCGGGGCGGTCATCGTTCCGCCGGAAGGTGCGGTGGTCGTATCGGCCGGCGGCGTGGCCGTCGTATCCGTTGCTGGCGGTGTCGCCGTCTGCCCTGATGTCGACTGGTCGGTGGTGGCCGGTGGCGTTGCCGTCTCGGTCGTATCCCGCGTCAGTTCTGCCGGGAGCCAGGCGATCAAAGCGAGCACGAGGCCGGCAAGCAGGATGATGACGAGCGGCCAGCTGCTGCGCCCGGAGCGGACCGGTGCCGGATCTGTCGGCATGGGTGTCGGCTGACCTGTCACCGGGTCGATGAGCGGCTTTTCCTTGAGCTCTTCACGTTGATTCATCGCGTTCACATCCTTTCTGGGCGTCCTCCGGCCTACGGGTCTTGCCGGCCGGAACGGCCTCGGCAAAGGCAGAGGACCGGGTTGTGCGGTTGCAAACTAACGTTGCGAACCTCGCATGCTCGACTGGACGCGCTCTGCAACAGGAAACGCGCGAAAACTTGCAATGTTCCATCGGGTACAACCCACCCAAATCGCATGCGCTTTACAGCCCGCTGTTTTCGCTGCAAGAAAATCATCTCTTTGGGGGAGCGATCATGACGCTTGAGGCATACCGAAGCGGAACCTTTGTCGGGCGCGTCTGGCGATCTGATATTGACGGGCCGGCGCTCGTGACCGTCAGGGACGGCGCGATTGTCGACATCACCTCGAAAATGGCGCCCACCATGCGCGATCTGTTGGAGCTTCCCGACCCGGTTGCCCACATCCGTCAGCTCGATGGCGAACGTCTCGCGTCGGTGACCGACGTACTCACGGGGGAGGGCAAGATCTCGACCCTTCGCCTGCTTGCGCCCTGTGACCTCCAGGCCGTGAAGGCCTGTGGCGTCACCTTTGCGCGCTCGATGATCGAACGCGTCATCGAAGAGCGGGCGGCCGGCGATGCCGCCCGCGCCGAGGCGATCCGCACACGCGTCACTGCCGTCATCGGCGACAGCCTGCGAAACCTTAAGGCCGGCTCACCGGAGGCAGCCCGTGTCAAGGCCGCGCTGATCGAGGAGGGCGTCTGGTCGCAATATCTGGAAGTCGGCATCGGTCCGGATGCGGAAGTTTTTACCAAGGCACAGGTGTTGTCATCGGTCGGTTCGGGTGCCGATGTCGGCCTCCACCCGATTTCGCGCTGGAACAATCCGGAACCGGAAATCGTGCTGGCCGTTGCCTCTGACGGCGCCGTCAAGGGCGCGGCGCTCGGCAATGACGTCAACCTGCGCGATGTCGAGGGCCGGTCCGCTCTGCTTCTCGGCAAGGCGAAGGACAATAATGCCTCCTGTGCGATCGGCCCGTTCATCCGCCTGTTCGACGAGACCTACACGATCGATCATGTGCGCAGGGCCGAACTCGAGCTGCTGGTCGAAGGCGCCGATGGCTACCGCCTGAAGGGAATGAGCAGCATGGCGGAGATCAGTCGTGACCCGCTCGACCTCGTCGCCCAGACGATCGGGCCACACCATCAATATCCCGATGGGTTGATGCTGTTCATGGGCACGTTGTTTGCCCCGGTCGAAGACCGCGACGAGAAGGGGCAGGGCTTCACCCACAGGATCGGCGATTTGGTGACGATTTCAAATGCTGAACTTGGTAGCCTGACCAACGTGGTGCGCCTGTCGACGGATTGCCCGCCCTGGACGTTCGGCATGGCCGCGCTGATGCGCAATCTCGCCAGCCGTGGTCTGATTTAGCCGCGGCTCATCAGCCGGAAATAAGCGCCCGGATTGCGCGCTAGGCAAGTGCCCGCCTTAAAGGAAAGAGGCCCGCCGATCCTCATCGGCGGGCCTCTCATGGAATTTAGTTAAGCTTGGCTGTTGTCTTCGACAGGCGCGTTCGGTCCGTTCTTCTTGATCGAATCGATGGCGTTCTGAGCGCTTGCCTTGCTCGAATAGCCTTCGGTCGAAAACATCACTTCGCTGTTGTACTTGAAGCGAACCCGATATTCGCCAGCCTTGTCTTTGTAGATCTCGAACTTATGAGCCATGTGCCCTCCCATATGTAATCGTGAATCACGCAGGGACTAGCGTGGCAGTTGCAAGCGGCGTTGACAAGATGTCGGCGGTCTCATTCAAATCTACACGTCCGCTTCACCTGACCTTGATCCTCGTATGGACGATGGAGCAATTTCCCACACAGCGGACCGGCCCCGCACTGGAAAGGCAGAAAACCCACCATGAGCATGGAGACTGACGCCCGCTTCTGGGACCGGAGCGCGCGCAAATACGCCATGGGCAAGATTGCCGATCAAGCCGGATATGAGCGCACGCTGGAGCGAACCCGCGCCCTTTTGAGACCAAGCGACCGGGTGCTGGAAGTGGGTTGCGGGACAGGAACAACGGCGCTCCGGCTTGCGAGCCATGTGCAAAGCTATCTTGGGACGGATATTTCCAAAGGAATGGTAGCGATTGCCGAAGAAAGGTGTGCCGCCGATCCCATCCCGGGGCTAGCCTTCCGGGTCGCAACCGTCGAGGCGCTGACGCCCGAAGAAACACAGTTCGACGTCATCATGGGGTTCAACTATCTGCATCTGGTTCGCGACTTGGCCGGCACGCTGGGCCACATTCACGCCCTGCTGGCGCCGCAGGGTCTGTTCATTTCCAAGACGCCCTGCGTCGGGGATATGAACCCGCTCATTCGGCTTGTCCTGCTGCCCGCGATGCGAGCGCTCGGGCAGGCGCCTTACGCCGGCATCTTCCGGGCGGCTGAATTGGGTCAGATCATCCATGCTGCCGGTTTCGACGTGCTTGCCACGGAAAACCACGCGACCAAGGGCAACGACAGCCGTCCCTATATCGTCGCGCGCAAGAGATGACATGTCGGGCCGCGGCTCCGGCGTTCGTGACGATCTCCACGCCGAACTTTGCGAGCCTGATCTTCGCGGTATGTCTGCCGGCAGACTGCGTCAGCCTTCGACATTCGGGCGCAGCCACGCCGAGGTCTGGGGAGAGCCGGCGCGGTGTTCGGTATGCGATTTGCCGGCACACAGCGACCCGACCGCTATTTGCGAGATAGGTCTCGTGATCAAAACGCTCGGCTGTTGTTGGACCAGACCGGTCCCAGGCGCTCTTCTTCCTTGATGCTGTTCGACCCATAGGAGAACCGGAGGCCACCGAAGATCGTGCTGCTGTCGCCCGACACCGACGAACCGAAACCGGATACCTCCTCGTCGGCGTATTTGTATCCGCCGAACAATGTGACCGGGAAGTATACCGAGCGATAGTTCGCCGTCAGCTTCAGGCTGCGGATGTCGTAGTCGATGCCGCTGTCGGTGATGCGGTCGAGAGCGCCGTCGACATCGAAGCGTACGTTGTCTGTAGCATAGAAGCGAGCGCCGAGCGCGGCCATGTAATGGTCGGCGTCGAAACCCTCCCATCCCGCCTGGCCATAACCGGCCGCACCGTGGATGGTCCATGTGTCCTGGAAATAGGCGCCCTCGATGCCGCCCATATAATCGTTGATGTGGCTGTCGAACCCTGCATCGAGACGCGCCGCCTGCACGAACACACCCGCCGCATAGAGGTTGTCTCGGTAATAACCGTGCAGGGTGCCGTTATAAGTATTCGTGTCGGCGTCCCCGATCGAGGCGCGGGCGTAGCCGAGATCCGTCTGGAGATTGAAGCCGCCGCCTGCATCGAAGTTGACGGCGCCACGCAGCGCCCATGCGTCGGCATCAATGTCGCCGGGAGAATCGACGACGCTTCCGTAGGCGCCTTCGATATATCCCGTTACGCCCAGCGATGCCTGTTCGACCGGCGCTTCATAGTAGTCGGCCGCCCCGACCAATGGCCCATCCATATCGGCGGCCGCTGCGAGCGATGCGCTCGACAAGAGAAAAACAAGAAAACCGTTCGTCCGAAACATCTGCCCACCCCCTGAAAACCCTAGCAAAGAGTAAGCAAACATCGTTAATGCAATCTCAACGCGAATTCCGTTTGCAAGGCATCTGGATGTGAGGGTGTCGAACGCGACCGTGTCTTTCGAAAGGGGCATTCTAGGCATCGGCGCAAGGCGTGCGAAAGTCACGCGTGCCGAGGTGTTTACGCTACTGAATTTGTTTGTGAAAGAGTTTGGCTGGGGAACCTGGATTCGAACCAGGACTAACGGAGTCAGAGTCCGTGGGTCTACCGTTAACCTATTCCCCAAAGCCGCCGTCGGGGCGAAGCCCGTCGGGTTGGTTGGCGGGCTTATAAACAAATCAGCGGCCGATGCAAATACCTTTTGCAAAAAAAATCGCACAGGCGGCGGCGATGGTGTGCTTGGCGGCGATGTCAACAGGCCGGCGAACCGGCAACCCCGGTCTGTCCGTTGGTGTCGGGCAGGGGAAAGCCGCGCAGCCACTTTGTTGTGCACAAGCCGTTTCTCAAAAAAAGTTTGGCGAATGGGGACTGCACTGGTACAGTCGCCCCAACGAAAAATCGAGAAAGCGCCTTGAGCGGCCGAAAGGCTTTGCGCGGCGCGATGGTTGAGACAAGTGAAAGACCCCGATCACGGCGAAAAGCCGTCCGAATCCGGGGCGTCGGCAGCAGGCCGTAGCGATGGACCCAAGATGGGTCCGCGCAACGGCAAGGGCAAGCGGAAACGGCGCAAGTCGTCTGCTTTGCCGTCTGCAATTGCCAGCCAACCCGGCGGTGCCGGCATGGCAGGGCGTCCCGCAGGACCAGACGATGCGGAACCGGCGCGCAAGCGCAAACGGCGTCGTCGTTCGAAATCCGCAAAACAGCAGGCTCAGGCCGCGCCCGCTTCCGCGGGCGGTCGCGACGTGCAGCTTGTCGACCCGGCAATGGGCGACAGGAAGGGGCACAAGCGCAACAAGAAGGCGCGGCATCGCCGTGGCATTCAGGGACGGCCGCTCACCTCGGGCGAGCGTCAGCAGCAAGCACAATCGCGCCCCAGCGAGGGCGCAACCACGTCTAGGCCCGGAGCGCCTCAGTCCGGCGGGCAGGCTGCCCCGCGGGGCGACCAGCCGCGCGCGCCGTTCGTTGCCGCCAGCGAGCCGCCGGCGCCGCTTTATGCGGCGCTGGATCTCGGTACCAACAATTGCCGTCTGCTGATTGCGCAGCCGACCCGCCCCGGCCAGTTCCGGGTGGTGGATGCCTTCTCGCGCATCGTCAGGCTGGGTGAAGGGCTGGGTGCCAGCGGCCGGTTGTCCGAGGACGCGATGGACCGCGCCGTCGAGGCGCTGAAAGTCTGCGCTACCAAACTGGGTGCGCGGATGATTCGCCGCCGCCGGCTGATCGCCACCGAAGCTGCGCGCGCCGCCGAAAACGGCGAAAGCTTCCTCGAGCGCGTGGCCAAGGAAACCGGGCTCGAGCTTGAGATCATCAACCGCGAGACCGAGGCGCGGCTTGCCGTGTCGGGCTGCTCGTCGCTGGTCGATCGCGAGACAAGGTCGGTCGTTCTCTTCGATATCGGCGGAGGCTCCTCGGAGATCGCCGTCATCCGCATCGGCGATAGCAGGTCTAATCGGCTCGCCAATCACATCACCCACTGGACCTCGCTGCCGGTCGGCGTCGTGACCCTTTCCGAACGCCATGGCGGCCAACATGTCACCCCGGCAAACTTCGAAGCCATGGTCCAGGAAGTCGAGGGCATGCTGTCGCGTTTCGACAGCCCGCCGGTCGAAGCGCTGGCAACGGGCATTGCCGGCAGCGGCTTCCACCTGATCGGCACGTCGGGCACGGTGACCACGCTTGCCGGCGTTCATCTGGATCTTCCGCGCTACGACCGCCGCCGCGTCGATGGTCTCTGGCTTTCCGATGACGAGGTGTCCGCCATGCAAGCGCGGCTGCTTTCGTGGGATTTTGATGCGCGGGCGGCAAACCCTTGCATCGGCCCCGATCGCGCCGATCTGGTGCTGGCAGGCTGCGCAATCCTCGAAGCGATCCGTCGCCGCTGGCCATCGACGCGCATGCGTGTTGCCGATCGCGGGCTGCGCGAAGGCTTGCTGACCGACATGATGGCGGATGATGGCGCCTGGCGGCGCTCGCGACCGCGCCGGCATCAGCGCAGCTCAACCACATAATTCCTTCAATCGGACAACGATTTAGGCAATTGTGCGATAACTTCTGCAGATACGGCAGGCCCGGTGCGTCCGAAGGGATGTGCGGCAGTCGCCGCCACGAAGGAAACAAGACATGACGAAACCTCCTGTTGGCGGCAACCGCAGCGGTCGAAAGCTTGGTCAGAAGGTCAAGAAGGGCAAGCTCAAGGCTTCGTCCCGCCGCTGGATCGAGCGCCATATCAACGATCCCTATGTCCAGCGCGCCCAGCTCGAAGGCTACCGGGCGCGCGCGGCCTTCAAGCTCTTGGAGATCGACGAGAAGCACAAGATCCTCAATGGCACCCGTCGCATCATCGACCTGGGTGCCGCTCCCGGCAGCTGGTCGCAGATCGCCGCCAAGGTGACCAATTCGACGGATGGCGATCCGCGTGTGGCAGCGATCGACTTCCTGGAGATGGATCCGCTGCCGGGCGTTCGCATCCTGCAGATGGACTTCCTCGACCCGCAGGCGCCTGAGAAGCTGATGGAAGCGATCGGCGGCACGCCGGATCTGGTCATCTCCGACATGGCGGCGCCGACGACGGGACACCGCCAGACGGACCATTTCCGTACCATGCATCTCTGCGAAGTCGCAGCCCATTTCGCCGTCGACGTTCTCGCAGAAGGTGGGCATTTCCTGGCAAAAACCTTCCAGGGCGGCACCGAGCGCGATCTGCTCAACATGCTCAAACAGAATTTCCGCCAGGTCATCCACATCAAGCCGGCGTCTTCGCGTGCCGAATCGGTGGAAATGTTCCTGCTCGCCAAGGGCTTCAAGGGACGCCGCGTCACCGACACGGACGAACCGATGGAAGACGAGGCTGCGGACTAAATCATGCTGCTTTATGTGACGGTCGGCACCAACGATCTCGACGGCGCGGGCGTGTTTTACGACCCGGTTCTGGCGACGCTCGGATACCGCCGTCAGCGCCAGGACGAGACCGAAATCGGCTACAGCGCCGATGGCGATATCAGGTGCCGCTTCTGGGTGGTGACACCGTTCAATGGCAAGCCTGCGACCTTTGGCAATGGAGCGACCATCGCGCTTGAAGCCGAAACGCGCGCGGCGGTCGATGCCTTCCATGCGGCAGCACTTGCCAACGGCGGCACGGACGAGGGCGCCCCCGGCCTCAGGCCGTTCCACGCGCATTTCTACGCGGCCTTCGTGCGCGACCGGGATGGCAACAAGCTGTCTGCCGTCTGCGAACGGCCGGAATAATCTTTCACTTTCCTGCCGTCGTTTCGATTTCCCGCACGGGCAGCCTGTGGCCGGAAACGGATGCGCCGGCATTCTTCGCCATTGTCAGGAACGGGATTGCCGCCAGAAGGTTGGCGATGGCGATGATCATGAAGGCAGTATGGAAGTTGTCGAGTTGCAGCGGCCCGCCGCTGAGCGAGGTCTCGATTTCGAGGATCGCGCCGGCAACGGCCACGCCGAGCGCCAGGCTGATCTGCTGCAGAACCGCGCTCATCGATGTCGCCTTGCTGGCATCCGCATCGTCGATATCGGCAAACGACAGTGCGTTGACGCTGGTGAAGAAGAACGAGCGGGCAAAACCGGCGATCAAGAGAATGGTGACCATCACCAGATAGGGCGTTGCCGGCGTGAAGAAGCCGTTGGCGAAGGTGGTGACCGCTGCAATGATGGCGGCGATGATCAGCGTCGTGCGGAAGCCGGCGAAGGCGAGCACGCGGCGCGCATAGAATTTGGTGGTGATCGCGCCGACCGCGCCGATGAAGGTGATCATCCCGGACTGGAACGGGTTGAGGCCGAAACCGACCTGCAGCATCAGCGGCATCAGGAAGGGCACCGCGCCGACGGAAATGCGGAATACCGTGCCGCCGATCTGGGCGGCGCGAAACGCGCTGTCCTGAAACAGTTTGAGGTCGAGGATCGGGTGCGGATGGCTTCGGGCATGGACGATGTAAAGCAGGGTGGCGATCACACCCGTGATGACCGAGCCGATACCGATGATCGGCGGCAGCGCCGGCAGGCTGATGACCGACAGGCCGAAGACGACGCCGGATGCGGCGATGCCGCCGAGCAGGAAGCCGACAATGTCGACCGGCGGCGGATTGCGGGGTTCCATGTGGGGCAGGTAGATGCCGGAGAGGATATAGCCGGCGATGCCGACAGGCACGTTGATCAGGAAGATCCAGTGCCAGGAGAAATAGGTGGTGATGAAGCCGCCGAGCGGCGGCCCGGCAAGCGGCCCCACCAGCGCCGGGATCGTGAGCAGCGCCATGGCCGAGACGAGCTCGCTGCGCGGTGCGCTGCGCACCAAGACGAGGCGGGCGACGGGCGTCATCATCGCACCGCCCATGCCCTGCAGGAACCGTGACAGCACGAAGGCGAGCAGGCTGTCGGAGATGGCGCAAAGGATTGAACCAGCGATGAAGACGAGGATCGCCGCGCGAAAGATCTTCTTGGCGCCGAAACGGTCGGCCATCCAGCCGCTCAAGGGGATGAAGATCGCCAGCGACACCATATAGGCGGTCAGCGCCAGCTTGAGCGTGATCGGCCCGACGCCGATGTCGCGGGCGATAGCCGGCAGCGATGTCGAAATGACGGTGGAATCCATCTGCTCCATGAAGAGCGCGACGGCTAGGATCATCGGGACGATACGGTTCATGCGAATTTACCTTGGGCGTGGTCAGCGTCAGCTCGGCTCCAAGCTAGCGCTTGCGATGGCTTTGTCGGGACCAAACCGACGATTGTGGATCAAAAGCCTGTGATCCCGCCTGTCCGTTGCTGTCAAGACGCTAGTTCTGGCCGGGTGATGGAACCGAAGCTGCGATTTCGGGAGAAAATGATGACGAGCGACATGTCGATGAACCGCCGCACCTTGATGACGGCGGGGACAACGGGTGTATTGGCGGCACCCTCAATCATGGTGGGATCTGCCGCAGCGCAGGAAAAAGCGGACAACCGGAACATGCAATCAGCACAAACGCCCATCCGGGCTCTCAAACTCGGCGCGCTCAAGGTTGTTGTCATCAGCGACGGCACGCGCGTCTCTGCCAGGCCGCATGAGACCTACGGCACGAACCAGTCGGAACAGGCCGTATCCGAATTGCTGGCCAAGAATTTTCTTCCAACCGACGCGCTGCTCAACAGCTATTCGCCTGTTCTCGTCGATACCGGGAGCGAGGTGATCCTGTTCGACACCGGCCTGGGCGAAGCCGGACGGGAAGCGGGTTCCGGCCGCCTCATCGACGGCATCCGCGCGGCTGGCTACGCGCCCGAGCGCGTCTCCGTGGTGGTGCTGACGCATATGCACGGCGACCATATCGGCGGCCTGATGGAGGGCGGCAAGCCGGCCTTTGCCAATGCCCGTTATATCATCGGCGAGGCCGAATATGCCTTCTGGAAGGACCCGGCCCGGGTCGGCACGCCGGCCGAGGGTGGCCATAAGGGTGTGCTGGAAAAGGTCGTGCCGCTCGCCGAGAAGGCGACGTTCATCGGCGACGGCGCCGACGTGGCGCCGGGCATTTCGGCGATGGCTGCCTTCGGCCATTCCCCCGGACACATGGTGTTCCGTCTCGAATCGGACGGCAAGGCGATGATGCTGACGGCCGATACCGCCAATCATTATGTCCTGTCGCTGCAGCGGCCGGACTGGGAGGTGCGCTTCGACATGGACAAGGCAGCGGCTGCCGTCTCGCGCCGCAAGGTCTTCGACATGATTGCGAACGAAAGACTGCCCTTCATCGGCTACCACATGCCATTCCCGGCCGTCGGTTTCGTGGAAGTGCACGACCAGGGCTATCGCTTCGTGCCGGCGAGCTACCAGCTCGATATCTGAGCTTTGCGGACGGGCAAAAATGTTGCCATGCAACAACAATGGGTCGAGCCCGGGACATTTCCCGGGCTTTGCTATTTTCATCCTGACATATCCGTGTTACGAGCCCTCGCCAACTTCCAAGAAAAGCTTTGAAGTCACCCGGTGGGCAAATCGCAGCCCGTTTCCCGGGGATTTTCGTTTATTGAAGGGAATTGGCCATGGCGCGTATCATCGAAACGGCAACCGGTCTGGAGGCTCTGACCTTCGACGACGTTCTGCTCCAGCCCGGGCATTCCGAAGTCATGCCGGGACAGACGAACATCTCTACCCGCATCGCGCAGGATATCGACCTCAACCTCCCGATCCTTTCCTCGGCCATGGATACCGTGACCGAAGGACGCCTGGCGATCGCCATGGCACAGGCCGGCGGCATCGGCGTCATCCACCGCAACCTGACGCCGGTCGAGCAGGCCGAAGAGGTCCGCCAGGTCAAGAAGTTCGAAAGCGGCATGGTCGTCAATCCGGTGACGATCGGTCCCGATGGCACCCTGGCGGACGCCCTCGGCCTGATGAAGATCCATGGCATTTCCGGTATCCCGGTCGTTGAAAACGGCGGCAACGGTGGCCAGAAGCAGGGCCGTCTCGTCGGTATCCTCACCAATCGCGACGTGCGTTTCGCCTCCGATCCGAACCAGAAGATCTACGAGTTGATGACGCGTGAAAACCTCATCACCGTCAAGGAAAGCGTCGACCAGCAGGAGGCCAAGCGCCTGCTGCACATGCACCGCATCGAAAAGCTTCTGGTCGTCGACGGCGACGGCCGTTGCGTCGGCCTCATCACCGTCAAGGACATCGAGAAGTCGCAGTTGAACCCCAACGCCTCCAAGGATGCGCAGGGCCGTCTTCGCGCCGCCGCCGCCATCTCCGTCGGCGATGATGGCTTCGAGCGCGCCGAACGTCTGATCGACGCCGGCGTCGACCTTATTGTTGTCGATACCGCGCACGGCCATTCGCAGCGCGTTCTCGATGCGGTCACCCGCGTCAAGACGCTGTCGAACTCGGTTCGCATCATGGCCGGCAACGTCGCCACCGCTGATGGCACCAAGGCGTTGATCGACGCCGGTGCCGATGCGGTCAAGGTGGGTATCGGTCCGGGCTCGATCTGCACCACGCGTATCGTGGCCGGCGTCGGCGTTCCGCAGCTGGCCGCGATCATGGCTGCTGTCGAAGCCGCTCAGGCCGCGGACATTCCCGTCATCGCCGACGGCGGTATCAAGTTCTCGGGCGACCTGGCCAAGGCGATCGCCGCCGGCGCTTCCGCCGTCATGGTCGGTTCGCTGCTTGCCGGTACCGACGAAAGCCCAGGTGAAGTGTTCCTCTACCAGGGCCGCTCGTTCAAGGCCTATCGTGGCATGGGTTCCGTTGGCGCGATGGCGCGGGGCTCGGCCGACCGCTATTTCCAGGCCGAAGTGCGCGACACGCTGAAGCTCGTACCGGAAGGCATCGAAGGCCAGGTTCCCTACAAGGGCCCTGTGTCCGGCGTTCTGCATCAGCTCGCCGGCGGCCTCAAGGCGTCGATGGGTTATGTCGGCGGCGCGACGATCAAGGACTATCAGGAGCGCGCCACCTTCGTGCGCATCTCCGGCGCCGGCCTTCGGGAAAGCCATGCGCATGATGTCACCATCACCCGCGAAAGCCCGAACTATCCGGGCTCGCACTAAGAGTCCTCCCGGGGGGCGCCGGCCGGCGCCCCCGTTTTTCCTGATGGGGGGTGCCATCCGGCGCCCCCGTTTTCCTGTTTGGTTGTGTCGAGTGGAGTAAGAGCGGTGACGGGCTTCGAGATCTTCCGGCCGATGGTGGCGCATGTGCTGCTCGTTTTCGTCCTCTATGCCCTGCTGTCGATCCGCCGCGTCGGTCTCGTGCGGGCCGGCAAGGTTTCGGTTTCGCAGTTTCGCGAGAACCGCGACGAGCCGGGCGAGAGCCTGGTCGTCCGCAACAGCATCGCCAACCAGTTCGAACTGCCGGTGCTTTTCCACGTCTGCTGCGTGCTTCTCTACATCACCGAGGCTGACAATATCGTCTCGCTGGCGCTCGCCTGGGTGTTCATTGCTTCGCGCTATCTGCATGCCTTCGTCCATGTCACCAGCAACCGCATCCGCTACCGCCGACCGCTGTTCATGGTCGGCGTGGCTGCACTCGGTGGGATGTGGATCTGGCTTTCCGTCTGGATGGCGATGAACTGATGGCTGCGTGTTTCCTTAAATCGCAGCCGGTTTCAGGACAAAACAGGCAGCAATTCAAAACGCTACAGCGACCTCTGCGCGTCTGGTAAGACGCGCGGCGCTTTGGGTCGGGTGCCGCTCCGGCACGACTGACGCAAATCTGCGACACTTTCCGACATGAACTTCGCGCCTTGATGCGTATCAAGTACCCGTCACGACTTTGCGGATAGTCTGGCTGTCGTTAGCGTAGCTTTGTCGCTGGCGCCTCGCGTGCCCGGCAAAGGCCTTTGCGCCGACGTCGAACAAGACAGCATCGGAGATCGATATGACCGCAACGATGAAAGCCGCCGTGGTGCGCGAATTCCGCAAGCCGCTCGTGATCGAGGAAATGCCGATACCAGTGCCCGGTCCCGGCCAGGTGCTGATCAAGTTTCAGGCGACCGGCGTCTGCCATACCGACCTGCATGCGGTGAACGGTGACTGGCCGGTAAAACCCAATCCACCATTCATCCCCGGCCACGAGGGCGTCGGTTATGTCGCCAAGCTCGGCTCCGGCGTCAAGCGGCTGAAGGAAGGCGACCGCGTCGGCGTGCCGTGGCTGCACACCGCCTGCGGTGGTTGCACGCCATGCCGGACCGGATGGGAGACGCTCTGCGGCAGCCAGCAGAACACCGGCTATTCGGTCAACGGCACGTTCGCGGAGTATGGCCTGGCCGATCCGGACTTTGTCGGCCGGCTGCCTGATAAGCTCGAGTTCGGCCCGGCGGCGCCCGTCCTTTGCGCCGGCGTCACGGTTTACAAGGGTCTCAAGGAAACGGAAGTGCGCCCCGGCGAATGGGCGCTGATCTCCGGCATCGGCGGTCTCGGTCACATGGCGGTTCAATACGCCAAGGCCATGGGCATGCATGTCGCAGCCGTCGATATCTTCCCCGACAAGCTGGCGCTGGCGGGAAAGCTGGGCGCCGATCTCGTCGTCGATGCGCGCGACAAGGATGCGGTCGAGCAGGTGCAGAAGGCGACCGGCGGCGTGCACGGCGCGCTGGTGACGGCCGTGGCACCCAAGGCGATGGAGCAGGCCTTCAACATGCTGCGCTCCAAGGGAACGATGGCGTTGGTCGGTCTGCCGCCTGGCCAGATGTGCGTGCCGATCTTCGATACGGTCCTGAAGCGCATCACCATCCGCGGCTCTATCGTCGGCACCCGCCAGGACCTCGAGGAGTCACTGGAGTTTGCGGGCGAGGGCAAGGTCGCCTCCCACTTCACCTGGGACAAGATCGAGAACATCAACGCCATCTTCCAGCGCATGGAAGAGGGCAAGATCGATGGCCGCATTGTGCTTGATCTCGCCGGCTGATCCGCCTGCTGCGAAGTGTGCCTTTCCGCCAAGCGGTAACGCAAGTTTGTATGTTCGATGCCGCCCGCTGACCTATTCTGTCGCGGGCGGTAATCTTTCGCGCTGCCGCCACTGCATAATTCCTTAAATCGGAACCGATTTGTGGGAGAAATCATGCAGCGAGTTTAAAGCCTTACAGCGCCCTTGGCGCACCATATCTAACGCGCGGCGCTGTTGAGGAGAAGAAACCGAAGGAGGCCGTCATGAACAAACCCGTCATCACGCAGGCAATGATCGACGCTTACGACGAGTACACCCATCTCAGTCTTGATCGCCGCCGTTTCATGGAAACGCTGACCGCGCTTGCCGGCTCTGCCGCGGCCGCAGCATCAATTGCCCCCTTGCTTGCTGCTAGCAGCGCCAAGGCCGAAATGATCGCAGATACCGACAATCGCATCATCGGCGAGGACATTTCCTATCCCGGCGCCGACGGCGACATGAAGGGCTATCTGGTCCGCCCGGCAAACATGACCGGAAAGCTGCCGGCCGTCATCGTCATCCACGAGAACCGCGGGCTCAATCCACATATTCGCGATGTCGCCCGCCGCATGGCGCTCGAGGGCTTCATCGCGCTCGCCCCGGATTTTCTGTCGCCATCGGGCGGCACGCCGGCGGATGAGGACAAGGCACGCGAGATGATCGGCGCGCTCGATGCCGCCGAAACCAATGCGGATGCTGTGGCAACCGTCGCATTCCTCGAAGAGCACGCGCAGTCGACCGGCAAGGTCGGCGCCATCGGCTTTTGCTGGGGCGGTGGACTGGTCAATCGGCTTGCGGTCAATGCGCCCGATCTCAAGGCGGGTGTCGCCTATTATGGCGCGCAGCCCAAGGCCGAGAACGTGCCGAAGATCAAGGCGGCGCTGTTGCTGCATTATGCCGGCCTCGACGAACGCATTAATGCGGGTATCGAAGCCTATCGCAAGGCGCTGACCGACAATGGCAAGGACGCGACGATCTATGTCTATGACGGCGTCAACCACGCCTTCAACAACGACACGTCGGCCGCCCGCTACGACAAGGCCGCAGCCGATCTTGCCTGGAGCCGCACTGTCGAATTTCTGAAGGCGAAGCTCGGCTAGAGCAATTCCAGGAAGAGTGTGAAACGGTTTCCCGTCCGGAATTGCGTTATTTCAACGAGTTAGATCATTTCACTGTTTCGATGAAACAGTGAAATGATCTAGCCGCTCACGCCTATGAAGGCGGCGCGATCAGCAGCGCTACCTTGTAAGCGGGGAGAAGAGGCGGGCACTGGGTCCGCCTCTTCCCTCCCGTCTCGTTTCGCATAAAAAAGGCCGCGCCTCCCACGGGAAGCGCGGCCTTTTTGCTAAGTGTCGAAAAATGCTTACCAGCCCGGCAGCATGTGGCTTTGCCGCAGCCGCGGATAGCGCGGAAAACCCTTGATATCGCCGTCGATGTCGTCGTTGACGGTGATCGGCGTGATGTTGTCCAGGCAGGCGGTGATGTGGTTGGTGATCGCATTCGATAGCGATGGCGACAGACCCGGCCGCTTCATGATGCCGATCTGCACTGGAGCCAGCGCCGGGAAGCCGTCCGCAAGCGTCAGCACCTTCATGCCCGGACGCAGCGCCGATTCCGGCAGGACCGAAACCGCCATGCCGGCAAGCACGGCGGCCGCGACCACGGTCGAGGACCAACTGGTAAACAGGATCTGGTATTCCTTGCCGGTCGCATCGAGCGCGGCGCAGGCCGCCTGCCGCCACTGGCAGTCGCGTCGGCCGACCGCAAGCGGGATTGGCGCATTTTCCGGCAGCGGATGGTTGATCGAACTTACCCAACAGAGCGGCTCTGTGCGCACCACGTCCGAGGCTCGGGCACGTGGATTGTGCGTAACCAGTGCGATGTCGAGATCGCCCTTGGCCATCTTCTCCGCAAGATCCACCGAAGGTTCGCAGATGATGTAGAGCTCGACGTTCGGATGCGTCTTGGCAAACCGCACGATGATCTCCGGCATGTAGCGGTCGGCATAGTCATCAGGCGTGCCGATGCGCAGCGTGCCCTCGAGGCGATTGTCGTCGAAGGAGGCCATCGCCTCGTTGTTGAGACGGATCATCCGGCGGGCGAAGTTGAGCAGCCGGTCACCCTCGACGGTCAGGCGGTTGCCGCGCCCGTCCTTCATGAACAACGGCTTGCCGATGCGCTCTTCCAGGCGCCGCATCTGCATGGATACGGCCGACTGTGTCTTGAAAACCCGGTCGGCGGCCTTGGTGAAGCTGCCCGTGTCGGCGATCGCGACAAAGGTTTGCAGCTGATCAATGTCAAGCGGTGCGGACATGGCCGTGATACACCCATAAGATTGTTTGATGAATATCATTAAAAACATTCGTTGGACTGATCAATAAGGATTTGCGATCTATCAGGGGCAAATTTCATTGATCCCGGCCGGCACAGGTGCCGGCTAATCCCAACTTCCCTGGCCCACCCCTGCGTTTGACCTCGCGCAGGGGACGGGTCCCTTCGTGCCTGAAAAAAGGAGTACCGTCATGCGCACGACCGACCACGTCCTCGACCTCGTTGCCGGAAAGCAGGCCTATGCCTCCCGCGCCGCTGGCGTTATCGGCGTGATGACGGCTGCATGGCGCCTGTTTCGAAGCCGATGCCAGATTGCGCGTCTGAATGAGCTGGATGACCGCCAACTGCTCGATATGGGGCTACGGCGCGAAGATGTGCACGAGGCGATCACCTCGCCCTTCTTCGACAATCCCGCCAGCTATCTGACGCGTGCGTCGCGAAACCGCGTGAGCCTCTTCTACAAGGGGATCCGTCACGATTGATTTCCCTATGGCGCATCCCGCCGCTTGAGATGCGCCAGTCGAGCATGATCCGCGCAAGCTGCCGCCAACGCGGGTCATGCTACGAATTTCGAAGTTTCGGTGCTGCTGCCTCTATCGCGCGCCCAAACGTTCCCCGCAGGGTAGAGCCAATAGACCCTGCCGCTTGGCCCGGTACATGAACCAAGACATGTACCGGGCCTTTTTCTTTTCCAGCAGGTGCCGGATTGGTGAGGGTAGCGTCGTCGAGCGTTTCCGGTTTAGACGGAGTCGCAGAAACGCTCTATCTCTTTGTTTTTACGCATTTCCAGGCGGAAAACCACTTCGCACTTTTTCTGGAAATGCTCTAATCCAGCTCAGGCCTTGTCGCCGGTGCCGGTCTTGTAGCTGTCGAACAGCGCCTCGATGTTCTTCTGATATTCCTTCTGCATTTCCAGCCCGCTGTCGAACATGCTGTTCATCATCTGCGAAAACTGGGCGACGGCAGGATTGTCAGCAGCCGGCTTGGCTGTCGTGCCGGCGCCGGTCTGCATCATGTCCTGGAACGCCTTCATGAAGGGATTATCGGCGAAGAGGTCGGGCGCCTTGGCCTTCTCTTCTTTCTTGCCGGCACCGAAGAAGTCCTGCATCGCCTGCGTAAACGGATTGTCGAAGGGGTTGGCCTGCGGCTCCGGCTTCCTGGCAAGGCCGGCCGCCTGCATCCACTGCTGCATCATCGTTGCCATCGGATTGTTGGCAAAGGCGACGTTCGCGCCTGCAAACTGGCCCGTCGCCTGCTTGAACAGCCCGCCCATCAACGTATCGGCCATGGCCGGCAGCATCTGCTTGTAGATCTCCTGGCTGATGCCGGTGACCTGGGCTGCCTGGGCCGCGATCGCGCGCGACATTTCCTTGGAGCCGAAGAGCTGGCCGAGGATGCCGTTGCCGTCGGCCATGCCTTGCGGCGTGAATGCCTGGCTCACGTCCTCGAAGTATTTGGCATAGCTGCCGCTGGACATCGCCGTCAGCAGCGCGCCGAAATCGTAGGGGTTTGTGGTGTTGCGCTTGAAGGCGGCGGAAAAGGCCGGGAGCAGCGCTGCGGTAGCTTTCGCCATCTGCTCCTGCGCAAGCCCGAATTGTCGAGCCATCAGCTCCGTGGCCTGTCCGTTCTGCGCCTGCGTGAACATGTCAAAAAGCGGTGCCATCCCCGGTTCCCTTCGGCTGCTGCCTGATTCCTTAGATCGGAACGATTTAAGGGGAAAATGATGCAGCAAGTGTAAAGCGTGGCAGCGTCCTTTGCGCGTCATGTCTGATGCGCGGCGCTGCAAGCGACGCATATCGTTGCACTATACCGGGAAATTGGAGGCTGGAAACCGCTTTTTACTGCATAATTCCTTAAATCCGGCTCGATTTAAGGACGAAATTATGCAGCAAGTTTAAGCGGTTACAGCGTCCTTGGGCGCGTCATGCCTGACGCGCGGCGCTGTAATGGCAGGCTTACCGGCTCAGTACTGGTACTCGGCAAAGACCGGATCGACGGAGCCATTCCAGCGGCCGTTGTAGAGCGACAGCAGATCCTCGGCGAGCGTTGCCTTCTTGGCAAGCACTTCGTCGAGCGGTGCGAGGAACTGGCTTTCGTCGATGCCGTCGCCGTTCAGCCGGTTGCGTCGCTTCAGGCCGCCGCGCGAGATCGAAACGACTTCGCGGGCGATGTCGTAGAGGCTGCCGGCGCGGAATTTTGTGTTGAGCGCCTGGGCGGGCACTGTGTCACGCAGTGAGCCGACCTCCTCGAAGGTCCAGTCGCGCGTGAGTGCTTCGGCGGCAGAGAGCGCCTCGCCGTCGTAAAGCAGGCCGACCCAGAAGGCAGGCAGAGCGCAGATCCGACGCCAGGGGCCGCCGTCGGCGCCCCGCATCTCCAGGAAGCGCTTGAGGCGCACGTCGGGGAAGAGGGTCGAGAGATGATTGGTCCAGTCGCCCATGTTCGGCTGCCAGTCGGCGATCTCGCCCTTGAGCGCTCCGCCCATGAACTGACGGAAGGTGACATGGGTACAGTCGTGATAGTGGTCGTCGCGAACGACAAAATACATAGGCACGTCGAGCGCCCATTCGACATAGTCCGCAAAGCCGAAGTCCGGCTTGAAAGCGGAAGGCAGAAGGCCGGAGCGCTGGTTGTCTGTGTCGCGCCAGATATCGCCGCGCCAGGACAGGAGCCCGTTCGGCTTGCCATCGGTGAAGGGGGAGCTTGCAAACAGAGCGGTCGCCAGCGGCTGCAGCTTCAAGGACACCTGCATCTTGCGGCGCATGTCCTCTTCCGAGGAGAAGTCGAGGTTCACTTGGATCGTGCAGGTGCGATACATCATGTCGAGACCCTTGGTGCCGACCTTGGGCATGTAGCGGCTCATGATGCCATAGCGCGATTTCGGCATGCGCGGCGTTTCGTCAAACGTCCATTTCGGGCTGCCACCGATGCCGAGGAAGCGAATGCCGAGTGGCTCGGCCACTTCGCGCAGGACGGCGAGGTGCTGGTTCGATTCCTTGCAAGTCTGGTGGAGGTTTTCGAGTGGCGCACCGGAGAGCTCGAACTGACCGCCCGGCTCCAGCGAGATCGCCCCGTTGCCGGAATGCTCGGCAAGACCGATGATATTGCCCTCGTCAACGATCGGATCCCAGCCGCTCTTTGCAGCCATACCGTTGAGCAGCGCCTGGATGCTGGCGTCGCCGTAATAGGGCACGGGGCTGTTGTCCGCCTTAAAGAAGGCAAACTTTTCGTGCTCCGTTCCGATCCGGAACCGCTCCTCCGGTTTCGAGCCCTCCGCCAGATAAGCGGTCAGGTCAGCGACAGAGGTTACCGGCGTCTGGTCGGTGGTATCTCGGGCCATGAGCGTCTTCTTTTGCTTGAGCGGTTCCGCCGGTCAGCGGAAGTGGATGGGGCTGCTTGAACCGTATTCAGGTGCGGTGCAAGTCAATTTCTTTCAAGATCTGTTCAAAAAAAGTATGCGCCGCGCTTGCGTGCGAACGACCGGTTAGTGCCAATCACCGACCGTTGCCTGTATGACCGCCATGGCCGCAACCGCTGCGGTATCGGCCCTGAGAATGCGGGGGCCAAGAGGAATGGCGGTGACGAAATCGAGGCTGCGCAGCAGGCTTCGCTCGCTGTCGGAAAAACCGCCTTCGGGCCCGATCAGCAGTGCCAGCTTCTTTTCCTTAATGCCGTTCAGGATCGGTAGCGGATTCTGGCTGTTGCTGCCTTCGTCGCAGAAGATGATGCGCCGATCCGCGGGCCAACTTTGCAGCAGGTCCTCAAGCCGGCGGGGCTCTTCGACACTGGGTATGCCGAGCACGCCACATTGTTCCGCGGCCTCGACGACATTGGCGCGCACCCGGTCGAGGTTGCCGATCTTGCCCTGAACATGTTGCGTCATCACCGGCTGGAGCACCCCGGCGCCCATCTCGACGGCCTTCTGCACGAGGTAGTCGAGGCGGCCGACCTTTAGCGGTGCAAAGAGATAGACGAGATCGCAAGGTGCCGGCTGCGGACGTGTCTGCTCGACGGCAGTCAGGATCAGGCGCTTCTTGGTCGGGAGCGAAAGCTCGGCTCGCCATTCGCCGTCGCGGCCGTTGAACACGAGGACGGACCCGCCTTCCTCGTAGCGGAGCACGTTGATCAAATAGTTGAACTGTTCCTTGGTCGTCTCCTGGGTTGCACCGGCATGGAGTGCATGTTCCACGAACAGTCGCTGCATGCGAAAATTGGCGCGCATGTCGATTACCTCTAGATGAACAGGCTGGAAAGGATGAAGTAGACGACGGCCGAAAGCAGGGCCGAGGCCGGAACGGTGATGACCCAGGCGGCAACGATCGTCAGAAAATGCGAGCGGCGCACCAGTCGGCGGCGGCGGACCTCGGCAAAGTTGGTCTCGGTCGATCCCATGAAGTCTGCCTGCCCGGTCTTCTGGCGCACATATTCCAGGCGACGCTGCGAGTGCCGAGTATACCATTCGCGGAAGAAGCCGACGCCGAAGACGGCGCCGACCGCCGTGTGGGTCGAGCTGATCGGCAGGCCGAGGGCGGAGGCGAGCAGCACGGTTACCGCGGTTGCCAGCGCAACGCAGAAGGCGCGCATCGGATTGAGGCGGGTGATTTCCTGGCCGACGACGCGGATCAGCCGTGGGCCATAGAGCAGCAGGCCGAGCGATATGCCGATGGCGCCGATCGCAAGTTCCCAAAGCGGTGTTGGCGATCTCTCCGTGGTGATGACACCGTCGAGCGCGGACACGATCGCCGACAGCGGACCGATGGCGTTGGAAACGTCATTGGCGCCGTGTGCGAAGGAAAGCAGCGCAGCCGCCAGGATCAGCGGCGCACGAAACAGCTTGCGTAGCGACTGATTGCGGTTGTCGAGACCCTCCGACTGACGGCGAATCCACGGTTTGCTCAGGAAATAGACGACGATGCCGACGATCAGGCCGAGGCCGAGGCCCGTCACCAGCGAGATCGAGGCAACCTGCACCAGGGCGATCACCGCGAGATAGGCGGTAAAACAACCTGCCGTCACCCCGAGAAGCACGGGCATCCAGCGCCTGGCCGATGCGATCTTGTCCTCGCGGTAGATGATGAATTCCTTGAGAAGCGCAAGGAAGGCAGCGGCGATGACGCCGCCGAGAACAGGTGAAATCGACCAACTGGCGGTGATGCCGGCAAGTTCCCACCATTGCACGCTGGAGACGCCTGCAGCCGCAATGCCCGCTCCGACGATGCCGCCAATGATCGAATGGGTCGTTGAAACCGGCGCGCCGGAATAGGTGGCGATATTGATCCAGACGGCCGACGAGGCGAGCGCCGCCATCATCACCCAGACGATCGTCTGGGCCCCGAGAATGTCTTCTCCGTAAATGATGCCCGCCTCGACCGTCAGTGTCACCTGACGGCCGGCGAGCATCGCGCCAGCGATTTCGAAGACGGCGGCGATTGTCAGCGCCGTTACCATCGACATCGCCTTGGCGCCAACGGCCGCGCCGACGTTGTTGGTGACGTCGTTGGCGCCGATGTTCATCGCCATGTAGCCGGCGATCGCGGCTGCGGCGATGATGATCGGCGCGGTCGCCGAGTTCGTCACGAAGCTTGCGGCAAATGCCATGCTGAGCAGCAGGAACAGGAGAGCGAGGCCCGGGGCTGCCAGACCACGCATCACCTGCTGCGATGCCTCCTCGGCAAGGCTGAACTTGTCCAGATCCTTGTCGAGCGTCTGCTTTTCAAGGCGCGTGCGCGACTTTGGCAATGGCGGTCTCCCTTTTCACCATGGCCACTACTGCCACCGCGAAATGCTTTCAAGCGGAATTGATGATGTCTGCAAAGCTGTGCAAAAGATGGCCGAAGATATCGCCCGCGGTGGCTAGCCGGTGACGGCCTTGGGGACCGGCGAGGGCGGTGCCGCCACGCGGCGGCCGAAGGCGAGGATAAGCTCCTTCAGTGTCGGCTCTGCGACACGGCTGGCTGCCTCCTCGCAGCTGACCCATTCCAGCTTGCGCACACCTTCCTCGGGGAAGTGCTTGCAGAGATCGTCTACCTCGAGGGCATGCACCTGGACCTTGACCGAGATCTTCAGGCCGTGATCCATGCGCTTCTTGTAGAGATAGAAGCCGGCCGGGGCCTTCTGCACTCGGCCCTTGACGCCTGCCTCTTCATAGGCCTCGCGCTCGGCCACCTCGTGGGCACGCTTGCCTTGCATAGGCCATCCCTTGGGAATGACCCAGCGGCCGGTATCACGGCTGGTGATCAGCAGAATCTCGAGCGCCTTGGACTTCTTGCGAACACGGAAACAGAGCGCTGCATATTGCATGCGCGCCGGTCGACGCAGCATCAGCTGCACATCGGATGCGAGCCGGTTCAGGAAGTTCAAGGTCGTTTGCTCTCCTCTTAGCGAATCAGTGTTCGTTGGACGTTCCAGCCAGTATGCCAGCGTCGCGTTGCGTGTAAACGTCGCACCGTGTCGGCTGCCGGATATGCGGTCAGCTTCGCTGCAAACTGTGGTCCCGATGCGACAGAATATGGTGCTTTCGCGCCTGTTTTGCCAGCGGGGCGGCAACCGGGCGTTGGTCCCGGCTTCAGCTCGCCTGATCGCGCTGCTGGAGGCGCAGCCGCGCGATGCGCGCCCACTCGCCGGTGCGCTCGGCCTCGCGGGTGGAGGCGGCAACAAAATCGATATGGCTTTGGGCAGCGGCCTTGGCCGCTTTCGGGTCTCCGGCCATGATCGCGTCGTAGATTGCCTCGTGTTGCGCGAGCAGCCGGTCACGCGCCCCTGGCGCGTCGAAGACCGAATTGCGGTGAAAAAAAGATCCCCTGCGTCAGCAGCCGGTAACAGGCGCGCAGCGTGTGCATGAGGATGATGTTGTGGGCGCTTTCGCCGATCGCCTGATGCAACTCGACGTCGGAGGCTAGTTCGTCGTTGAAGTCACCACTGCGGTGGGCGGTTCGCATTCGCTCGATAATGCGCGTGAGGATATCGCGGTCGAAATCCGTTGCGCGCGTTGCCGCCAGTTCCGCGGTCAAGCCTTCGAGTTCGCGGCGATATTCGAGATAATCCTGCGTCGCCTTGTGGTGGCGGCCGATCAGCTCGATCAGCGGCTTGGAGAAGACTTCGCCGACGACATCGGCAACGAAGGTACCGCCGCCGTGGCGGCTCTCGACGAGGCCGCGCGCCTCCAGTTCCTTCAACGCTTCGCGCAGGATCGGCCGCGACACGTCGAAACGCTTCGACAGTTCCCGTTCGCCCGGCAGCCTGTCGCCGTCGCGCAGGATGCCTTCGAGGATGAGAAGCTCGATCTGTTTGACAACCTCGTCCGCCGTGCGGCTGTGGCTGATGCGGGCATAGAGGTCGATCTGGTCTTCGGTCACGCTTGGGTCTCCCATGCGCCGCAATCTAGGCATCGGCAGCCAACTGGTCAATTTCCTTGTCCACTTTGGCCGCCCTGACAAAAGTCAAACTGCGGCAATGCGTCCTTTTGCTTTTGCTCATTCGGTTGATAAGAGAGTCATGATGAACGCGTGAGGGGGATAAAGCGCTTCATGGCAAAGGGAAGTTTTGCATTTCCGGTCGCGCCGATGCGAGCGCAGGCGCTGGGCGAGGTCCATTCGCGGCCTTACGCCCTGGTGGCGACGCCGCGCGTGATCTTTCAGCTCGCCTTCATGACCGAGGGCGGCTCGATCGTCGACCACGCCGTTCTGTCGGAATTGTCGCGTTCGCGTGGCATTGCGCCGCCTGGACGCGATGCCAACCATCATGCCATGGCCTGGGGGCAGGGCACGCTGCGCTGGGAACGGCATACGGAATTTTCGACCTATTTTTGGGACGGCCGGCGCCGGAGCATTTCGGTGGCGAGGTGGCGATCCACCCATTCGGCGACGGCTTTTCGCCGCCCGGCTCGCTCATTTCGGGCATCCGCCTCGAGATCCGCGCGGACTCACCGGAGACCCGCGAGGCGATCAAGGCTTTCGACCCGACCAGCCTCTGTTACAGCGAGACGAAGAACGGCCAGGCGATCCTCGTCACTGACTTTCGCCAGAACGGTGACGGTCTGACGCAGATCCTGGTGATCGACCGCGGCATGACCGAGGCCGGCACCGGCGCGTTGATCCAGCGTCTGCTCGATATCGAAACCTATCGGACGCTGGCGATGGTCGGCCTGCCGTTGGCGCAATCACTGTCGCCGGAGATCCGCCGCACCGAAGACGGCCTGACGGCGATCACTCAGCGCATGAAGGAGAACGTCCGCGAAGAGGCGGACGACATGCTGGCGGAGATCACCCGGCTTGCGGCCGATCTGGAGGCGGGTGCTGCACTCAGCCTCTATCGCTTCGGCGCCAGCCGCGCCTATTACGGCATCGTCCAGGAGCGCATCCGCACCCTGGCCGAGACGGCGGTCCCCGGCTACGAGACGATCGGCACCTTTCTCGAGCGTCGGCTGGCGCCGGCAATGCGCACCTGCCAGTCGGTGGAGGAGCGGCAGGCGAACCTGTCGCGCAAGCTCGCCCGCGCCACCGCGCTCCTGCGCAGTTGGGTCGATGTCGAACTGGAGCGGCAGAACAGCGCCCTTTTGAACTCGATGGATCGGCGCGCGAAGTTGCAGCTGCGGCTGCAGCAGACTGTCGAGGGTCTGTCGGTTGCCGCGATCTCCTATTACGTCGTCGGTCTGTTCGGCTATCTCGCCAAGGCGGTCAGCCATGAGCTGCCGATCGATCCCGGTCTGTTGACCGGACTTGCCGTGCCCTTCGCGGTCGCCGGCGTCTGGCTCATCGTTCGCCGCATCCGCCACCATCACGGCGACGGCGAGCACAAATAGCGCCTATCGTTCCCAATAGGGGACAGGCCCGTAGAGGCCGGCGAGATAATCGATGAACAGGCGCACCTTGGCCGGCAGGAACTGGCGGCTCGGGTAGACGGCCGATAGCGTCAGGTTCTTCGAGCCCTCCCATTGCGGCAGCACCTGCACCAGCTGGCCGCTGCGCAGCTCCGGGCCGATATCCCAGGTGGAGCGGAGCGCGATGCCGGCGCCGGCGATCACCGCCGCCCGGACGATTTCAGAGGAATTGGTCACCAGCGGCCCTTCGGGGTGCCAGACGAGCGATCCCTCCGGCCCTTCGAGCTTCCAGTTGTCGTTGTTGTGGGCGGGCAGGCAGAAATGCCGGGCGAGGTCGCCAATCTCGTTCGGGGCGCCGTTGCTGGCAATGTAGTCCGGCGAGGCGCAGAGCAGCCTGCGGACCGGCGCGAGCTTGCGCGCTACCAGGCTCGAATCGGTCAGCTCACCGATGCGCACGGCCATGTCGAAGCCCTCGGCGACGATATCGGTAAAGTCGTCGGTGAGCACGATGTGCAGCTTGAGATCCAGATGGTCCTTCATGAAGCCGGTCAGATGCGGCGCGATATGCATGCGGCCAAAGGAGGTCGGCGCCGAAATGCGAAGCACGCCCTGCGCCTGCGACGAGCGTCCTGAGGCATAGGCTTCCGCCTCTTCGATGCCCGTGAGGATGCCGAGCACGCGGTCGTAGAAGCCCTGGCCCGCCTCGGTTAGCGAGATCTGCCGGGTGGTGCGCTGCAACAGGCGCGTGCCCAGCCGGTCTTCCAGCCGCTTGATCCGTTTGGAGATGACCGCGGGGGAAAATCCAGCGCCCGCCCTGCTGCCGACATACTGCCGGAGGAAACGACGCGTGCAAAAATCTCAAGATCGCCTAAATTCGTCATCAATCGTTGCCATTGTTTCCGAAATGGAAAAGCTCGATAGCATTTGCGAGGGGGCTATCCTAGTGGTAAAGAAAATGAACCAATTGACATATGGGCGGAGGATTTGATGGCGGAAACGATCGGCTTTCTGCAGCCAAGGCCGGCCGTCATCGCCCGGCGCCGCGAGATCGCTGCTGACCTGGCAGACCTGCTGCCATCAGGCTGCCTCATCAGCGACGAGCGCGGCTTAAAGCCGTTCGAGACCGATGCCTTCATCGCCTATCGCCGCATGCCGCTTGCCGTCGCCCTGCCCGAGACGACCGAACAGGTGGCAGCGGTGCTTAAATATTGCAGCCGCTACGGCATTCCCGTCGTGCCGCGTGGCGCCGGCACCTCTTTGTCCGGCGGCGCCATCCCCCAGGAAGACGCTGTGGTAATCGGCCTCTCGAAGATGTCGCGCATCCTCGATATCGACTTCTTCAACCGCACCGCGACGGTCCAGGCCGGTGTGACCAATCTCAATATTTCCGAAGCCGTTTCCGCCGATGGCTTCTTCTACGCGCCGGATCCGAGTTCGCAGCTTGCCTGCACCATCGGCGGCAATATCGGCATGAATTCCGGCGGCGCCCATTGCCTGAAATACGGCGTCACCACCAACAATCTGCTGGGCGTGAAGATGGTGCTGTTCGACGGCACGATCATTGATCTCGGCGGCAAGGCGTTCGATGCGGCCGGCTACGATCTGCTCGGCCTTGTCTGCGGCTCGGAGGGGCAGCTCGGCATCGTTACCGAGGCAACCGTGCGGCTGATCGCCAAGCCCGAGGGCGCCCGCCCGGTGCTGTTCGGCTTTGCCTCCTCTGAAGCCGCCGGCGCCTGCGTCGCCGACGTCATCGGTTCCGGCATCATCCCCGTCGCCATGGAATTCATGGACAAGCCGGCAATCGAGATCTGCGAAGCCTTTGCCCATGCCGGCTATCCGCTGGATGTGGAGGCGCTACTGATCGTCGAGGTGGAGGGCTCGGAGGCCGAGATGGACGCGATGCTCGCAAGCATCATCGACGTTGCCCGGCGCCACGGCGTTACCACAATCAAGGAAAGCCAATCGGCGCTCGAGGCGGCGCTGATCTGGAAGGGCCGCAAATCGGCGTTCGGCGCAACCGGACGCATCGCCGACTATATCTGCATGGACGGCACCGTGCCGCTCAGCCAGCTTTCCCACGTTCTGCGCCGCACCGGCGAGATCGTCGCTTCCTACGGTCTGCGCGTCGCCAATGTCTTTCACGCCGGCGACGGCAACATGCATCCGCTGATCCTCTACAACATCAACGACCCCGATGATGCGGCACGCGCCGAAAGCGCCGGCAACGACATCCTGAAGCTTTGCGTCGATGCCGGCGGATGCCTGACCGGCGAACATGGCGTCGGTATCGAGAAACGCGATCTCATGCTGCATCAGTTCACCCAGACCGATCTGGACCAGCAGATGGCGGCGCGCGCGCCTTCGATCCACAATGGATCCTGAACCCGTCCAAGGTCTTTCCGCTCGAAGGACGCCCCGCCGCATGATCGTGCATTTCGAGCCTGCGAGCGAAGAGGGGATCGCAACCGTGGTTCGGGCGATGGCCGCGGAAAGGGCGTCGCTTACCGTCATCGGCGGCGGCACGCGCTCCGGCCTCGGCAACCCCGTGCGCGCCGACCGGGTGCTGTCCACCCGCCGTCTCTCAGGTATTGTCAGCTACAACCCGGCGGAAATGACCGTCAGCGCGCTCGCCGGGACGCCGCTTGCCGAGGTCGAGGCGGCCCTTGCCGAAAACCGGCAGATGCTGTCATTCGAACCGATGGACCACCGCCCGATCTTTGCAACGACCGGCGAACCGACGATCGGCGGGGTTTTCGCGGCCAATGTCTCGGGGCCGAGGCGCCTCATCGCCGGTGCCGCTCGCGACAGCCTGCTCGGCGTCCGTTTCGTCAATGGCAGGGGCGACGCGATCAAGGCTGGCGGCCGGGTGATGAAGAACGTCACCGGCCTCGATCTGGTAAAACTTTTGGCGGGCTCGCACGGAACGCTTGGAATTCTGACCGAGGTGACATTCCGCGTGCTGCCGAAGCCGCCAGCCTGCGAAACCGTCGTGGTCTCGGGCTTGAACGATGCCGAGGCGGCGGCCGTGATGGCAGAAGCCATGGCGCAAACGGTCGAGGTATCAGGTGCGGCGCATCTGGCCGAGAGCGTCCGCGGCCGGTTCATCGCCGGCGGCCTGCCCGATGGCGCAGCAACCGTTCTTCGGCTGGAAGGCTTGCAGGCCTCGGTCTCGATCCGCGCGGAAAAACTGTCGAAGGCGCTCGAAAAGTTCGGTCCGGTATCGCGGCTCGATGCGGAGCAGACGGCGGCGCTCTGGTTGGAGATCCGCGATGTGAAGCCCTATGCAGATGGCACGGATCGCCCGCTCTGGCGTGTCTCGGTTGCGCCTTCGGCCGGCCACCAACTGGTTGCCGCGTTGCGCCTGCAAACGGGTGTCGATGCCTTTTATGACTGGCAGGGCGGACTTGTGTGGCTGCGCATGGAGGCCGATCCGGAGGCGGCGCTGGTGCGCCGCTATATCAAGGCGCTTGGCGGCGGCCATGCGAGCCTCGTTCGCGCAGCTGACGGCTTTCGCGCGACCATTCCATCGTTCGAGCCGCAACCCGCGCCGGTGGCGCTGTTGAGCGAGCGCGTCCGGGAAAAGTTCGATCCACAGCGGATCTTCAATCCGGGCCGGATGCAGGCCGTCTCCTGAGGCACGGGGAAATGACGAGAGAGGGAGGTATCGATGAGTGACAATGGTCCGCAGGCTCCGCCTCCCAGAGAGACCGATCGCTGGCTGGAGCCCGGGAAGGTCAACGTCCAGGTCATTTATGTGCTCTATCTCGTCGCTTTCGCCGTGGGGATCACGTCTGTCATCGGCGTCGTGCTTGCTTATCTCAACCGCGGCAAGGGTGCGCCCTGGGTCCAGACACACTATACTTGGGCGATCCGCACCTTCTGGATTGCGCTGTTGTTCGGTCTCATCTCGGCGCTGCTGATGGTGTTGCTGATCGGGTTTTTAGGGTTTATCGCCACCGCGGTCTGGATCGTCGTGCGCTGTGTCGTCGGCCTGCAACGCGCCGCTCGCGAGGAGCCGATCAGCAATCCGGAAAGCTGGATGATCTAAACCGTGTGGCGCAAAAGTGTGTAGCGGTTTTGCGACAGCGACATGGGAAAACAAGAGCTTGAAATGCGGTAAGCGATCAGAGATCGCAACGCGCGTGAGGGGCAGAGCCCCGATACTGGAGTAGCCGCTTGCAAACGAACTTTACGCCCGCGCAGCTTGCCGATCCGCATGTGGCCGAATCCGAGGCCATCCTGCGCAAATGCGTGCATTGCGGTTTTTGCACCGCCACCTGTCCCACCTATGTGACGCTTGGCGACGAGCTCGATAGCCCGCGTGGCCGCATCTATCTCATCAAGGATATGCTGGAGAACAGTCGGCCGGCGACACCGAAACCGTGACGCATATCGACCGCTGTCTGTCCTGTCTCGCCTGCACCACCACGTGTCCGTCAGGCGTCGACTACATGCATCTCGTTGATCATGCCCGTGTTCATATAGAGAAGACCTACAAGCGGCCATTGAAGGATAGGCTGGCCCGCGCCGTGCTGGCGCAAGTCCTGCCCTATCCCTCGCGTTTTCGCCTTGCCTTGAAGGCGGCCGCTTTCGGAAGGCCCTTTGCCAGGGTTCTGAAAAAGGTGGCGGCGCTCAAGACCTTCGGAGTGATGCTCGATCTGGCGCCGAAGGCGGTGCCGGAGCCCTCGGCGACCGCGATCACGGGCACCCATGCCGCCAGCGGCAAGCGCGTCGGCCGCGTTGCGCTGCTGAACGGTTGCGCGCAACCGGTACTGAAGCCGGAGATCAACGAGGCAACCATCCGCCTCCTTACCCGTCTCGGCATAGAGGTGGTCGTCTCGGCAGGCGAGGGCTGTTGCGGCGCGCTGGTGCATCACATGGGGCGGGAGGGCCAGGCGCTCGACGCGGCCCGGCGCAATGTCGATGCCTGGCTGAGCGTGGCAGACGAAGGTAGTCTCGATGCGATCATCATCACCGCATCCGGCTGCGGCACGACGATCAAGGATTATGGCCACATGCTGCGCCTCGACCCCGCCTATGCGGAAAAGGCAGCAAGGGTCTCGGCCATGGCGAAGGACATCACCGAATACCTGTCGACTCTGGATCTTCCAGTGCAGGATCCGCGCGGCATGACCGTGACCTATCATTCCGCCTGCTCCATGCAGCACGGCCAGAAGATCACCATGGCGCCGAAGCAACTGTTAAAACAGGCGGGGTTCGTCGTGCGCGATCCCGCAGAAGGCCATCTCTGTTGCGGCTCGGCCGGCACCTACAACATCCTGCAGCCGGAGATCTCGCAGAAGCTCAAGGACCGCAAGGTCAAGAACCTCGCGGCGACGAAGCCCGACGTGATCGCCACCGGCAATATCGGCTGCATCACCCAGATCGCGACCGGCACGGCGATCCCGATCGTCCACACGGTCGAACTGCTCGACTGGGCCTATGGCGGCGCGAAACCGGCTGGATTGTGAAACGAAAAATGCCGGCGCGATGGCGCCGGCATTGGTTTTTCTGGGCTATTTCTGGCGAGCGTATCAGCCGCCAAAGATCTGGCGGAAGATATCGACGCCGCGATCGTTGAAGTAGGTATCGCCGGTCTTGCTGCCGGGTCCGATGACGATCACCTTGGTGCCGACGTCGGCCCGGTCGTAGAGGTGCTCGATGTCGTTATTCATCATGCGGATGCAGCCCGAAGACATATTCTGGCCGATCGTCCACGGCTGGTTGGTGCCGTGGATGCGGAAGATCGTGTCGCGGCCGCCCTTATAGAGATACATGGCACGCGCGCCGAGCGGGTTGTCGATGCCGCCTTCCTGCGTGATCGGCAGGATGCGGCCCTTGGCGGCTTCGCGGCGGCGCATTTCTTCCGGCGGCGTCCAGGTCGGCCATTCAGCCTTGCGGCCCACCTTCACCACGCCTGACCAGCCGAAGCCTTCACGACCGACGCCGATACCGTATCGGGTCGCGCGGTTCGGACCGTCGATGTAGTAGAGAAACTTGTTGTTGGTATCGACAATGATCGTGCCGGGGGCTTCGTCGGTGCTGAAGCGAACCTTGGTGCGCCAGAATTGCTTCGGCGGCTTTTTCTGCGTCGCGACAAGGACGATATCACTGCTCTTGGGAGTGGTTCCGGATGTCGGCGCGGGCGTGAAAGCCTGGGCATTGGCGGCGGCAAGAATAGCGCTGGTCGCGATGGCGATCGCGACCAATTTGCTGGCATGACGTTTCATATACGATTCCCTCTAAGCCCTCGTTACATCAAGGCTATGCAAATTGGCCCGAAGTTCAAGCCCGGGATACATCCGATAGACCGAACATGGTCACGGATTTTGTATCTTTAAGCCCGTCTGTTGCCTGAAGATCACGACCAGGCAACAGCAAAACGTATGGGGAGAGGGAAATATTCTATGTCCGGCGCCAATTATATGACGATAACCTTGGTGCCGACATTCACCCGTTCATAGAGATCGACGACGTCCTCGTTGCGCATGCGGATGCAGCCTGAGGAGACCGCGTAACCGATCGTCCAGGGCGCATTGGTGCCGTGGATGCGGTAAAGCGTCGAGCCGAGATACATGGCGCGTGCGCCAAGCGGATTTTCCGGGCCGCCGTCCATGCGGGCCGGCAGGTAGTGCCCCTTGGCGGCTTCGCGCGAGATCATTTCCGTCGGCGGCGTCCAGCTCGGCCATTCCGCCTTGCGGGTGACCTTATGAGCGCCGGCCCATTCGAACCCCGGCTTGCCGACGCCGACACCGTAGCGCCGTGCCTGACCATTACCGGCGACAAGGTAGAGGAAACGATTGTTGGTATCGATGACGATCGTGCCTGCCTTTTCCTTGCCGTCGTAGGCAACTGTCTGCGGCAGATACTGCGGGTCGAACTTAGACTTGACGGGACGCTGGGCGCGGGTGGCGTTGACCGGTTGTACCAGCGGGGCGCCGACGCGGCGTTTTGCCTGCGGCTTCACGGTCAGGCCCTGATAATACTGTTTTCGGGTGGTGGTCGGTATCTGCTGGCGGTAGATGACCCGGCGCGCCTGTTGCGGCTGGCCGCCGAGCTGCATCACCCACGGGGCGGTCAGGTCTGGGCTGACGATCACCGGCGGCCGGTTCTTGTACCGGTCCTGGGCCTGCGCCTGGCCGGCGACGAGGGTGAGGATGGATGCGGCTACAACAAGGGATTTTTTCAACATCGGACGGACTCGCTACCTTTCGCCGAAACGTATCAAAATGGGGCGCGGCCAGCCGGAGAACGGGTCTCCAGGACGGACGGCATGCGCCTTGGCAATGGGGCGATCGTGTCATCGCGGCGCCACGGAATGGTAAACGGCAGCCCGCGAAAGGGAGGAAGCGCCGATAAAGCTTTGGGTAGGGTTATCCGTCGCTTTAGGAATCTGGTTTGTGAATGGTAAATGCGGAAGAGCACGATGAAACGGGGCTGGTAATGACGACCAAGGGCATAATGATTGGCGAAGACGGCCTTGGGCGTTGCGCCTGGCAGAGCAATCTCGATGACTACAGACGGTATCACGACGAGGAATGGGGGCGGCCGGTTACCGATGACCGGCGCCTCTTCGAGAAGATCTGTCTGGAGGGGTTTCAATCCGGCCTCTCCTGGCTGACGATCCTGCGCAAGCGCGAGGCCTTTCGCGCCGCCTTCGCCGGCTTCGACGTCGATGCGGTTGCCGCCTTCGGCGATGCTGACATCGAGCGCTGCCTTGGCAATACCGGCATCGTGCGCCATCGCGGCAAAATCGTCTCGACCATCAACAACGCCAAGCGCGCCCAGGAGCTTAAAGCCGAGTTTGGTTCGCTTGCTGCCTATTTCTGGTCGCACGAACCCGGCCCGGACGAGCGGCCGGCATTTGTCAGCTATGAAGCGATCGCCGCCAATCCGACGACTCCGACCTCGACGCTGATCTCCAAGGATCTGAAAAAGCGCGGCTGGACCTTCGTCGGCCCGACGACGATCTATGCCTTCATGCAGGCCATGGGGCTTGTCAACGACCACATCGAAGGCTGCCATTGCCGCGCGACGGTCGAGGACATGCGGCGGGCGCTGACGCGCCCGCAACCCTGAATTTGCATCTTTCCAGGAACGGCTTCAGCCACCGTTCTTGGCAAGCCAATCCTTCATCATCTGGATCTCGCCCTCCTGGGCCTTGATGATGTCTTCCGCCAGTTTGCGCAGTTGTTCGTCCTTGCCGTATTCGAGTTCGACCCTGGCCATGCCGATCGCGCCCTGATGATGGGCGATCATGCCCCGCACGAAGTCGACATCGGCGTTGCCGGTAAAGGCGATGTCCATGCCCTTGTGCATGCGGGCGTTGACCTCGGCGAAAGCCTTGCTGGAGGCGGAGGTGTCGCCGGCCGGCGCCGCCGCCTCAGCCGATCCGTGATGCATGCTGCTGCCGTGGTCCTGGGCCATAGCGGGAGCATAAAGTGACGCGATCAGGACTGAGGCTGCTATGATCGTTTTCAAAGACATGATGGTTTCCTTCTTCATCTCATTATCATCTCGCGCGACTGAGGCAGCGCCGTGCAATCGCCGAAATGTCGGCCGGTTGTTGCGGCCGGTCATATGGAATTTCGTTTCGTCAGCGCAGCCGATACACCCGAAGGTGAGCCACGATGACGGTCACACAAGCAGGAACGACTTGGGTGGTGGCGAGCGCGGCCCGATCGTGATCGCGTGCAATGCGGGATATGTCGCTGCCGCCAGACGCGACGATGTCGTGGTCGCCGGATCGAACATCAAGGCAATTGGCTCGATCGCGATGCAGGCCGAACAGGACGAAGGATGCGCCTGTTTTTTCGAGTGGTCCTTGCATGCCCGGATATCTTCGCAGGAGATCGCATGGCCAGCGTGAACGGCTTGCTTTTGCGACGAGTCATGGGCGGCGGTTTGTGCGGCACCGGCCGCCAGGTCCTGGGCCTGCAGCATCGCCGAAGGCGCGCCTGAGAACAGGGCTGCAACGAACAGGAGTATGACGGCGGCAAAACGCATGCCCTTTACTTAGGATGGCCCGTGGCAAAGAGAAGACGTGATCGGCACGCTGCCGGTCCGATCGTTGCCTTCGCGCACGCCTGGAGCCGCTTTGCGCCGTGCTAACCCTTGCCGCCCATGCCTCTATCCGATAGGGAAAGCTCGAAACCCGCTGACAGTCCGGAATGCTCCCCATGACCGAGAAACAAAAGAAACCGCAGAAGCTCAAGGCACGCCTTCCGCGTGGCTTTGTCGACCGTTCGGCCGCCGATATTCGCGCCACCGACGACATGATCGTCAAGATCCGCGAAGTCTATGAGCGTTATGGTTTCGATCCGGTCGAAACGCCGCTGTTCGAATACACCGATGCGCTTGGAAAATTCCTGCCCGACAGCGACCGCCCGAACGAGGGCGTGTTTTCGCTGACGGATGACGACGACCAGTGGATGTCGCTGCGCTACGACCTGACGGCGCCGCTTGCCCGTCACGTCGCCGAGAACTTCAACGAGATCCAGCTTCCCTTCCGCACCTATCGCGCCGGCTACGTTTTCCGCAACGAAAAGCCGGGCCCGGGTCGCTTCCGCCAGTTCATGCAGTTCGATGCCGATACGGTCGGTGCCGCCGGCGTCCAGGCGGATGCCGAAATGTGCATGATGATGGCCGACACGATGGAAGCGCTCGGCATCAAGCGCGGCGACTACGTGATCCGGGTCAACAACCGCAAGGTTCTTGATGGCGTCATGGAGGCGATTGGCCTCGGCGGCGACGACAAGGCGAATGCCCGCCTGACGGTGCTGCGCGCCATCGACAAGCTCGACAAGTTCGGTCCCGAAGGCGTGCGCCTGCTGCTCGGCGAAGGCCGCAAGGACGAGAGCGGCGACTTCACCAAGGGCGCCGGTCTGAACGGCGAGCAGATCGACAAGGTCCTGTTCTTCGTTGGCATCCAGGACTACGCCGAAAGTGCCGCCGAACTCGCAGCGCTCGTTGCCGGCACAGCCAAGGGCGGCGAGGGCGTCGAGGAACTCAACACCATCCGCAGCCTGGTCGTGAGCGCGGGCTACGAGGCCGATCGCATCAAGATCGACCCTTCGGTCGTTCGCGGTCTCGAATATTACACCGGCCCGGTTTTCGAGGCCGAGTTGCAGTTTGCCGTCACCAATGAGAAGGGCGAAAAGGTCGTCTTCGGTTCGGTCGGCGGCGGCGGACGTTACGATGGTCTCGTCTCGCGCTTCATGGGCCAGCCGGTGCCGGCCACCGGTTTCTCGATCGGTGTTTCGCGCCTGATGACCGCGCTCAAGAACCTTGGCAAGCTCGGCACGTCGGACGTCGTGGCACCGGTCGTCGTCTGCGTTATGGACCGTGACATCGACAGCATGGGCCACTACCAGCGCTTCGTGCAGCAGCTCCGCCATGCCGGCATTCGCGCCGAGATGTACCAGGGCAACAAGAAGAACTTCGGCGACCAGCTGAAATACGCCGACCGTCGCGGTGCGCCGCTCGCGATCATTCAGGGCGGCGACGAGCGCGCCGCCGGTCTGGTGCAGATCAAGGATCTGATCGAGGGCAAGCGCTTGTCGGGCGAAATCGAGGACAATGCGGCATGGCGCGAGGCGCGGGTGGCGCAGGTCTCCGTGCCCGCAGGCGACCTTGTCGAAAAGGTGCGTGAAATGCTCGCGGCACAGGCCGAGGACCGGGCAAGGGCAGGCTGACGGCGATGCCTCTGATCAACCTTCCCGCCTTCTCCGCAGATCTGCTTGCCGAGTTCGAAAGTCTCGGCACGCTTCGGGTCGACACACCGGTGATCCAACCGGCGGAGCCGTTTCTCGCCATGGCTGGCGAGGATCTTCGCCGCCGCATCTTCATGACCGAGAGTGAGACCGGAGAGAGCCTCTGTCTGCGGCCGGAATTCACCATCCCCGTCTGCCTTCGCCACATCGAAACGGCAACCGGCACGCCCAAGCGTTATGCCTATCTCGGCGAAGTGTTTCGTCAGCGCCGCGAAGGCGGCAACGAATTCTATCAGGCCGGCATCGAAGATCTCGGTGATACCGATATCGCCGCCTCCGACGCGCGTGCGGTCGGCAATGCCATGCGGGTGGTTGCCAATCGTCTTCCTGGCCGGCGCCTGGCGGTCACGCTCGGCGACCAGTCGGTCTTCGAAGCGGTCGTCGGTGCCTGTGGCCTGCCGGGCGGCTGGCAGAAGCGGCTGATCCATGCCTTCGGCGACCAGAAGCACCTGCAGAAGCTGCTTGCCGAGCTTGCCGATCCAAAGGCTGCCGGCGTCTTTGGCCCCGAGGTCGAGCGGCTGGCGATCGCCGGCATGCTCGATGACGAGGTGCGGCTTGTCGCCCATATCGGCGAAACCATGGAGCGACGGGCTACTCCACCAATGCCAGCCGCTCGCCGCAGGACATCGCCCGCCGCCTGAAGGAAAAGATGGAACTGGCGAATACCCGGCTCGATCCGGAAACGCTGGATCTCGTGCGTGAATTCCTGGCGCTCGACATGCCGCTTGCCGAAGCGCCTGCCGCACTCTTCCGCTTTGCCGAGAAGACCGGATTGACGCTCGATGGAGCGCTGGCGCGTTTTGACGCGCGCGTGGCGGCGCTTGCCGGCATCGGCGCCGATGTCGATGTCATTCGCTATCGTGCCGCCTTCGGCCGCCCGCTCGACTATTATACCGGCCTCGTCTTCGAAGTCGAAGTCGAGGGGACACCGGCGGTGCTTGCCGGTGGCGGGCGCTTCGACCGGCTCCTAACCCTGCTTGGCGCGCGCGAACATATTCCCGCCGTCGGCTTCTCGCTCTGGCTCGACCGGATCGAAGCGGCGATCGCCGCCAGCGGAGGTGCCGCATGACCATCACCATCGCATTGCCGTCCAAGGGGCGGATGAAGGACGACGCCTCGGCGATCTTCGAGCGCGCCGGCATGAAGATCGTCGCCGTCGGCAATGACCGCTCCTATCGCGGCCGTGTCGAAGGCTGGGACGATGTCGAGATCGCCTTCCTGTCGGCCTCGGAGATTTCGCGCGAGCTCGGCAACGGCTCGATCGATTTCGGCGTCACCGGAGAAGACCTTGTGCGCGAGGGGCTTGCCAATGCCGACGCTCGCGTCGAGTTCTGCGCCCGCCTCGGCTTCGGCCATGCCGATGTCGTCGTCGCCGTTCCGGAGATCTGGTACGACGTCGACACCATGGCCGACCTCGGCGACGTCGCCGCCGACTTCCGCGCCCGCCACGGGCGGCGGCTGGCGATTGCCACCAAATACTGGCGGCTGACGCAGAACCACTTTTCCGGCAGCCACGGCATCCAGCTCTACCACATCGTCGAAAGCCTCGGAGCGACCGAGGGTGCGCCGGCCTCCGGCTCTGCCGACATCATCGTCGACATCACCTCGACCGGTTCGACCCTGCATGCCAACCACCTGAAGACCCTTGCCGACGGCGTCATACTGCGGTCGGAGGCCTGCCTGGTGCGTGCACGCAAGCCGGCGCATGACGGCGACCCGATCGTCGGTCGCATTCTCTCGGCGGTGCGCGACGCGCTTTGAAACTTAAGAACCGCCGCTCAGGCGCTCTGCCGGGCGCAGCGCAGGTTGGTATCTGCGCGGCGCAAGCGGCGGGTGCCGTTCGCGCCATTCGTTTCGAGGAGCATTCCATGGCCGACCTTTCCGCCTTTCCGATCACCAAGCGCTGGCCTGCGAAGAACCCGGACATCGTCCCAGCTCTATTCCTTGCCGACGCCGAACGGCGTGAAGATCTCCATTGTGCTCGAAGAACTGGGATTGCCCTACGAGGCGCACCGGATCTCGTTCGACACCAACGACCAGAAATCGGCGGAATTCCTGTCGCTCAACCCCAATGGCCGCATTCCGGCGATCATCGATCCGCACGGCCCTGGCGGCAAGGCGATCGGGTTGTTCGAGTCTGGGGCGATCCTTCTCTATCTCGCGGAAAAGACAGGGAAACTTCTGCCTTCGGATGCGGCCGCGCGTTATGAAGCGATCTGCTGGGTGATGTTCCAGATGGGCGGCGTCGGCCCGATGCTCGGCCAGTTCGGTCACTTCTTCAAATTCGCTGCCGACAAGGTCGCCAACAACATCTATCCGGTGGAGCGCTACCGCGACGAATCGAAACGGCTGCTGGGCGTGCTGGAGGGGCGGCTCCAGGGGCGGTAATGGCTGATGGGCGATGAGTATACGATCGCCGACATCGCCACCTATCCCTGGGTCGAAGGTGCGCGCAAATTCTATGGCGGCGCCGATGTGCTCGACTACAAGAGCTTCCCGAATGTGATGGCCTGGGTCGACCGAGGACTGGCGCGTCCGGCAGCGCAAAAGGGCATGGAGATCCCGGCCAAGGGCTGACGATCGGCCGGCGTGGCCGTCGTTCGAGTTGACGAGGCTCGGGCGGAAAGGCTACGCCTTGTTGTACAAACGAATAAATGACGGGTGAGAGCGTGTCCGGAAAGCTTGTTGTTATCGGTGGCGGTCAGGCCGCCTTTGCGTTGGTCGCCAAACTGCGGGCGTTGAAGGACGAAAGACCGATCACCATCGTCGCGTCCGAGGCAAGCCTGCCCTATCAGCGTCCGCCACTTTCCAAGAAATACCTGCTTCGCGAGATGAGCCTTGATCGACTGCTTTATCGGGCGGAAGCCTGGTACGGCGAGCATGATGTCGACATCAGGCTGTCGACCACGGTGACGGATCTCGACCGAGATGCCAGCCGCGTGATGCTGAGCGACGGCACGTCGCTCGACTATGAGACGCTCGCGTTTGCAACCGGCGCCACCCCCCGTCGGTTGCCAGCCTCGGTCGGCGGCGATCTCGACGGCGTTTTCACCGTCCGCGACTTCAGGGATGCCGATCTGCTGGCTGAAGAGATGAAGCCGGGCAGGCGGGCGCTCGTCGTCGGCGGCGGCTATATCGGCCTTGAGGCCGCGGCCGTTGCACGAACGCTCGGGCTTGAGGTGACGGTCATCGAGATGGCCGACCGCATCCTGCAACGCGTCGCCTCCGCGGCGACGTCAGGCATCGTTCGAGAAATCCATCGATCGCGCGGTGTCGATATTCGCGAGGGAACAGGGCTCAACCGGCTGGTTGGCGAGAATGGCCGCGTTACCGGCGTCGAGCTTTCCGACGGGTCGGTGCTTCCGGTCGACCTCGTCATCGTCGGTATCGGCGTGACCGCCAACGACCACCTGGCGCACGACGCCGGTCTTGAAACCGCCGGCGGCATCGTCGTCGACAGCCACGGCCGCACCTCCGACCCGGCGATTTTCGCGATGGGCGATTGCGCCGTTCAGCCCTGGGGCAACATGCGCATCCGCCTCGAATCGGTTCAGAACGCCGTGGATCAGGCCGAGGCTGTTGCCGCCGTCATTGCCGGCGGTGTCGAGCCTTATGCGCCCAAGCCCTGGTTCTGGTCGGACCAGTACGATGTGAAGTTGCAGATCGCCGGCTTTGGCCTCGGCCACGACGAAACCATCGTTCGCCCCGGCCAGCGCGAGGGCAGCGTTTCGGTCTGGTATTTCCGCGAGGGCAAGCTTCTGGCCGTCGACGCGATCAACGACGCCAAGGCCTATGTCACCGGCAAGAAGCTGCTGGAGACGGGTATTCATCCGGACAGGGCCGTCATTGCCGATCCGCAATCGGATCTGAAGGCGCTTCTGGCCCAGGCTTAGAGCCTGTCGCGCAAAAGTGCGTAGCGGATTTGCGACATCGACAGGCGAAAACAGGGGCTTGAAGCGCACCAAGCGAATTCTACAGCGCCGCGCGTCTTATTAGACGCGCAAAGGTCGCTGTAGCACTTTGAATTGCTGCATGTTTTTATCCTTATATCGAAGACGATTTAAGGAAACATGCAGTAGAGACCCCGATGCGCTTTAGCGGTGTGACCGTCACAGCGTCATTGGGCCGCTTCGAAATCTTTAACTACAAGGCGTTGGCATTTCAGCCTTCGTTAAGGACGAAAGCAACGTCCTGTTTCGAAACGGACGTTGCGACCTGACTTTTCACAATTCCTTAAACGGCACGACGCCAACAGAAGCGATGAACCGGAAGTGGGCGTTCCATTTCCGGACCAGAAATTTCATTTAGGCGTTTGGCGATGTTCAAGGTTCTTACATGCCTCGTGGTCGAGCATGACCCAAAGCTGGTCGTGCTCGCCGCCCTCATCTGCTTCCTGTCGAGCTACGGTGCCGTGACCTTGCTTCAGCGAGGACGCGCATCCGCAGGCAAGGCGCGGGCGATATGGGCCGTGGCTGCCGGCATCGCCAGTGGCTTCGGCATCTGGGCGACCCACTTCATCGCCATGCTTGCCTACGACCCAGGCGTCGTGCTCGGCTATCAGATCGATCTGACGGCCCTGTCGCTTGCCGTCGCGGTCGTTCTGACGACGATGGCACTGCTGATTGCGACCTATGCGCAGGGACCTGTCGCCTGGATCGCCGGCGGCATCGTCCTCGGTTTCGGCGTCGCCTGCATGCACTTCCTCGGCATGGCGGCGCTCGATGTTCCAGGTACCATCCGCTGGGACTGGACGCTCGTCGTCGCCTCCGTCTTTGCCGGCTCCCTGTTCGATATCGGCGCCTTGCGGGCCATCACACACATCGATCGGCCGTTGAAAGCCAAAATTCTGGCGACGCTGTTCATGACGCTCGGTATCGTCGCCTTGCACTTCACGGCGATGGGTGCGGTGACGATCGAAGCCGATTTGCTGCTGCCGTCGCCCGAGGGGATGATACAGCCGCATTTTCTTGCTTTCGTCATCGCCGGAACCGCTTTCTTCCTGCTAACCATGGTCTTGCTTGCCGCAGGCTTTGCGCACCATGCCGAGCTTTCCGCCGCCGCCTCCGAGCGCGAATTCGCCCGCTTCGTGAAAAGCGTCAAGGACTACGCCATCTACATGCTCGACGCAAAAGGCCGCGTCGCGAGCTGGAATGCCGGAGCCGAAGCCAACAAGGGCTATACTGCCGACGAAATCGTCGGCAAGAGTTTCGGATGCTTCTATTCTCCCGAGGATCAGCGGGCAGGCGTACCGCAACAGGCGCTCGACGAAGCCTATGCCAACGGCAAGTTCGAGTGTGTAGGCTGGCGCTATCGCAGGGATGGCACGCGCTTCTGGGCGCATGTCGTGATCGACCCGTTCCTGCATGAGGATGGCACGCATGCGGGCTTCATCAAGATCGTCAAGGACATCACCAAGGAAAAGGTCGACGCCGACCGCATCGCCGAAGTGAGCAAGAATCTCGACATTGCGCTTGAGAACATGTCGCAGGGCATCTGCCTCTTCGACAGCGGCGACCGCCTGCTGCTATCCAACCGGCGCTGCCGCGAGATCTTCGGCTTCTCGGAGACGCTGGCCGGAAAGGGCCTGACGTTCCGCCAGATCCTCGACGAGGTTTTTGCCCGAACCTATTCCGATCCGGTCATCGCCCGGGCGAAATCGGAAGAACTCTATCAGAGGCACCGCGTCGACATGGTCGGCAAGGGCGGTGGCGACATCGTCGAAAAGCTGCCGAACGGTCGCTCGATCCTGACCAAGCACCGCACCCTCGCGGATGGCGGCTGGGTCAGCACCTACGAGGACATCACCGAGCGCCTGGACAGCGAGGAGCAGATTTCGTTCCTCGCTCGCCATGACAGCCTGACGGGCCTCCCGAACCGGCTGCAGTTCAGCAGCTATCTAGAGGAGGAACTCGATGCGGCCGCCTGGTTCTCGCGCAAGGTCGCGGTGATCGGTCTCGACCTCAATAAGTTCAAGGAAGTCAACGACCTGCATGGCCATGCTGCCGGCGATTTCGTGTTGGTGACGATTGCCCAGCGGATGAAGTCGCTGTTGCAGGAGGGCGAGTTCGTGGCCCGCTTCGGCGGCGACGAGTTCGCGGCCGTCAAGCGCTTCGAGGAATTGTCCGAACTCAACGACTTCCTCCGCCGCATCGAGAAAAGCCTGCATGAAGAAATGCGCTTCGGCGACTTCGAGTTGAAGTCCGGTGGCAGCATGGGTGTCGCGATCTATCCGCAGGACGCCGAGACGGCCGACACGCTGATCAACAATGCCGACCTTGCGATGTACCGCGCCAAGGCCGCGCTGAACCAGAGCGTCTGCTTCTACGAAGTGTCGATGGATGAGGCTGCACGCCAGCGCCGCAGCCTTGCCAACGATCTGTGGGATGCGATCGAGAAGAATCAGTTGGCGTTGCACTACCAGGTCCAGAAGTCGGTGATGTCAGGTGACGTCATCGGTTATGAGGTGCTTCTGCGCTGGCACCATCCCGAGCGCGGTATGGTGCCTCCGAACGAGTTCATTCCGCTGGCGGAAGAATGCGGCGCGATCCTGCCGATCGGCGAATGGGTTCTGCGCGAGGCCTGCCGCGAAGCCGCGGGCTGGCAGAGCACCCACAAGATCGCCGTCAATCTTTCGCCGGTGCAGCTTGCCAATGGTGACATCGTCAGCCTGGTCGAGGACGTGATTTCCGAGACCGGGCTCGACCCGAAGCGGCTGGAACTCGAAATCACGGAATCGACGATCATCGACGACAAGGAGCGCGCGCTCCTGACCCTTCGCCAGATCAAGGAGCTTGGGGTCACCATCGCGATCGACGACTTCGGCACCGGCTATTCGTCGCTCGAGACGCTGCGGTCCTTCCCGTTCGACAAGATCAAGCTCGACAAGAGCTTCATGTGGGAGGTGGAAGCAAGTCCGCAGGCAAAGGCGATCGTGCGCGCCATCCTCGCACTCGGGCAGAGCCTCTCGGTTCCTGTTCTCGCCGAAGGCGTCGAGACGCAGACGCAGCTCGATATCCTGCAGGCGGAAGGCTGTGACGAAGCGCAGGGTTACCTGCTCGGCAGACCAGCACCGATCTCAAGTCTCGCCATGGGCAAGGTGAAAGTGGCGGCCGCCTGACGGTCGCCGCCGCCTGCACGACACGGCGGCCCGGCAAACATCATTGAGGCTATTTCCAGGAAAAGTGCGATGCGATTTTCCACCAGGAAACGCGTAAAGACAACGAGCTGGAACGCTTTTGGGACTCTGTTTAAGCGCGGAAGCGCTCTGTAGGCGGGAATGCACCTACTGGCGCAGAAGCATCTTTCCCGCACCTTCGACAAGGAAGCGCGGGAAGAAGAAGATGCCGTGGATCGTACCGGAATAGCGTTCTTCGAGGCCCGAGGATTCGCCGATGCAGAACACCGGCTGCTTGTGGCCGGATTCGAGGCTGATCGTCGTCGAGAAGCAGAAGGACGAACACGTGGTTGCCGCCTGCTCAAAAAGCTCGAGCACGTGGTTGCGGTCGGCGAGGTCGTAGCAGCGCACGAAATTGAGCAGCCCGCATTCGCTCTCGTTGAGACCGTGGATCGCGGACGCCTTCTCGCCAAGCCGGAACAGGCCCGTCGACAGGTCGCCCGACCAACCTTCGGAAACGCAGAACTGTTCCAGGAATTCCTGATGCGGGAGACCGGAATGCATCTGTCCCGGAACACCGAGGGGAACTGAATTTGTTCTCGTGATCTTAAACACGGTCTACCCCAGCACGACCCCTGGCGAATGTCGTCTTCCCACCAGGCAGGCCCATCCCCAATATACAACCCTCGCCAGCCATCGACCCATAGCAGGAAGAACACGCACGATAGTCGTTTGCGTCTTTCTGTACGGAAAGGTCACGAAACTGTGACGTAGCTCGCCAAGCGAAATGATTTCGCAGGAAAGGCCGGCTTAATTTGCGATGAAATACTTATATGCTTTGCGTGATGTTCTCAAAGAGAGCTTGGACACACAGTTAATATGAAAAGTTTGAGCGATTTTTCGCTCGCTTTAGGCCCACCATCCAGTCTCTCGTGAATCTCTGTCCACTTGGGGCGGTGTTATAGTTCGTTTTTTCTCGACTTCAACGCTTTTTTAGTGCCGCCGCAGCTACCGGGTAATTTTTCCTGCGGACAGCTTTGACGTGCACGTTAGATGCAACCGCAGGATTATCGCAAAAACGAGAAAGGGCGACCCGAGGGTCGCCCTTTCCGATCCGAATGGATCATCGTGGATCTGCTTGAACAGGTCCGCGATAAGGCTGGCGCCCTATCACATCATGTCCATGCCGCCCGTTCAGCGCGCTTGACGCGCTGAACCGCTCTTAGTGCATGGGCAAAGCTTTATGGACAATGCTGCGATTGGGCTGGCGCCCTATCACATCATGTCCATGCCGCCCATGCGCCCATGCCGCCCGGCATCGCCGGCGAGTCCTTCTTCGGCAGTTCGGCGATCATGGCTTCCGTCGTAACGAGAAGGCCAGCAACCGAAGCCGCGTCCTGAAGGGCGGTGCGAACAACCTTGACCGGGTCGATGATGCCCATGGCAATCATGTCGCCATATTCGCCGGTCTGGGCGTTGTAGCCGAAGTTGTCCTGGTCCTTGTCGAGGATCTTGCCGACAACGATCGAAGCTTCGTCACCAGCGTTCTCAGCGATCTGGCGGGCCGGAGCCTGCAGAGCGCGACGAACGATGTTGATGCCGGCTTCCTGGTCGTCGTTCACACCCTTGACGGTGATCTTGACGGAAGAACGCAGCAGGGCAACGCCGCCGCCCGGTACGATGCCTTCCTGAACAGCAGCGCGCGTCGCGTTGAGAGCGTCGTCGATGCGGTCCTTCTTTTCCTTCACTTCAACTTCCGTCGAGCCGCCAACGCGGATTACGGCAACGCCGCCAGCGAGCTTGGCAAGACGTTCCTGCAGCTTTTCGCGGTCGTAGTCAGAAGTGGTTTCTTCGATCTGAGCCTTGATCTGCGAAACGCGGCCTTCGATGTCGCTCTTCTGGCCAGCACCGTCGACGATCGTGGTGTTTTCCTTGGAGATCGAAACCTTCTTCGCACGGCCGAGCATGTCGAGCGTGACGTTTTCGAGCTTGATGCCGAGGTCTTCGGAGATCACGGTACCACCGGTCAGGATGGCGATGTCTTCGAGCATGGCCTTGCGGCGATCGCCGAAGCCCGGAGCCTTGACGGCAGCGATCTTCAGGCCGCCACGCAGCTTGTTGACGACGAGCGTAGCAAGAGCTTCGCCTTCGACGTCTTCAGCGATGATGAGGAGCGGCTTGCCGGTCTGAACGACAGCTTCGAGAACCGGGAGCATGGCCTGGAGGTTCGAGAGCTTCTTCTCGTGGAGGAGAACGAAGACGTCGTCGAGGTCAGCGACCATCTTTTCCGGGTTGGTGACGAAGTAGGGGCTGAGGTAGCCACGGTCGAACTGCATGCCTTCGACGACTTCGAGTTCGGTTTCGGCGGTCTTGGCTTCTTCAACCGTGATGACGCCTTCGTTGCCGACCTTCTGCATCGCTTCTGCGATGTCGAGGCCGATCTGACGCTCGCCGTTTGCCGAGATCGTGCCGACCTGTGCGACTTCTTCCGAAGTGTTGATCTTCTTGGCCTTGGCCTGGAGATCCTTGACGACTTCGGTGACAGCGAGGTCGATGCCGCGCTTCAGGTCCATCGGGTTCATGCCGGCAGCAACAGCCTTGGCGCCTTCGCGAACGATCGCCTGGGCCAGAACGGTTGCAGTCGTGGTGCCGTCGCCGGCGATGTCGTTGGTCTTCGAAGCAACTTCGCGGACCATCTGGGCGCCCATGTTTTCGAACTTGTCTTCAAGTTCGATTTCCTTGGCAACTGATACGCCGTCCTTGGTGATGCGCGGAGCGCCGAAGGACTTGTCGATGATGACGTTACGGCCCTTCGGGCCGAGCGTGACCTTTACGGCGTCAGCGAGGATATCGACGCCACGCAGCATCTTTTCGCGCGCGGTGCGGCCGAATTTGATTTCTTTTGCAGCCATTTGAGAAAACTCCCGGGCTCATTGCCCATTGGTTGTCATGAAAAGGTGTGGACGACGGCAGATCAGCCGATGATGCCCATGATGTCGGCTTCCTTCATGATGAGAAGGTCTTCGCCGTTGATCTTGACTTCGGTGCCCGACCACTTGCCGAACAGAACGCGGTCGCCAGCCTTGACGTCGAGAGCAACAACCTTGCCGCTTTCGTCACGGGCGCCCGAGCCAACAGCGACGATTTCGCCTTCCTGCGGCTTTTCCTTAGCGGTGTCCGGAATGATGATGCCGCCCTTGGTCTTTTCCTCAGACTCGACGCGGCGGACGACAACGCGGTCGTGCAGCGGGCGAAAATTGGTGCTTGCCATTAGTCTAATCCCTCGATCAAATGACACTACGGATCGCTCAACGACCCGATGGATGGGTGTTAGCACTCTCTTTTGTCGAGTGCTAGCGAGGCCGAGATAAGGCTGGGTCCGGGACGAGTCAAGGATTGGCCGTTCAAAAAATTTCAGGCGACATGATTATCGGCGGCTGATGACAGGCAACGAACGGCGGCCGGGCCGGAACGTTTGCCTGCCTATTGCATGAAGCGGTCGGAATTTGGGCAGATCCGATATCGAGGATTTGCCTGGTCTCGCTGCCCGATCCGGTTGTTATCATGAGCCTCGGGGTCGGCAGGCCCTGACGCTGATGTCCCGTGGACCGTCTCCTCGGCATGAGGGAGGGGCGGGCGCCGAATCCTTGGGAATGGCGGCGATTTTCTAGGCGCGAGGCTTGTATTCTCGGCCCTTCCTTGCCATGCAAGCCGGAAACCGAGTTTGCAGGAAGCCCGCATGGCCGCAAGGATCAACAGTTTTCGGGAAATCGCAGGGCGCTATGACGTCGTGCTCTGTGACGTCTGGGGTGTTCTCCACAACGGCGTTCAGGCGTTTGCGTCGGCCTGCGAGGCCCTGGCGGAAGCGCGTGCAGCAGGGCTTACGGTTGTCCTCATCACCAATTCTCCCCGGCCAAGCCCCAGCGTCAAGGTACAGATCCGCGGGCTGGGCGTTCCCGATGAAGCCTATGATCGCATCGTCACGTCGGGCGATGTGACCCGCACCTTGATCGCCGCAGCCGACAAGAAGATTTTCTTCATCGGCGCCGAACGCGATCTGCCGTTGCTCGAAGGGCTCGGCACCGAGATCGTCTCGTCGGAAGATGCAGAGACCGTCGTCTGCGCCGGCTTCTACGACGATGAAACCGAAACGCCGGAGCACTATCGCGCGACGCTGACCGGACTTGCCAAGCGCAAGATCCCGTTCATCTGCGCCAATCCGGACCTGGTGGTCGAGCGCGGCCACCGGCTGATCCCCTGTGCCGGCGCCATCGCCAAGCTTTACGAGGAGCTCGGCGGCGAAGCCCGGATCGCCGGAAAGCCCTATATCTCCATCTACCGTGCCGCGCTGACGGAAGCCAAGGCCGTTCGCGGTCCACTCGATCTGTCGCGTGTCATCGCCGTCGGCGACGGTATGCCGACCGATGTCAAGGGCGCCCAGGATGCCGGCTTCGATCTGCTTTACATCAGTGCCGGTATTCACGCGCAAGAATACATGAACGAAAGCCGCACCGACGAGGCGAAGCTTACTGCCTTCCTGAGGAAGGAAGGTGCTTCGCCGAAGTGGTGGATGCCCAGGCTCGCCTGACGGGAAGATCGAGATGACGGTTTTTCATCGCAACGAAACCCGCGACCCGCTGCCCGAGCGTCTGCGTGGCGGCGTTGTCGCCATCGGCAATTTCGACGGTGTTCACCGCGGCCACCAATCCGTGCTGGAGCGAGCGCTGGAAGAAGCCGCGGCACGCGGCGTTCCCGCACTGGTGTTGACCTTCGAGCCGCATCCGCGCACGGTCTTTCGGCCAGACACGCCGGTCTTCCGGCTGACGCCCGCACCGCTGAAAGCCCGTATCCTCGAAGGCATGGGGTTTGGCGCCGTCATCGAATACCCGTTCGATCGCACCTTCTCCGAACTTTCCGCGTCCGATTTCATCCATCGGGTGCTCCTGGAGTGGCTGCATGCCTCGCATGTGGTCACCGGGTTCGATTTCCATTTCGGCAAGGGGCGCGAAGGCGGTCCCGCCTTTCTGATGGCGGCGGGCGGCGAAAACGGCTTCGGCGTCACCCTGGTCGACGCCTTCCGCGATGAGAATGCCTCGGTGATCTCCTCGAGCTTCATTCGCTCGCTGCTCGGCCAGGGCGACGTTTCTCACGCGGCCGGCTTGCTCGGCTATCGCTACACGGTCGAGGCCGAAGTAATCGACGGCAAAAAACTCGGGCGGACCCTCGGCTATCCCACGGCCAACATGCGTCTACCGCCCGAGGTCGAACTTAGAACCGGCATCTATGCCGTGCGCTTCCGCCGGGCTGACGGCTCGCTCTATGATGGCGTTGCCAGCTTTGGCCGGCGTCCGACCGTCGACAGCGACGGCGAGGCGTTGCTTGAAACCTTCGTCTTCGATTTTTCCGGCGATCTCTACGGCGAGGTCTGTTCGGTTTCGTTCTTCGGCCACCTGCGCGACGAGCTGAAGTTCGACGGGCTCGACCCGCTGGTGGCGCAGATCCGAAAGGACGAAGACGAGGCGAGGGCGTTGCTCTCCGGCGTCACGCCCTTGAGCGATATCGATCGCCGGATCAACTTCGCCTAAAGAAATCCGTCGCGCCGAAGCGGCGGACCTTTTCAAAAGGCCGAAAACGCCTTAAACAACCGGCCACCATGACCCGGCACCGTCGACTGACCATCGATCAGCGAATTATTGGCCCGGCTTTCCGCGCGCACTAGGCCGCCGGAAGGTCCGGGATTTCGGCGTTTCCAACGCCTCAGTCATCTCTGGAGCGCCGCGCGTCTCTTGGACACGCTAAGGTAGCTCGAACACTTTGAAGCTGCGCATGATCCTTTTCCGAAAATCGATCCCGATTTCAGGGTTATGCGCCGGATACCGAACCCTTTCGCATGCGCGATGATCCGCGCGGAAAAGACGATTGCAAAGACCATGACAGATACCGCTGAGAAGATCGACTATTCCTCCACCCTCTATCTGCCGCAGACGGAGTTTCCGATGCGTGCCGGCCTGCCGCAGAAGGAGCCCGAAACGGTTTCCCGCTGGCAGAAGATGGGTCTCTACAAGAAGCTGCGTGCCTCGGCCGCCGGTCGCGAGAAATTCGTGCTGCATGACGGCCCTCCCTACGCCAACGGCAACATCCATATCGGCCATGCGCTGAACAAGATCCTCAAGGACGTCATCAACCGCTCGTTCCAGATGCGCGGCTTCGACGCCAACTACGTGCCGGGCTGGGATTGCCACGGCCTGCCGATCGAATGGAAGATCGAGGAGAAGTATCGCGAGAAGGGCCAGAACAAGGACGAGGTCCCGGTTAACGAGTTCCGCAAGGAATGCCGCGACTTCGCTGCGGGCTGGATCCAGATCCAGGCGGAAGAGTTCAAGCGCCTCGGCATTGAGGGCGACTTCGACAACCCCTATACGACGATGAACTTCCACGCCGAAGCCCGCATCGCCGGCGAACTGATGAAAATCGCCAAGATGGGGCAGCTCTATCGCGGCTCCAAGCCGGTGATGTGGTCGGTCGTCGAGCGCACGGCGCTGGCCGAAGCCGAAGTCGAATATGCCGACGTCGAAAGCGACATGATCTGGGTGAAGTTCCCGGTCACCGAAGGCTCGGCAGATCTTGCAGGCACCTTCGTCGTGATCTGGACGACCACACCCTGGACGATCCCCGGCAACCGCGCCATCGCCTTCTCCTCGCGTTACGCCTATGGTCTCTACGAGGTTGCGACTGCAGAGAACGATTTCGGTCCGCAGCCCGGCGAAAAGCTGATCTTCGCCAAACGTCTGGCAGACGAGTCCGCCGCCAAGGCGAAGCTCACCTTCAATTTCGTCCGCGACATCGAGGGCGCTGAACTGGCCGCCGTCACCTGCGCCCATCCGCTGCATGGGCTGGGTGGCGGTTACGCGTTCAAGGTGCCGTTGCTCGATGGCGACCATGTCACCGACGACGCCGGCACCGGCTTCGTGCACACGGCGCCGAGCCACGGCCGCGAGGACTTTGACGCCTGGATGGACAATGCCCGCGCGCTTGAAGCCCGCGGCATCTCCTCGGCAATTCCGTTCACCGTCGACGACGCCGGTTATTTCACCGCCGACGCCCATGGCTTCGGCCCGGACGCCGAAGGTGGCGCCGCCGCGTGCTCGACGACAAGGGCAAGAAGGGCGATGCCAATGATCGCGTCATCAAGGCGCTGATCGCCCGTCACGCGCTGTTTGCCCGCGGCCGTCTGAAGCATTCCTATCCGCATTCCTGGCGTTCCAAGAAGCCGGTGATCTTCCGCAACACGCCGCAGTGGTTCGTCTACATGGACAAGGGCTTCGGCGACGGCACGACGCTGCGCTCGCGCGCCCTGTCGGCCATCGACGATACCCGCTTCGTCCCCGGCGCCGGCCAGAACCGCCTGCGTGCGATGATCGAGGGACGTCCGGACTGGGTGCTCTCGCGCCAGCGTGCCTGGGGCGTTCCGATCGCGATCTTTGCCGACGAGCAGGGCGAGATCCTTGTCGATGAGGCCGTCAACGCCCGCATTCTCGAAGCCTTCGAGCAGGAAGGCGCCGATGCCTGGTTCGCCGAAGGTGCCAAGGATCGCTTCCTCGGTAATGACCACGACCACGAGAAGTGGCACCAGGTCATGGACATTCTCGACGTCTGGTTCGATTCAGGCTCGACGCATACCTTCACGCTCGAAGATCGTCCGGATCTGAAGTGGCCGGCTGACGTCTATCTCGAAGGCTCCGACCAGCACCGCGGCTGGTTCCATTCGTCGCTGCTCGAATCCTGCGCAACGCGCGGCCGTGCGCCCTACAACGCCGTTGTCACTCATGGTTTCACCATGGATGAGAAGGGCGAGAAGATGTCGAAGTCGAAGGGCAACACCGTCACGCCGCAGGAAGTGATGAAGGATGCCGGCGCCGACATCCTGCGCCTCTGGGTGATGACGACGGACTATTGGGAAGATCAGCGCCTCGGCAAGACGATCATCCAGACCAACATCGACGCCTATCGCAAGCTGCGCAATACCATCCGCTGGATGCTGGGCACGCTGGCGCACGACAAGGGCGAGGAAGTCGCCCACGCCGAGCTGCCCGAGCTGGAAAAACTGATGCTGCATCGCCTGGCCGAACTCGACCAGGTCGTTCGTGAAGGTTATGACGCGTTCGACTTCAAGAGGATCGCCCGCGCTCTGATCGATTTCTCGAACGTCGAACTCTCCGCGTTCTATTTCGACGTGCGCAAGGATGCGCTCTATTGCGACGCACCGTCGAGCCTTCGTCGCCGGTCGGCGCTTGCGGTGATCCGCAAGCTGTTCGATTGCCTGGTGCTGTGGCTCGCGCCGATGCTGCCCTTCACCTGCGAAGAAGCATGGCTGTCGCGCAAGCCTGACGCTGTCTCGGTCCATCTCGAGCAGTTCCCGGCGATCCCGGCGGAATGGAAGAACGACGCCCTCGAGGCGAAGTGGGAAAAGATCCGCGCGGGCGCACGGTCGTGACCGGGGCGCTTGAAATCGAGCGTCGCGAGAAGCGTATCGGCTCGTCGCTGGAGGCGGCTCCCGTCGTCTACATCGCCGATCCGGAGCTGTTGAAGGCGCTCGAAGGCGAAGACTTCGCCGAGATCTGCATCACGTCGGCGATCACCGTCGAGGCGGGCGAGGGCCCTGCCGACGCCTTCCGTCTGCCTGAGGTCGCCAAGGTTGGCGTCGTTCCGGAGGCCGCCGTTGGCCGCAAGTGCGCCCGCTCCTGGCGGATCACGACCGATGTCGGTTCGGATGCACTCTACCCTGAGGTGTCTGCCCGCGATGCCGCCGCCCTGCGGGAACTTGGCTTCAAGGCTTAAGGGATCATTTACCGGATGAATTGCGCTTACCGCATTCATCCGGTAAAACCTGCCCGAAATTTGGCGGATTTATCCGCCATGGCGCTGAGTGGCCGCGCACGTGACGGTGGCCGGCTAGAAGGAATTTCATGGAAATGACGCGAGAGTTGCGACTGTTTGCTAGCGTTGCCGCCATTATGACGAGCGGCCTGGTACTTTCCGGCTGCATCGGCGGTCCGACCTACGGCACCGACAAATCGGCTGGCGAGCAGTTGATCGACGATCTCGGAAGCGCTGTGAGCTTTACCCCGACGAAGCGTGATCCGGTCAAGTACCAGCCGCGCCCCGGCCTGGTGCTGCCGCCTACCGGCCAGCAGACCGCCCTCGTGGAGCCGCAGAAGTCGCTCGCCAGTCGCGAAGCCAATCCGGAGTGGGTCGAATCTCCGGAAGAGGCGCGCAACCGTCTGCGCGAAGAAGCCGACGCCAACAAGGACAACCCAAACTACGTCTCGCCACTCGCAAAGGCCAGCGCCAATGGCCGCCGCCTTTCGGCCAAGGAGCAGCAGCAAGCCTATCGCGACGCGCGCAAGATCGAGATGGGTGCCTACGCCGACAAGCGCCGCTTCCTGAGCGATCCGCCGCTCGAATACCGCCGCCTTCCGGAAGCTTCGGAAGCCGACCTTGGTGAGCCGGAAAAGCTCAAGGAGCGCCGCCGCAAGAAGGAAGCGCAGATCAAGAATTCCGGCAGCAAGTGGTACTGGCCCTTTTAAACCATGACGATCAGCATTCGCGACGCGCGACCGGAAGACGCGGAAACCATCCTGCGCTTCATCACAGAACTGGCCACCTACGAGAAGGCGCCCGACGAAGTCGAGGCGACGGTCGAGCAGTTGCAGGCCTCGCTCTTTGGCCCGGATGCGCTCACCCGTGCGGTGATCTGCGAGAAGGACGGAAAGCCGGCTGGCTTTGCCATGTGGTTCTACAACTACTCCACCTGGCAGGCGCGCAAGGGGCTTTATCTCGAAGACCTCTACGTAACGCCGGATTGCCGCGGCTCCGGCGCGGGCAAGATGCTGTTGAAGCATCTCGCCAAGATCGCCGTCGAGGAAGGCTGTGGTCGTTTCGAATGGAGCGTGCTCGATTGGAACGAGCCGGCAATCCGCGTTTACGAAGCCGTCGGCGCCGAACCGATGTCGGAGTGGACGCGCTACCGGCTTGCGGGTGCGGCGCTAGAGTCTTTCGCAGCCGGCTGAGAGTTCGCTCACTTAGCGTTTCCCGGCAAAAAAATCCCTGAGAATGTCAGCGGCTTCGCGCTCGGCAAGCCCGGAATAGACATCGGGCACGTGGTGGCATGTCGGCGAGCCGTAAAAGCGCACGCCGCTATCGACCGCGCCACCCTTGGGGTCTTCGGCGCCGTAGTAGAGGCGACGGATGCGGGCAAAGGAAATCGCTGCCGCGCACATGGTGCAGGGCTCCAGGGTGACATAGAGGTCGGCGCCCGTCAGCCGTTCGTCGTTGAGCACCATGGACGCTTCGCGGATCGCAACGACCTCGGCATGGGCGGTGATATCGTTGAGTTCGCGGGTTCGGTTTCCGGCGCGCGCGATGATCTCGCCGTTGAAAACGACGACGGCGCCGATCGGCACCTCGCCACGTTGGCCCGCCTTTTTGGCCTCTTCGAGGGCCGCATCCATGAAGCGTGTCGTATCAGCCATCGCTCAAACAATAATTTCTCTTAACCCACGGGCTCCGACCTGATAGGACAGCCGCAAAAGGCAGGCAACACAAATGACATCCAAAGACAAGCCCACGCGGCCTGGCGGCAAGCCCGCTGGCCGGGACAAGAAACCTCAATTCGCTGGCAAGAAGGCGGCAGCGCCTGAAGCCGGTGCCTCGCGGCCGCCCAAGGCAGGCCCGAAGCCCGCCGCCGCAAGCAGCGACGAGCCGCAGCGCATCTCCAAAATCCTGGCGCGCGCCGGCGTTGCCTCGCGCCGCGATATCGAACGCATGATCATGGAAGGTCGGGTGAAGCTCAACGGCGTCATTCTCGACACGCCTGTTGTCAACGCGACACTGGCCGACAGCATCGAAGTCGACGGAAATCCGATCCGCGGCATCGAGCGCACCCGTCTGTGGCTCTACCACAAGCCGGCCGGACTGGTGACCACCAATGCCGACCCGGAGGGCCGCCCGACGGTCTTTGACAACCTGCCGGACGAGCTGCCGCGCGTTCTATCGATCGGCCGCCTCGACATCAACACCGAAGGCCTGCTGCTTTTGACCAACGACGGCGGGCTTGCCCGCGTGCTCGAACTTCCGTCGACCGGCTGGCTGCGCCGCTATCGCGTGCGCGCCCATGGCGAAATCGACCAGGACGAACTGGACAAGCTGAAGGACGGCATTGCCGTCGACGGCGTGCTTTACGGCGGCATCGAAGCGACGCTCGACCGTGTGCAGGGTTCGAACGTCTGGATCACGATGGGTCTGCGCGAAGGCAAGAACCGTGAGATCAAGAACGTGCTCGGCGCGCTCGGGCTCGACGTCAACCGCCTTATCCGTATCTCCTACGGCCCGTTCCAGCTCGGCGAATTGCCGGAAGGCCATGTGCAGGAAATCCGTGGCCGGACGCTGCGCGACCAGCTCGGCCCGCGCCTGATCGAAGACGCCAAGGCGAACTTCGACGCGCCGCTCTACAACGATCAGTCGGCAACCCTTCCTGGCGAAGCGCCGGAAGGCGAAGCCTCCGACACCCGCAAGCCCGAGCGTGCCAACCGCTGGGAAAAGCCGGAAGACAAGCGCGAGCGCGCGCTTTCCCGTCTTGATACCCGTCGTGACGACCGCCGCGACGGTGGCCGTGGCAAGGATGGGCCGCGTGGTAAGGAAGGTCCCCGCGGCAAGGGTGGCCCCCGCGAAGAGCGCGGCGACGCCAAGTTCGAGGATCGGCCGAAGCGCACGCCGGCGCAACGCGCCCGCACGGCCAATGTGTGGATGGCGCCCGGTGCGCGTCCGCTGGCCGAGAAGAAGCCGAAGTCCGCTGAAGGCGATGCCTCGGCAACGCCGGCCCGTCGCGAGCGCCCGGATGGCGCTCCGAAGACCAAACGCTACGGCCGCACGAAGGATGGATTTGCGACGAAGTCATCCGGCAAGTTCGATCCCGACCGCAAGGGCGGTGCGCCCAGGGACTTCGACCGTCCGGCTTCCGCCGCACCGGTCAAGCGCCGGGATGAAGAGGGCGAATGGATCAGCGCCAGCGAACCCGCACGCCGCGGCAAGGATGAAGGCCGTGATGGCGGCTTCGGCCGGCGCAAGTCGGGCGATGCCGGAGACCGCAGGTCGCGCGATCACGGTGATCGTCCCCCGCGTCGCGAAGGCGGCGATCGGCCGGCCCGTTCAGAAGGAGGACCGCGCAGCTTCTCCGACAAGCCGCGGTTCCCGCGCGCTGAAGGCGACCGGCCTGCACGTCGCGAAGATGGCGACGCCCACGTGGCGATCGGCCTGCCCGCGCCGAAGGTGGTCCGCGCAGCTATTCCGACAAGCCGAGAACCCCGCGCGCCGAGGGCGATCGTCCGCCACGCCGCGAAGGCGGTGACCGCCCGTTCGGCGATAAGCCTCGCGGTAAGTCCTTCGGTGGCAAGCCATCCGGCGGCAAATCCTTTGGTGAACGCTCGGGTGGTCCGCGTGGCGGCAAGCCCGGTGGCGGAAAACCGGCTGGCGGCGGCGGCAGGCCCGGTGGTGGCGGCCGTCCCGGTGGCGGTGGGCGCCCGGCCGGCGGCAAGCCGCGCGGCAGAGGAAACTAAGCGGTCGTGCGCATTGTCGGCGGAGAGTTCCGTGGCCGCAGTCTGGCTACGCCCAAGTCGAATGATATCCGTCCGACCACCGACCGGACGCGCGAAAGCCTGTTCAACATCCTGAGCCATTCGTATCCGGAGGCTCTCGATGGCACCCGGGTGCTGGATCTTTTTGCCGGCACCGGAGCCGTGGGCCTCGAGGCCCTGTCGCGGGGGTGCCGTCAGGCACTCTTCGTCGAACAGGGCGTCGAGGGCAGGGGTCTCCTGCAGAACAATATCGAGGCGTTCGGCCTGCAAGGTCGCGCCAAGGTCTTCCGCAGGGATGCGACCAGCCTCGGTTCCGTCGGCACGATGGAGCCGTTCCACCTGGTCTTTGCAGATCCACCCTACGCGATGGGATTGGGAGAGAAGGCGTTGGCGTCGGCGGCTCTCGGCAATTGGCTGGTTCCGAATGCCCTTGTCGTGCTGGAGGAGCGTGCCGACGTTCAGCCTGCGCCAACAGCCGTTTTCGAGCGGCTGGACGTCAGGGTGTTCGGCGATACACGCATGCATTTCTACCGCTTCCGTGGCGTCTGACGTCACACTTTTGATTCGCTTGCAAAGTTAGACTGCCGGCTGAACTGAGGTGCAGGTCGATGAAGCAGGACGTTTCCACCGCGGATATTTCGCCGGTCAGCGCGAGCGAACCGTCGGTCGCGCTGGCGCTTGGCGGCGGCGGTGCCCGCGGGCTCGCCCATATCCATGTCATCGAGGCTTTCGACGAGTTGGGCATTCGCCCTGTTGTCATCGCCGGCTCGTCGATCGGCGCCATCATGGGCGCCGGTATGGCGGCGGGCCTCAGCGGCAAGGAAATCCGGGAACACACGCTTGCGACGGTTGGCCACCGCCGCGAGGTCGTCAATCGCCTGTGGCAGTTGCGACCGGCTAGCTGGTCGGAAGCGATGACCAACGGCTTTCGTTTCGGTCAGTTCAACATCGAGCGCGTCTTGAAGGCGTTCCTGCCCGAAGCCATCCCCGCGACGTTTTCAGAACTGGATATTCCGCTCAAAGTTGTCGTTACCGACTACTATGGCCAGACCGAGCACATCTGCGCGACAGGCGACCTGCAGAAGGCGCTGGCGGCGTCCGCAGCCCTGCCTGCGGTCTTCATGCCGGTCAAGATCGACGGCCGGGTGATGATCGATGGCGGCATCTACAATCCCATCCCCTTCGATCATCTTCGCGGCCTTGCTGAGATCGTCGTCGGCGTCGATGTCGTCGGCGGCCCGGACGGTGATGGCGAGACGATCCCCAGCCGCATCGACAGCCTGTTCGGCGCCAGCCAGCTGATGATGCAGTCGATCATCGCCATGAAACTGAAGGAAGGTGCGCCGGATATCCTGCTGCGGCCGGATGTCGGCCGCTATCGGGTGATGGATTTTCTGCGCGCAAAGGAAGTCCTGGCGGCGACCGCCGGCATCAAGGATCAGTTCAAGCGGACGCTTGAGGAGCGAATGAAGGTGGCCGGCGTCTCCGGATAAGGCTGTCGGCCGGTCGCCGTTTCTGTTAGAGCGACAGAGCCGCAGAAACGCTCTATCTCCCTATTTTAACACATTGCCTGACGGAAAACCGCTTCGCCTTTTCCTGGAAATGTTCTAGGCGCTTTCCCGCTCGTCAGCCGGCAATCCCGGCAGGATGCTCTCGCCCGTTTCCGAGGAATGATCGACGTCGCGCTTGGGCTTGACCAGCGGCTCGGGACGCACGGGCTGCGAATGCAGCATGTCGCGCCCGGCGGTGATGCCCTCTGCCTCCTGCAGCACCAGGCGGGCCTCGTCGCGCTTGCGGATATCGTCCATGATGGCGAGCGCCTCTTCGTTGCCGACGCCCAGCGCCTCCAGCGTCTTTCGACCGAAGAGCAGGCCGGACTCGAAGGTTTCGCGCAGCTCGTAGTCGACGCCCTTCGCCCTCAGTTCGAGCGTATGCAGCCGGTCGTAGGATCGCGCGAAGATACGGGCGTCCGGATATTCGGCCTGAACCAGATCGACGATCCGGTCGGTCGTTTCCTTCTTTTGCGTGCAGATGGCGATGAGCTTCGCCCGCTCGATGCCGGCGGCACGCAGCACGTCGAGCCGGTTGCCGTCGCCGAAGTAGATCCGGAAGCCGAAGGTCGCCGCCTGGCGAACACGCGCGGCCGAGTGGTCGATGATCGTCACGTCGCGACCGCCGGCAAGCAGGATCTGCGCGGCGATCTGGCCGAAACGCGAAAAGCCGATCATCAGCACGTCGGCATCAGCACCTTCGAAGTCCTCCTCCATTTCGTCGGCCATCTCGTCCTGTTCGCGCATGAGGCGCGGGGCGAGCATGGAGGCGATCGGGGTCAGCGCCATCGAAAGCGTAACGATGGCGACGAGCAGCGATGCGCTGCCCGGCGAGAAGACGCCAGCGACCGCTCCAGCAGTAAACAGGACGAAGCCGAATTCGCCGCCTTGCGGCAAGAGCAAGCTGACGCGCACCGCATCGTTGTGATGCGAGGCGGCCAGGCGGCAGAGCCAGTAGAGGATGAAGCTCTTCACCAGCATCAGCAGAGGTACGGCAACAATGATCACCAGGTAATTGTCGATGATCACGTCAAGTTGCAGCGACAGGCCCACGGCCATGAAGAACAGGGCTTGCAGGATGCCGCGAAAGGGCTCGATATCGGCCTCAAGTTCATGGCGATAGGAGGATTCTGCCAGGAGCACGCCGGCAAGGAAGGCGCCCATGGCCATGGAAAGGCCGGCCATCTGCATCAGCGTTGCCGCTCCCATGACCACCAGCAGGGCGGCGGCAATCATCACGTCGCGCGCGCCGGTTCGGGCGATGATCTGGAACAGTGGGTTGAGTAGATAGCGGCCTGCGGCCACAAGGACCGCAACCGCTGTGATGGCGATGGCAAAGTCTTCGAGTGGCGGCGTCGTATCCTCCGGCGCTTGCGCCGCCAGAAGCGGGATCAGCGCAAGCAGCGGGACAATCGCCAGATCCTGCAGCAGAAGGATCGAGAAGGCGCGTTGGCCGAAGCGCGTATTGCGGTCGTTGCCCTCATCGAGAATCTGCATGGCAAAGGCCGTGGACGACAGCGCTAAGCCGAAGCCGGCGACGATGCTTCCGGCATGATCGAGCAGTCCGGTCAGGGCGATCCCGTAGGACAGGACCACACCGGTGATGAGGACTTGCGCCGTGCCGAGACCGAAGATGTCGCGCCGCAGCTGCCAAAGCCGCGACGGCTTCAGTTCCAGCCCGATGATGAAGAGCAGGAAGACGACGCCGAGTTCGGAACCGTGCAGGATCTCTTCGCCATCGGTGATGCTCTGGGCAACCGGGCCGATCAGGATCCCGGCCGCGAGATAGCCGAGGATCGTGCCAAGCCCGAGACGCTTGAACAGTGGCGCCGCGATGACTGCGCCCCCGAGCAATATCAACGCCTGGGAGTAGATGATCGGGGTCGTCGTCATGCTGATTGCTTTCGATATGGCCTCGTCCTGCCCAGGCAGGCAGAGGTTTCGGCGGGAGTGTCATTGCAGTGTATGGGGCAGTGTATGGGCGGGAATCATGCCAATGCCCTTGATGCATGCTTCAGTGCACAATAAATGGGGCAGGAATGAAAGGCCACATCATGTCAGAAACGATCGATTCCGCCTCCCTCGAAAAACGCGCCGCCGAACTGGTGGATCTTGCCCGCAAGGCAGGTGCCGACGCCGCTGACGCCGTCGTCGTTCGCGGGCGCTCCCGTTCCGTCTCGGTTCGCCTCGGCAAGGTCGAAGCAACCGAAGCATCCGAAAGCGACGACTTCTCGCTGCGCGTCTTTGTCGGCAACCGCGTCGCCAGCGTTTCGGCCAATCCCGGGTTCGACCTGAAGGTGCTCGCCGAGCGGGCCGTGGCGATGGCCAAGGCATCGCCCGAAGATCCCTTCGCTTCGCTTGCCGATCCGGACCGGCTGGCGAAATGCTACCCGGATCTCGAGCTTTTCGACGATCGCGAAGTTTCGACGGACGCCCTGACCGAGGCGGCACTCGCCGCGGAAGAGGCTGCCCTTGCGGTGTCTGGTGTCACCAACTCCAGCGGCGCAGGTGCCTCCGCCGGCATGGGCGGGCTCGTGCTCGTGACCTCGCATGGTTTCTCCGGCTCCTACATGGCGACCCGCTTCGGCCGTTCGGTGAGCGCGATTGCCGGCGAAGGCACGAAGATGGAGCGCGACTACGACTACGACAGCCGCATCTACTTCGACGAATTGCGTGCTGCCGAAGAAATCGGCCGGCTTGCGGGCGAGCGTGCCGTCGCGCGGATCAACCCCCGCCAGGTGCCGACTGCCAGGAATGTCACTGTTGTTTTCGATCCGCGCATGGCGCGCGGCTTCGTCGGGCATATCGCCGGCGCCATCAACGGCGCATCCGTCGCGCGCAAGACCAGTTTCCTGCGCGATATGATGGGCAAGCAGGTCATGAAGGCCGGCCTGTCGGTGACGGACGACCCCTTGATCGTCCGTGGCTCCTCTTCGCGTCCGTTCGACGGCGAAGGCGTCAGCGGCTCCAAGCTGACGATGGTCGAGGATGGCGTGCTGAACCATTGGTTTCTGTCGACCTCCGCGGCGCGCGAACTCGGTCTTGAGACCAACGGCCGCGGCGTGCGCGGCGGCCCGACGGTCAATCCGGCTTCCACCAACCTGGCGCTCGAACCGGGTTCGGTTTCACGCGAAGACCTGATCCGCAGTGTCGGAACCGGCTTCTACGTGACCGAGCTGATCGGCCAGGGCGTCAATATGGTGACCGGCGAATATAGCCGCGGCGCCTCAGGCTTCTGGATCGAGAACGGTGAGCTGACTTTTGCCGTGTCCGAGGTCACGATCGCGTCCAACCTCAAGCAGATGTTCATGGCGATCACGCCGGCCGACGACATCGACAGGAAGTTCGGCGTTGCCGCACCGACACTCGCCATCGAAGGCATGACGCTCGCCGGCCTCTGAGCTGCTGACGTCGATGCCATGACAAAAACGTTCGGCCGTATGCCGACGCATAAGGATTTGAATGTCAGACAAAGCACCATCGATCGCGACGTGGAAGGAGGATCTGGATCTGATCCTTTCCGCCGCGATCGCCGCCGGCGAAACGGCTTTGACTTACTTTCGGAACGAGCCCGATGTGCGCTGGAAAAACGAGGGGCGTTCGCCGGTCAGCGAGGCCGATATCGCCGCCAACGACATCCTTAGGGACCGCCTGCTGGGCGCCCGGCCGCACTACGGCTGGCTGTCGGAAGAGACGGACGACGATGAGAGCCGTCTCACCCGCGAAACGGTCTTCGTCATCGACCCGATCGACGGTACCCGCGCCTTCATCGCCGGCAAGGATCTCTGGTGCGTCAGCGTCGCTGTCGTCCACCGTGGCCTGCCGGTTGCCGGTGTGCTCTATGCGCCGGCGCTCGACGAGCTGTTTCAGGCAACCGTGGATGGTCCGGCGCTGAAGAACGGTGCGGGCATTCGCGTGCGCGACGTCCACGATGGCGAAGCGCTGCATGTGGCGGTCGCCGAAGACGTCGTCTCGGCCCTAGCACCGTCCTATCGCAACGGCATCGTGCGGGTACCGCATGTGCCTTCGCTCGCCTACAGGCTGGCAATGGTTGCGGACGGGCGGATCGACGGCACGGTGGTCAAGAAGAACTCACATGACTGGGATCTCGCCGCCGCCGACCTCATCCTCGAAAGGGCGGGCGGGGCGCTCAATACGCTTGAATCTCGGGCCCTGTCCTACAATCGCCCCAATGTCGTTCATGGGCTTCTTTGCGCGGCGTCGAAGGCGACGTTGCCGGGATTGCTTGCTGCCTCAAGGACCCTTGAGGGCCATTGACCTTTCTGGCCGAATGCCGCAAACCAACGCCCATACCCTAAAAAAAATGGAACTCCAATGGCTCACGACTCCGAGAAGAAACAACGTCTGCATTTGGTCTTTGGTGGTGAACTGACCACACTCACCGATGTTCATTTCCGTGACCTGGACAAGCTCGATATCGTCGGCATTTATCCTGACTACGAAAGCGCCCACATTGCCTGGAAGTCGAAGGCCCATATGACCGTCGACAACGCCCATATGCGTTATTTCATCGTTCACATGCATCGCCTGCTCGATCCGGAAAACGATTGATGCCGATGCCTTGGGCATGCGTGGCGCGTTCCCGCGCGCGCGCTGCGTCTGACCTTCGCCCGAGCTTTCCATTGGGCTGGGGATTGAGGCCATGAGCAGCTTTCGCGCCCGGCTGGCGCTCTCCAGCTATCGCTGGATTGGTTCGGCGATCTATCCGTTCGTGTGGTCCTATCTTGCCCTGCGCGCTGCGAAGGGCAAGGAGGACCCGGCGCGCCGCCGCGAGCGTTACGGCCATGCCAGCGTGCCGCGTCCGCAAGGTCCGCTCGTCTGGTTCCACGCTGCAAGCGTCGGAGAGACCAATGCGGTCATCCCGCTGATCAAGGAAATCCATCGCCGCGGTATCAATGTCGTGCTGACGACCGGCACGAAGACGTCGGCGCGGGTCGCGGCTGGGCGTCTGGGCGAGGCGGTCATTCACCAATACGTGCCGCTCGATTTCAAGCCGGCGGTCAATCGTTTCCTCGAATACTGGCAGCCGGATCTGGCCATCATCGCCGAATCCGAGATCTGGCCGATGACCATCCTGGAACTTGGGCGACGCCATATCCCGCAGGTTCTGGTCAACGGCCGCCTGTCCGACCGCACATTCGCCCGCTGGAAGAAACGGCCGGCGCTCGCCGATGCACTGTTTGAGAACCTCGCGCTCGTCATCGCCCAATCGGATGTCGATGCCGAGCGGTTTCGCACGCTCGGTGCTCTGCCGGTAATGGTATCGGGTAACCTGAAGGTCGATACCGACGCGCCGCCGCACGACCCGCAGGCGTTGAAGGAATATCGCCAGCAGATCGGCACGCGCAAAACCTGGGCGGCGATCTCGACCTTCGACGGCGAGGAAAATGCTGCCGGCGTCGTGCATCGTGCCCTCAAGGAGCGCACCGGTCTGTTGACCATCGTCTGCCGCGGCACCCCGAGCGCAGCGATGCGATCGAGGCGGCGCTAACGGCCAAGGGGCTGAAAGTTGCGCGTCGCACCCGTCGCGATCCGCTGACATCAGACGTCGATATTTTCCTTGGCGACACGATCGGCGAGATGGGGCTCTATCTGCGCCTGACCGAGGTGGCCTTTGTCGGACGCTCGCTGTTTGCCGAAGGCGGGCAGAATCCGCTGGAGCCGGCAATGCTCGGCTGCGCCGTTCTTTCGGGTGGCAACGTCCAGAATTTCCGCGAGACCTACCAGATGCTCGCCAAGAACGGCAGCGCCAAGATCGTCCGCGATACCGAGATGCTGGCAAAGGGCGTCAACTACCTGCTCGCCAACGACGACATGCGTCGTTCGATGATCGATGCCGGCCTCGAAACCGTGCAAGAGATGCGCGGAGCGCTGTCGGCGACGATGAAGGGGCTCGAGCCCTATATCAATCCGCTCGTCGTCAAGGCGCGGCTCGAACCGCGCAACGACATCTGACCACACCGGGAGACGCAAGATCACCATGAGCGCACCGACAGCCATCGCCGGTATCCTGTTCGACAAGGACGGAACGCTGCTCGACTACGCCAAGAGCTGGGTGCCGGTGAACTACGAACTGGCGAAGATCGCAGCCAAGGGCGACGAGGGCCTGGCCCGCACCCTGCTCAAGGCCGGCGGCATGGATCCGGACACCGGCCATGTGTTGCCCGACAGCCTGCTTGCCGCCGGCAACACCGTCGAGATCTCGACCGGGTTCGTCACCGCCGGTGCGCCGTTTACCGTGGAAGCGTTGACGACGCTGCTTGACGGGTTGTTTGCCCGTTCTGCCGAGTACGCGGTACCGGTCACCGACCTCGGGTCGTTCTTCGCCGGTCTGCATGCCAAGGGCTATCGCCTGGGTGTCGCATCCAGCGACAACGAGCGCTCGATCCGCGAAACCGCCAGACGCTTTGGTTTCGACGGCTATCTGCATTACGTCGCCGGCTACGACAGCGGCTACGGTGTCAAGCCCGAGCCCGGCATGGTGCTCGGCTTCTGTGCCGCGACGGGGCTTGATCCGCAGCAGGTCGTGGTCGTCGGCGACAACAATCACGACATGCACATGGGCCGCAACGCCGGCGTCGGCATGACCGTCGCAGTGCTGACGGGCACCGGCTCGCGCCAATCGCTCGCCGATGCCTCTGACCATTGCCTGGCTGATATCACCGAGCTTGAAGCCGTTCTCTAGGTTTTGCCGAGCTGTATTTCCTTCGTTGCCGCTCTCACGAGTTTCAAGCATGGTCCTATGATCGCCAGAGGACCGATAAAGCCAACGCCGAGAGATAGAGCCCGAAGCCGAATGCCGCATGTGCGAGCAGGCTGCGCAGGCGGGCAATGTTGGGGCTCGGCGTTTTCGAGGCCGCGATGCCCGCGCCCATACCCGGCTGCATCAGGAAGAACGGTGCGACCACGGTCGCGAGGCCGACAATGAGTGCCGGGACAAGCGTCGGCCGCTCCGCCCAGTCAGTCCCCCAGATCAGCAACAGAAGTCCGGCGAAGACTACGCCGATCGCATAATGTGCAGTCCAGCCGATCAGCCGCTCGCTACGGACGGGTGCCGCTGCTGCGATACGCTGGTGCAGGAAGCGGCCCTGCGGAAAATGTCCGATCCAGCGGCCCACCATGCCGTAGTCCAGGGAAGGTATGCCGAGCAAACGTTTCACCGCCACCGCCCAGAGATCCATGACCGCAGTCGCACCGATCCCGATCAGGATGGCCTGCAACACCAGATCCTTTTCCATATTCGTATCCTCTCACATCATCTTCATGGCCGCTGCATCGACAGATCGCGCACATGCGGGCGTTCGATCTGTCATCTGACAAGTCAAAGCATCATTCAATTGAGTAATTGAATGAGTCATGGAGAAATGCTAGGCTTCTGTCAATGACCGACCTTCAACTCCATATCTTCGAGGAATTTGCCGAGCTTGCCCACACGCTTGCGAGCCCCCAGCGCCTGCTCCTGCTCGAGCATATCGCCCAGGGCGAGCGCTCGGTGGAGCGTCTTGCTGAGCTCGCCGGCCTGAGCATCGCCAACGCGTCGCAGCATCTGCAGCAGTTGCGCCGCGCCGGTTTTGTCGAGACCCGGCGGGATGGCAAGCGCGTGCTTTATCGGCTGGGTGCCGGCCCGGTGATCGGCCTGCTCTCGGCCCTGCGTCAATATGCCGAGCACAATCGCGCTCAGATCCGCGAACTCGTCGCCGATCGCCTCGACCGACCGGACCGCCTCGAGGCGATTTCGCGCGAAGAGTTGCTGCTGCGGATGCGGGGAGGGGACGTCACGCTGCTGGATGTGCGGCCGCAGGACGAATTTTTGTCGGGTCATCTTCCCGGTGCGATCAATATTCCGATTGCGGAACTCGAACGACGCCTTGCCGAACTGCCTGAAGGAGGCGAGATCGTCGCCTATTGCCGCGGGCCTTACTGCGCCTTGTCGTTTGACGCGGTGAGGGTTCTGCAAGGCAACGGCTTTACCGTCCGCCGGCTTGAGAGCGGGTTCCCGGATTGGAAAGCAGCCGGCCTTGCTGTGGAAAGCCGGGACCTCAGCTAGACGACAAGTCTGACGCAACAGGCATTGTCTTGTGCCGCTTGCCTTTTTCCGCGTTCTGACGTTTTTTGTCGGCAGTTACGCCGTCGCCGGTTTTGGCCAGCGGCAGCCAAGATGTGCATCGTCCTTCCCGGAAGGACCAGACGGGGCCACGGAAACAAAGATGGTATCGGAAGCGCCGCCGTTCTGGTGGACAAAGGCGGATTGGCGTGCGCGGGCTTTGTGGCCGTTTTCCTGGATCTATGGACGTATCGCCGGCCTGCGCATGGACCGCGCTCGCCGAGCGTCCGTTCCGGTCCCGATCATCTGCATCGGCAATTTCACGGTCGGCGGCGCCGGCAAGACGCCGACGGCGATCGCGCTTGCGCGCGCCGTCAGGGCCAAAGGCCTGAAGCCGGGTTTCCTCAGCCGCGGCTATGGCGGTTCGCTTGATGTGACGACGATCGTCGAGCCTGAACACCACAGGGCACGCGATGTTGGCGACGAGCCGTTGTTGCTGGCGCGCGAGGCGCTGACGGTTGTGTGCCGTCGCCGCGTCGATGGTGCCCGCCGGCTGGTGGCCGAAGGCGTCGATATCATCATCATGGACGATGGTTTCCAGAGCGCGCGGCTGGCCTTCGATTTTGCGCTGCTCGTCATCGATTCCCGCCGCGGCATCGGCAACGGTTACCTCGTGCCGTCAGGCCCGGTGCGCGCGCCGATTTCCAATCAGTTGCGCCATGCGACCGCGCTGTTGAAGATCGGCAACGGCGCCGAGGCGGATGCCTTGATCCGTCGCGCCGCCCGGGCCGGCAAGCAGGTCTACCAGGCGGAGGTCGTGCGGCTCGACGACGGCTCGCTGAACGGCGTGAGAGTGTTGGCCTGGGCCGGTATCGCCGACCCGGAAAAATTCTATCGCACCGTACGGGAAACCGGCGCCGTCATCGAGGAAACCCGCAGCTTCCCCGACCATCATCATTTCTCAGAGGACGAGATATCGGACCTTCTCGACCGGGCCGCAGCACTCGGCTGCACGCTCGTGACCACGGCCAAGGACATGGTTCGCCTGGAGCCCGGCCACGGCCGGGCAGCGGAACTGGCTCGGGCAAGCCGGGTGATCGAAATCGACGTGCACTTCGACGATCCGTCGGCACCGGCAAAGATCGTGACAACCGCGCTGTCGGCCGCGCGCACCCGCAAGCTGCGGGAAGCGGAACAGAAGTAAGGCTGGATTTGGCCGTTAGAGCGTTTTTGTCGCCAGCGGAGCCATGGGAAGGCCCTCCTGACGGAAAACGTTAGCGGCGCTGGTTCGGCAGGGCGCCTGCGCGCTTTTCCGCTTCGAGCGAGGCTTCCGCGTCGACATAGGGCTGCTGACGGGCAACGCTCCAGTAGCGCAGTTCGTCCACGGGAATGGTCTTGCCCGTCATCGCGCAGATGACATGCGAGCCAGCAAGGACGATCTGAAAGTCGCCGTCGAGATAACGGACCTTCGCTTCGCGCGAGGCGCTTCCTTCAAACCGGTTCATCATTTTCTGGGCCTGTTCCGTCTTCGTGGTCTGCTGTCTGATCTAGCCCGACGCCCGGTAAAATGCCAGTGCATTTCGCCGCGCCGGACCGCTCCCGGCATCAGCTCCTGCCGAACAGTCGCTCGATGTCGGAGAGCTTCAGCTCGATATAGGTCGGCCGGCCGTGATTGCATTGGCCAGAGCCCGGCGTTGCTTCCATCTGGCGCAACAGTGCGTTCATTTCCTCAGTCCGCATGCGGCGGCCGGAGCGGACGGATCCATGGCAGGCCATGGTCGCGGCGAGATATTCAAGCCGGCTGGCGAGCCCGTTGGCCGTGTCCCATTCGGCAATCTCGTCGGCGAGCTGGCGCACGAGGCCGGCGGCATCCATCTCGCCCAGCATGGCCGGCGTTTCCCGCACTGCGATGGCGCCAGGTCCGAAGCGCTCGATGCCGAGGCCGAGGCGACCCAGTTCTTCCGCATGCGTCATCAGCCGGTCGCAATCGTCTTCGGAAAGATCGACGATTTCCGGGATCAGCAGCGCCTGGGCGGCGACAGGCTTCGAATGCAGCGCCGTTCGCATGGTTTCGAAGACGAGACGTTCGTGGGCGGCGTGCTGGTCGACGATGACAAGGCCGTCCTGCGTCTGCGCGACGATATAGTTTTCGTGAAGCTGGGCGCGCACGGCGCCGAGTGGAAACGATTGCGGCGCCAGCGCGTCCGCAACGGTCCGGTCAGGCTCTGCCAAAGGCGACGCCGTGCGGGCCGAGGGTGCGGAGAAGGCAGAAAAGCTTGCCTGCGGCGTCTCGGACAGGCCGCGCACGATGGTCTCGAAATGCGTCGGCCGGTAGGGCGAGGTTTCCGCGCTCCAGGGCTGACGCGGCCGGAACTGCTCGGCGCGGAACGCCTGCATCATTCCGCTCGCTCCGGTCGTCGATGCCCGGTCACCCTCGCGGGCCAGGGCCTCGCGGATGGCACCGATGATCAACCCGCGGATGAGGCCCGGATCGCGGAAGCGAACATCCGATTTCGCCGGATGCACGTTGACGTCGACGAGTGCCGGGTCGAGCGCGATCGACAGCACCGCCACGGGATAGCGGCCATGCGGGATCGTTTCGGAATAGGCTGCCCGAATGGCGGAAAGCAGTTGCTTGTCCTGAACCGGACGGCCGTTGACGAAAACATATTGCTGCAGCGAGTTGCCGCGGTTGTAGGTCGGCACCCCGGCAAAGCCGGTCAGCTGAATGTCCTCGCGCTCGGCATCGATCTCGATGGCGTTGTCGCGGAAATCCTTGCCGAGCACCTGCGCCATGCGGGCGAGCCGGTCGTCGCCCGTCGCCGGAAACTCCAGCGTCGTCCGGTCAGATCCCGACAGCACGAAACGCACCTTCGGAAAGGCGATCGCCATGCGACGCACCACATCCGAGATCGCCGAGGCCTCGGCCTTTTCCGACTTCATGAATTTGAGCCGGGCGGGGGTCGCAAAGAACAGGTCGCGGACTTCGACGACCGTGCCGGTATTGGCGGGCGACGGGCGGACGGGGTCCGTCCTGCCGCCGGCAATGGAAATGACGGCACCCTCGCTAGCGCCTGCCGTTCGAGTGGTGATCGAAAGCCGGGAGACCGATCCGATCGACGGCAGAGCCTCGCCGCGAAAGCCGAGTGTGCGGATATCGAACAGGTTGTCGTCGAGCTTCGACGTGCAGTGCCGCCTGACCGCCAGCTCCAGATCGGCCGGCTGCATGCCCGCGCCGTTGTCGGTGACGCGCAGCAACGTCTTGCCGCCACCGGCGGTGGCGATTTCGATCCGGGTCGCACCGGCATCGAGCGCGTTTTCGATCAGTTCCTTGGCGGCACTGGCCGGGCGTTCGATGACTTCGCCGGCGGCGATCTGATTGATGAGGGTCTCGGAGAGCTGCTTGATGGCCATGCTCTATTTTCCCGGATTCGGCGACGGAACGGAAGTGGAAATACAGCTCTGTCCCCGCCTCGTGCCTTCTATTATTGGGCTTTGGTTGTGCAACCCATTGGTGCACCAAAAAATGAGACGGAGATTTAATTGCCCCTTAATATTCTGCTGCGATTTTCCACAACAACCTGAATGATCACGGGTTTTGTCTTTGGAGCACCGCGGCGTTGCTGGACGTCGTGTCACCCCCGCTCGAAGAGACGCCTTCCAAGGCCATCCCAGCATGTCCCGAAATGAAACCGCCGCAGGGGGCGAGTGAGGACAGCGCAATGAACGATGGGGCGCCGAACGGCGCGGACATCAACAGGATCATTCTTGAGTCGAGCTGCGATGCGCTCGGCTCAGCGATGGTTGTCTGCGGCCGGGACGACACCATCCTCTTTGCCAGCCGCACCATGCTGCAGTACTTCCCCGTTCCCTCCGAGATGCTGTTGCCGGGAACGCGATTGCGCGATTTCCTCGGCGCCGTCTACGACACCGGAGTTCGCCCCGGCACAGTTCCCGAAAACAGCCGTCGTCGGACGAACCGCGAAGACTGGATTGCCGAGCATATGGCGCTGCACTGGCGCGAGCGCTACGAGAATGTCGAGCGCGCCGGCCGCACGCGCTGGGTTTCCATGCGCAAGCGTCGTCTTTCCAACGGTATCGGCATCCTTTCGATCACCGATGTCTCCGACCAGAGGAAGCGTGACGAGCAGTTGCAGACGGACCTCGAGCGGGTCGAACTGACCGAAGAGATCCTGGATGTCCAGCCCAATCCGATCTGCGTCAAGGATCGCAACCTCAACTACATCGCGGTCAACAAGGCGTTCTGCCTAATTCACGATCTCTCGCAGGACGCGATCCTCGGTCGTTCGGCCTGGGATCTGGTCGACAGCGAACTTGCCGAACGTTTCGAGCACTCCGATCGGCGCGTGCTTGAAACCGGCAAGCCGCATTCGGAAGCGGAACATATTGTCCGCGCTGATGGCAGCGACCTCTGGGTTCTCACCCGCAAGTATCGCGTTGGCATGCCAGGCCGCCATTTCGTCGTGACCTGCATGAGCGACGTGACGGATATCGCCGGCTGGTACAATGGCTCCGAGGATGGTTCCGCTCCCTCCGGCGGTCTCCAGATCAACGACTACAGCATTTTTGCGCCGGCCCAGAATTTCTACGATCCGTTCCGCGCGCTGAACGTACAGCAACTGGTCGAGGCGGGCTCGATGATCGAGACCCTTCCGGCGCGCGGTTTGCGCGTTCTGCTTGCCTCTGCCGATCGGCTGACGGAAGATCGGCTGGTTGCGCGTCTGCGCGGCTCGGGCCTTGAAGCCTGTGCGGTGCGCAACCTCGATGAGTTGACCGCCTTCGGCATGGCCGCCGAAAGCGCCGGCGTGAAGCTCGACATTCTGCTGCTGGATGGTGCTTTTCCGGATGGGCAGCATATTCCGGGGGCCTGGCGCAATTGCCCGGTCGTTACCGTCGAATCCGATCAGGATGCTGCCGCTGTTCTGACCGAGGTTTTCCGTGTTTGTGCCGAGCGCCCGCAGGCCTCGCCGCTCCTACAATCGGACTGGTCGATCTCGTTTGAGGACGAGGGCACAGCGTCCGTGCCGGTTTCACAGGTCGACGTCCTCGTTGCCGAAGACAACCAGATCAACCAGTTCGTCTTCACGCAGATCCTGGAAGGGCTCGGCGTCTCCCATCGCATTGCTGCCAACGGTCGCGAGGCCGTCGAACTCTGGCATGAGCTTCAGCCGGCACTGGTCCTCATGGATGTGTCCATGCCTGTCATGAACGGCTTCGATGCGACCGTTGCCATTCGAACAGCGGAAAAGGCGAGAAACGACAGAACGCCAATCATCGCCGTGACCGCTCAGGCCCTCGATATCGATCTGGAGCAGTGCAAGAGGTCGGGCATGGATGATCACATCATGAAGCCGGTTAGCCCCGACATGATCGAGGCCGTGCTGCGAAAATTCATGCCGGTAATGGCCATGCGAACGGCAGGTTGAACGGAATTCGTGTCAACTCGCTAGAATTGGGGATGTCGATGGCAGATCTTGGAGCGAGGCGATATCGGATTGTTAACCCCCGATTGCGATCTTCTGCACCGTATTGCCAAAAAGTGTAGAGCCCCTCCGGAATGCATCGCAGCCCCACAGCCGTCAACGTCGGAACTTCGCCGGAAGCGCACCGCCGCTTCGCGGACCGGCTTGCCTTGTCGGCCGACCGGCACGGACGGGCGGGTTCTTTTGAGATCCAGGGGCTTGGCCGATGATGTCGGGCGAAACTCCCTATCATCGCATCGGCAGGGAGGCTCCGGCTATCGGCGGCTCGGTCGATCTGTTGACCGGGCTCGGCAACGCGCGCCAACTCCGCAAGACCGTTTGCGATCTGGCTGAAGAGCGCGCCAGCGATCCCGCTCCCTTTACCATCGGTCTTGCCAATATCGATGGGTTCAAACCGATCAACGATCTGTTCGGCCCGCGAGCCGGCGACGAGATCCTCTGCCAGGTTGCCCATCGGCTGCAAGCCTGTGCACCTGAAGGCGCGACAATCATTCGCTCCGAGAACGACGAATTCGCTTTCGTCCTGCCGCTCGTCTTCGAGCGCAAGGGTGCGGAGAAAGTCGGGCAGATGTTGAAAGAGGTGCTGTCGGCGCCCTTCGATCTCGGCGATCGCAACGTCCGCCTTTCCGCTTCGTTCGGCTTTGCCGTCTATCCTTTTGCCGGCGAGGTCTTTGAAGACCTGCTGAAGAGCGCCGATACGGCGCTTTATCGTTCCAAGCGCCGCGGCCGCGGCCAGATCACCGTCTATTCCCAGGAAATCGCCCAAGAGATGAAGCGCGCGACGCAGCTCGAACAGGCGCTGCGCAACGCGATCATCGCCAACGAGGTCGACGTGCACTTCCAGCCGATCGTCGATCTGCGCAACGACGCGGTCGTCGGTTTCGAAGCCCTGGCCAGATGGTGCGACGCCGACCTCGGCTATGTCTCTCCAGCCGTGTTCGTACCTTTGGCAGAAGAGCGCGGCTTCATCGAATCGCTGGCCGAGACGCTGTTGCGCAAGGCCGCCCATGCGGCACTCGCCTGGCCGAAGGAGCTGTTCCTGTCGTTCAACCTGTCGTCGGCACAGTTGATGGACCCGGCGACCAGCACGCGTCTCCTGACGATCATCAACCAGATCGGTCTCGACCCGCGACGGTTGGAACTGGAGATCACCGAGACGGCCGTCATGGCTGACGCGGAGACTGCCCAGAAGATCGTGACTGAGCTTCGGGCAGCCGGCGTGCGCGTCTCGCTCGACGATTTCGGCACGGGTCAGTCGAGCCTTGGGCGCCTTCGCGACTTCTCCTTCGACAAGGTCAAGATCGACCGTGCCTTCGTGTCGCGGATTTCCGCCGACCGGGCCTCCGAGCATATCATCAAGGCGATCGTGTCGATGTGCGAAGGCCTGGAACTTGAGGTCGTCGCCGAAGGCATCGAGGATTTTTCCGAAGCGTTGAAGCTGAAGGCGCTCGGCTGCGGCATGGGCCAGGGCTACTTCTACGGCAAGCCGGCCGACGCTGTCGCGACGATGCGCTACCTCTCGGACCGCTATCGCGGCGTTGCAGCTCAGCTTTAGACCCTGCCGCAATAGTGGGTTTCAGTCCTTGGCGCTCTCGGCCCGGTTTCGCGTACCTTCCGCCAGCAGCCAATCCCTGACCCGTCGCGCCTGACTGTTCAGCTCGCGTGAGCGCGGCCAGACGACGTAAAACGCCAGTCCGGTCTTCAGCACGTGACCGCAGACCGGCACCAGTGCACCGGAGCGAACCTGCGGATCGGTCAGGTGCTCCCAGCCAAGCGCCACCCCTTCGCCTGATAGCACCGCCTGGATCACCAGGACATAGTCGTTGATGGCGAGACGACGCGCCTGAGGCGGGTAGGGAAGGCCGGCGCTGGCGAACCATTCGGTCCAGTCGCAGGCGCGCCGGACCGGTTCTTCCAGATGAATGAGGTTGTGGCGCAGCAAATCGGCAGGTTTGCTTGGCAGTCCATGCTGCTCGATATAGGCGGGCGTCGCCACCGCATTGACGACTTCCTCGGCCAGAAGTGCTGCATGGTAGCGCGGCCAATGGCTCGGATCGCCGCCGCGGATGCCGAGCGGGATCGGCTCCTCGTCGAGGTCGAGATCGCGCACGCTCGTCTGGATCCTCAGATCGATCTCCGGCAGATCCTCGCGCATGCGGTTGAGGCGCGGCAGCATCCACATCGAGGCAAAAGCGGTCGATGCCGCAAGCGTCACATTAGTCTCGCGCCCCTTGGAGCGAATGTCTTCCGCCGACTTCTGGATCCGTGACAGACCGACGGATACGTCGGCGTGGAATTTCTCACCAGCCTCCGTCAATTCGACGGCGCGATGCACGCGGTGGAAGAGCGGTACACCCAGCTGCTCTTCCAGCCCGCGAATGGCGTAGGAGACGGCCGCCTGCGTCATGCCGAGCTCGTTGGCGGCTCGGGTGAAATTCTGATGACGGCCGGCAGCCTCGAACACGATGAGGCTGGTTGCAGACGGGAGCAGGCGGCGTAGATTTTCCATAACTTAGGCTTATCGCATGGCTCAATTTTTTCCAGCGTTACAACGTGATTTTTCGTCAATACCATCACCTCAAATGATGGGAGGACGGCGATGGAAATGGTGGCTGTGGAAGCGGGCGAAGCACCGAGACGGACACGAGGATCAAGGCCGCAACGCGGCGGTGTCAGCGCCAAGAGCCTTGGCGTCCCCTACATCGTCCGCAATATTCCGACCTACGATATCCTGAGCGAAGAAAACCTGCTCCGAATCGAGAAGGTCGCCGACCGTATTCTTGCCGAAGTCGGCATCGAGTTTCGCGATGACCCGGCATCCCTTGATCATTGGAAACGCGCTGGCGCCAAGCTGGACGGCGTGCGGGTGACGTTCGAGCCCGGCATGCTGAAGGAGATCGTGCGCTCGGCGCCGCGCCAGTTTACCCAGCATGCCCGCAACCCCGTCCGCAGCGTCGAAATCGGCGGCAACAATGTCGTGTTCTCGCCAGCCTACGGCTCTCCTTTCGTCACCGATCTCGACAACGGCCGGCGTTACGGCACGATCGAAGACTTCCGCAATCTGATAAAGCTGGCGCAGTCGAGCCCCTGGCTGCACCATTCCGGCGGCACCATCTGTGAGCCGGTCGATGTTCCGGTGAACAAGCGCCATCTCGACATGGTCTATTGCCACATCAAATATTCCGACCGAGCCTTCATGGGCTCGATCACCGCCGAGGATCGCGCCGAAGACTCGATCGAGATGGCGCGCATTGTCTTCGGGCACGATTTCGTCGACGCCAACTGCGTCATTCTTGGCAACGTCAACGTCAATTCACCGCTCGTCTGGGACGGAACGATGACGAAGTCATTGCGCGCCTATGCGCGGGCAAACCAGGCGGCTGTCATCGTGCCCTTCATTCTCGGCGGCGCCATGGGTCCGGTCACCAATGCCGGAGCGATCGCGCAATCCTATGCCGAGACGCTGGCCGGCTGCGCCTTGACCCAGCTGGAGCGCAAGGGCGCGCCTGTTATCTTCGGCAACTTCCTGTCGTCCATGTCGCTGCGTTCGGGGTCGCCGACCTTCGGCACGCCGGAGCCGGCGATCGGCAGCATGGTGATCGGCCAACTGGCACGGCGCCTCGGCCTGCCGCTGCGCTGCGCCGGCAATTTTTCCAATTCCAAGCTGCCAGACGCGCAAGCGATGCAGGAGGGCGTCATGTCGATGCTGTCGGCGGTGCATTGCGGCGCCAATTTCATCCTGCACTCGGCCGGCTTCGTCGATGGGCTGCTCGCGATGTCCTACGAAAAGTTCGTCATGGACACGGATTTCTGCGGCGCGCTGCATTCCTACCTCGCCGGCGTTGTCGTCGATGACAACACGCTGGCCATGGACGCCTTTCTGCAGGTTGGGCCAGGCAGCCATTTCCTCGGATGCGATCACACCATGCGCAATTACCAGACCGCCTTCTGGGATTCGGCCCTGTCCGACAACGAGCCTTTTGAAAAATGGACAGAGGAGGGCGGAACCGACATGGCGGCGCGCGCCAACAGGAGTTGGAAGAAGACGCTGGCCGAATACGAAGCGCCGCCGCTGGACGTGGTGATCGACGACGCTTTGACGGACTATGTTTCTCGCCGCAAGAACGGCATGGCGGACGCCTGGTACTGAGCCGACGCCGAGCCTTCTTTGAGAATGCGCATAACAAGAATGATGCCGTGCCACCGGTCCAGCTCAGCGGACAGGCGGTGCTCAAGGGAACAGAAATGACGCTGCCGAAAGACCCACTGCTCCAGCCTTACCGCCTCAAGCATCTGACGCTCAAGAACCGGATCATGTCGACGTCCCATGAGCCGGCCTATTCCGAAGACGGCATGCCGAAGGATCGCTACCGCCTCTATCATCTTGAGAAGGCCAAGGGCGGCATGGCGCTGACCATGACGGCGGGTTCCGCCATCGTTTCGGAGGATTCTCCGCCTGCCTTCGGCAATCTCCACGCCTATTCCGACGAGATCGTGCCCTGGCTGAAGAAGATCGCCGACGACTGTCATGAGCACGACACCGCGGTGATGATCCAGCTCACCCATCTCGGCCGCCGCACCGGCTGGAACAAGGGCGACTGGCTGCCGGTTCTCTCAGCCTCGCCGGTGCGCGAGGCCGCGCATCGGTCGTTTCCAAAGGAGATCGAAGACTGGGATATCGAGCGCATCGTCGGCGACTATGCGACAGCCGCCGCCCGCATGCAGGCCGCCGGCCTTGATGGTATAGAGCTTGAGGCCTACGGCCATCTGATGGACGGCTTCTGGTCGCCTGCCACCAACCAGCGCGACGACGACTTCGGCGGCTCGCTCGACAACCGCCTGCGCTTTACCCACATGGTGCTCGACGCCATCCGCAAGTCCGTCGGGCCGGATTTCATCGTCGGCATGCGCATGGTGGCAGACGAGGATTGGGAGAAGGGGCTTTCGAAGGAAGAAGGCATCGAGATCGCCCGCCGCCTGGCAAACTCCGGCAAGGTCGATTTCCTCAACATCATCCGCGGACACATCGACCATGATGCGCCGTTGACCAAGGTCATCCCGATCCAGGGCATGGCCGCCTCGCCGCATCTCGATTTTGCCGGCGAAATCAGGGCGGCGACCAAATTTCCGGTTTTCCATGCGGCCCGCATCGCCGATGTCGCCACCGCACGCCACGCGATAGCCGAGGGCAAACTCGACATGGTCGGCATGACCCGTGCCCATATCGCCGACCCGCATATCGTCCGGAAAATCGAAGAGGGCCGGGAAGCCCAGATACGCCCCTGCGTCGGCGCGACCTACTGTCTCGATCGTATCTACGAGGGTGGCGGCGCACTCTGCATTCACAATGCGGCGACTGGGCGCGAGGCGATCGTGCCACACGTCATCTCCAGAAGCGAAGGGCCGAAGCGAAAGGCCGTCGTCGTCGGTGCCGGTCCGGCCGGCCTTGAGGCGGCGCGTGTGCTTGCCGAGCGCGGCCATGTGGTCGAGATCATCGAGGCTACCGGCGAGGCGGGCGGGCAGATTCTGCTTGCCCAGCGCAATCCGCGGCGCAAGGAACTGATCGGCATCGTCGACTGGCGGCTGTCGGAGCTGGAGAGGCTTGGCGTGCCGATCCACTACAACGTCTTTGCCGGCGTCGACGATGTTCTGGAGCGGTCGCCCGATCTTGTCGTCGTTGCTACCGGCGGCATCGCCCAAAACCCGGCTCTGGAGGCGGGGGACGAACTGGTTGTCTCAAGCTGGGATATCATCGCCGGTGCGGTGAAGACGGAGGGACCCGTGCTGCTCTATGACGACAACGGCGCCCATAGCGGCATGACTGCGGCCGAATTGATTGCGCGCGCTGGCGTCGAGCTCGAGATCATCTCGCCCGAGCGCATGTTCGCGCCCGAAGTCGGCGGCATGAACCATGTGCCTTACGCCAGGGCGTTTGCAGATCACAATGTGCGTGTGACGATCAACACCCGCCTCCGGTCGGTTCGGCGGGAAGGCAATGGGCTGGTGGCGACGCTCGGTTCCGATTTTTCTGACACGGCATCGAGCGAACGCCGGGTGGCGCAGGTGGTGGTCGAGCACGGCACCGTGCCGATGGACGATCTCTACCGCGAATTGAAGCCGATTTCTCGCAATCTGGGCGCCGTCGACTACAAGGCGCTGCTTCGCGGCGAAAACCCGATCCCACTGCGCAACCCGGGCGCCGGCTTCGACATGTTCCGCATCGGCGATGCCGTCGCCAGCCGCAACATCCATGCCGGCATCTATGATGCGCTGCGCTACGGCGTGCTTTTCTGAACAAAACGAGCGGCGGTGAAAGCACCGCCGCTCCATCTTCTGGTCGTCTAACGATCCAGCTTACTGCTGGGTACCCTCAGCCGGTGCCGGCTGCATCGGGGTAGCCGGTGCCGTTCCGGTGGTCGAGGAGGTCGTCGACGTGTCAACCGGCTGGTTGGCGAGCTGTTCGGCGACCTGCTGCGCCTTGGTCTTGAACTCGGGAGCCGCCTTCAAGGTTTCGGCGGTTTCCGTCGTCGTCAGCTTCAAGGCATCCGTATTGGCCTGTTCGGAGATCTGAATGCGATCGAACGGGACCGCAACGTTCTTCTCACCGAGGCCCAGGAAGCCGCCGACACCGATCACAGCAGCTACAACGCCGCCATCCTTCTTGATGATCAGGTCGTTAATCTCACCGACATTTTCGTCGCCGGCATTATAGACGGTCTGGCCGACATAGGTGCTGGTCGCGATCTGGTCACTGGCCTGTTCGGTCAGGTACGTTCCGTCAGACTGGGCCGTGACAGCAGGTGCTTCGGTGGTTGCCGGCGGTGTCGTCTGCGCCTGGTCTGCAGGTGCTTCGGCACCCGGAGCCGGCTGAATTTCCATCGTCTGCGGCTCGGCCGGCTTAGGCTGGGTGGCGTCCTGAGCGAAGGTCATCGGCGCGAACGCAACACTCGCGATAAGCGCACCGGCCGCAACGGAAGATACAAGTTTCTTGGTCATCTCAAACTGCCTTTCCTTGACGTTGTCGATCAAGGCGCGGTCCTGATCGTCGCCAGGTTTCCACCGCACCGGTGATACCAAAGCAACGCCTGGCGGCAGAAACGGTTCCAGAAAAATTCGACTGATCGCGCCGGAATTCTGGCAGTCATGCGCCAAACTTCTATGGTCGCAGATCAATATCGCCGGTGGTCGTCGCTCACCTTTCGGCAGATATCGGAGCGTCATCACTCCGGCTATGTATTTTAGTGGTCTATTGAGTTCTGCTTTACATTCATACAATATTGAGTGTTCTTGCCTATACTTGCTGAAGACGGGATGGAGCATTCTTCGTGGATATTCCATCCTGTTGATCTGGACGGTTCCCCATGTTTCTGCCACGGCGATTTCTCTCCGTTTCCCTGCTTTCCGTTTTGGTGATGGTCGGCCTTGTCGGGATCGAGCGCAGCCTGTTCGGCGTGCGCTATTTTTCGGAGCGGATGCCTGAGATCGAACCCTACAATCTTTGGCATGCATGGGTGTCGCTCAGTCTGTCGCTTGCGGCTATTCAGGGGTTCACGCGCGATGCGTCCTGGCTCGGCGCACCCGCGCTTCGGATGGCCTCACGCCGCGAACTGTGGATCTGCATCGCAATGCCGGTCTTTGCAGCCGCGGCGGCCCTTCTTTTCAGCGTCGATGCCGCGATCTTCAGCGCCCTGGCCCGCGAGGACAACATCTTCGAGTGGCTTTCCGCCCTGTTGATCTTTGCCTCAAGCGTGTTCTTCGCGCTGGCGGCCATGGGTCAATTGCGCGCGGCGCGGGGTGAGGCCGATCGCGTCGCATGGCTGGCGGCCGGTGCCGCGGCATCCTTCAGCCTTGTTCTGTTCATCGTCGGCATGGAAGAGATATCCTGGATGCAACGCGTGTTCGGCATTTCCACGCCCGACGCGTTGCTGGGCCTCAACAAGCAGCAGGAACTGAACCTGCACAACATCTCAACCGGTTTCACCGAGCTGCTCTATTATACCGGCAGCTTCGTGCTTTTGACGTTAGCGCCCTTTGTCTGGCTCTACCTTCGCAAGGGTTTCGCGCTCGGGCGGTTCGAAGCATTCACGCCGAGCGTTTTGGTGTTGGCGGCAAGCGCACCGATGGCGGCGTTCAACAGCGACAACTGGAGCATGCTGCGACCCAGATGATGGTGATGATGACGATAATCATCCTGCTGGTGATCGCCGATCTCGCACTGCGGGGCGGCTTATGGCGGGAATTCACAGTGCTCACCGCCGGCGCGATCCTGATCGTCGCGATCCAGGAACTGTTCGTGCTGCAGGCGCAGGAACTCGTGCGCATCTGGGATCCGACCGAATACAAGGAACTCTTCATTGCGGTTGGTCTCGCCATCTATGGCTATGAGACCTGGTCGCGGCTGCGCTCGTTGGCGCCGGCCACCGAGTTGCTGGTCGGTCGCCGATCGACGGCCGGATAAACGAAAACCCCGCCGAAGGGGCGGGGTTCCACTGCCGTGTCGCTTGGCGCAACAGCTATCCTCAATGGCTTTCGCGCAGAACCTCGCTGCCGCTTCCGCCAACGAGGAAATCCAGGTCGGCGCCCTTGTCCGCCTGCAGCACCGTATCCTGATAGAGCTTGTAGTAGCCGCGTGTCCATTTCTGCTCCGGCGGCTGCCAGGCGGCCATGCGGGCTGCAAACTCTTCCTCGCTGATCATCAGGTTGAGTTCGCCCTTCATCGCGTCGAGCCGGATGCGGTCACCGGTTCTGACGATCGCCAACGGCCCGCCGGCGTTCGATTCCGGGCTGACATGCAGCACGACGGTTCCAAACGCCGTACCCGACATGCGGGCGTCCGAAACGCGCACCATGTCGCGCACGCCCTTTTCGACCAGCCGGCGCGGGATCGGCATGTTGCCGACTTCCGCCATGCCGGGATACCCCTTGGGACCGCAGCCCTTGAGCACCAGGATGGTGTCTTCGGTCACCGGCAGATCCGGATCGTCGATCTTGGCCTTCAGGTCCTCGATCGTCTCGAAGACATAGGCCGGGCCCTCATGCGCCAGCAGATGTTCGCTGGCGGCAGACGGCTTGATGACCGCGCCGTTCGGCGCAAGGTTGCCTTTGAGCACGCGAATGCCGGCTGCCGCACGCAGCGGATTGTCGAGTGGGCGGATGACGTCGTCGTTGAAGACCTCGGCGTCTTCCCAATATCGGCTGATCGGCATGCCGAAGACCGTTGGCGCATCCGCATGCAGCAGATGCTGGATGCGGTTCATGACGGCTGGCAGGCCGCCGGCATAGGCGAGATCCTCGATCAGATACTTGCCTGAAGGCATGCAGTTGACGATGCACGGCACCTGACCGCCGACGCGGTCGAAGTCCTCGAGACAGAGATCGACGCCGGCACGGCCGGCGATCGCCAGCATATGCACGACCGCATTGGTCGATCCGCCGACGGCGGCGTTGGCAATGATCCCGTTTTCGAAATTCTTCTTGGTCAGGATCTTCGACAGGCGCAGATCCTCATGCACCATCTCGACGATGCGCTTGCCCGTCATGTGCGACAGCGCCATTCGGCGCGCATCGACGGCGGGGAGTGCGGCATTCATCGGCAGCGACAGGCCCATCGCCTCGACGATCGACGCCATGGTGGTGGCCGTGCCCATGGTCATGCAGACGCCGGGCGAACGCGACATGCCGCTCTCGGCCGCCATGAACTCCTGAACGCTCATCTCGCCGGCGCGCACCGCTTCTGAAAATTTCCAGACGTCGGTGCCGGAGCCGATGTCCTTGCCCTTCCATTTGCCGTTCAGCATCGGCCCGGAGGAAACGACGATCGTCGGCAGGTCCACCGAAGCCGCGCCCATCAGCTGGCCGGGTGTCGTCTTGTCGCAGCCGCCAAGCAGCACGACGCCGTCGATGCCATAGGCGCGGATTGCCTCCTCGACGTCCATGGCGAGCAGGTTGCGAAACAACATCGCCGTCGGCCGCATCTGCGTTTCGCCAAGCGAGGACACCGGAAACTCGACCGGAAAGCCGCCGGCCTCCCAGACGCCGCGCTTGACGCCCTCAGCCAGAATGCGCAGGTGGCTGTTGCATGGGGTCAGTTCCGACCAGGTGTTGCAGATGCCGATGATCGGGCGCCCGTCGAAGACATGGTCCGGAAATCCCTGGTTCTTCATCCAGGAGCGATGGATGAAACCATCCTTGTGGGTGCCGCCATACCAGTGCCGACTGCGCAGTTCTTTCTTCTTGTCGCTCATTCAAGCTTCCTCCTCACCATGCGATTGATCGCGTGGATGAATTGTATGACTTTTTATTGGCGCTTCGCTACTGCATGTTTCTTTAAAATCCCATTCGATTTAAGGAAAAAACATGCAGCACTTCAAAGTGCTACAGCGACCTTTGCGCGTCTAATAAGACGCGCGGTGCTGTAGGGTTTCCGATCAGAGGCGGAAGGACGGCTCGAACCGGCCGTTGACGCTGACGCCGAGTTCGAAGGTCTTGCCGGCATGCGGATCAGCTGCGCGCGCCGCTTCGTCCAGATCCTGCCAGGCCGACGTCACCAGCATGCGGTCGGCCTTCGCCCCGATGAAGGCCGTGCAGCTCGGCTGCGTCGTCGGCATCGCATAGCGCGTGAGACGCACGCCGTCGGGCCTATAGACGTCGACCGTGCCGCTGCCCCAGCGGGCATTCCAGATCAAGCCGTCGGCGTCGCAGACCGAGCCATCGATGCCGCCGGCCTCGCCGCTGCTGTCGACGAGCAGGCTGGGCTCGCCCGTTGGCAATCCCGTCTCGGCATCGATGTCGACGCGCATCAGGTGGTTGACATCGGTGTCGACGAAATAGGCAACGGTTCCGTCAGGCGAAAAGCAGATGCTGTTGGGAATGGTGATCCGGTCATAGAGCCTAGTCACCTGCGTGCCGGCGACGTGATAGATCGCGCCCGCTCCCTTTTCGGCGCTGCGCCCCATGGTGCCGATCCACAGCGAACCGGACGCATGAACGCGGCCGTCGTTCGAGCGGTTGCCGGGCTTGTCCTCCAGCGTCGTCACGAGGCTGAACGCGCCCGTCTGCGTATCTCTCAGGAACAGCCCCTGGTCGGAAACGATCAGTTGCCGGAGCGGATCGATGACGGCAAGGACGCTGCCGAGGAACGGAAGCGCATGCACGGCCTTGCGGCCGGTTTCGAGGTGCAGTTCGTGCAGTTCCTGGCCCTTGATGTTGAACCACCAGGCGGTGCCGCTGCCGGGGTCGTAGGTTGGGCCTTCCCCGAGGATCGAGGTCGCTCCGCAAAGGATGCTGCCGGCAAAAGGAATACTATCGCTCATCATCGTGCTCCGTAGACGGCGTCGTAGGCCTTGACTGTCGCGACGGCGCGCTTGCCGACGTCGGAGGCACTCATTCCGGGCTTGTAGAGGCTCGATCCGAGCCCGAAGCTTCTGATGCCGATCTTGGCATAGTCGGCGAAATTCTCCTCCGACACGCCGCCGACGGCTGCCACTTCGACATCGGTCGGCAGCACGGTGCGGATCGCGGCGATCCCGGAAGGGCCGAGCACGCTTGCCGGGAAGAATTTGAGGCCGGTTGCGCCTGCCGCAGCGGCCGCGAGCGCCTCCGTCGGGGTGAAGACGCCGGGCATGGTCACCATGCCCTTTTGCGCCGCCAGCCGGATCACTGCCGGCTCGACATTGGGGCTGACCATCAGCCGTCCGCCGACATCGGCAAGCTGTTCGACCTGCGCGGTCGTCAGCACCGTGCCGGCGCCGATCAGGCAGCCCTGCGGCGCCATCTTTACCGCGGTTTCGATCGACCGGAACGGGTCCGGCGAATTGAGCGGGATCTCGATCGCGGTGAAGCCCGCCTCGATCAGCGTGCCGACGACGCCTTCGGTTTCCTCGGGCTTGAGGCCGCGCAGGATGGCGACCAGCGGGTATTTCATCGGCGGAAAGGGGATACGGTTCATATCAGCAGTCTTTCGGTCAGAGGGGCCAGATTGCCTGTGCGGCAGTCGAAAGGCCGGCGCGCACGGCCTCGTCGGCGTCGACGATCCGGGGGCTAAGATTGAGGCTTGCAAGTGCTTCGCGATAGAGCGCACCGAGAGAGCCGGAGGCGACGAGGCAGACGCTATCGACGGTTCCGGCCGCTGCCAGGGCGCCGGCGATCTCAAGCCCGATCAGCGTACCCGACAGCGTCGCCTTGGCGTCCGTCGCCGTCGTGCCGTGCAGCAATTGCCCGGCCCGCACGCCGAACGGCAGGTTGGTGGCGAGCGCCGGGTCGGCGTAGGCCGCCGCGACGGCGGCGAGGAACGCGGGATGTCGCGGGAAAAAACCTGCGCATCCGCGACCGAATGGCTGAGAATGGAATGCCTGGCGATCACGTCGAACAATTCGCCGGTCATGAAGGTCGAGAAACCGGTGACCTTGCCGCCGTCGAGCCGCACCCATTTGCTGTGGGTTCCGGGCATGCAGACGAGGTGCCGGCCGTCGCCAAGCCTGGCTGCAGCGCCGAGCAGCTGGGTCTCTTCGCCACGCATGACGTCGGGATGCTGCTGATCGCGCTGGGCAAGACCCGGCAGAATGCGGATGTCGCGGCCGACATCGGGCACCGCGACGGCGCTTGCCGCAATTCTCGAGAGGACGGCGGGCGTATCGAGGTAGCCGGCCTCCAGCCAGCCCTGCTTGGCGCCCGCCATGCCGCAGATGATGACGGGCAGGTGCGTCGGTGCGGCCACCGCCGCCAGATGTGCTTCCAGCACGGTTGAAAAGCCGGTCTTGGCGGCCGTGGTCATGCCTTCGCCGCTGCGCCGCTCTGCAAGCACCGCGCCGTCTTCGGCAATGATCCAGAGCCGAAAGCTCGTGGTTCCCCAGTCGACTGCGGCATAATAGGCTGCGGTCATCAAAGTGCGCCTCCGTCAATGATCATCGTTTGGGCCGTCATGCCCATGGAACTGTTGGACGCCAGGTAAAGGCATGGGCCGACGAGGTCCTCGGCGGTCAGGCTTCGCTTCAGGCATTGTTTCTCCAGCATCGCTGCAATCGCCGTTTCGTCGAGCCAGAGTTTCTTTTGGCGCTCGGTAACGATCATGCCGGGTAGGATCGCATTGACGCGGATATTGTCGGGGCCAAGCTTGCCGGCAAGCGACTTCGTCAATCCGATGATGCCCGCCTTGGCCGTCGCATAGGCGGGGATTTCCGCCATGTTGAGCAGGAAGGCGATCGACGAGAAGTTGACGATCGATCCGCCGCCGGCCCGGCGCATATGCGGCGCTATCGCCTGGCTCATGAAGAACAGGTGCCTGAGATTGACGGCCTGGCTTTCGTCCCAGCTCTCTTCGGTGACGCTTTCGAGCGGCTGCCGGTCGTCGCGTGCGGCATTGTTGACGAGCACGTGGATCGCGCCAAGTGTCGCCGCGGCCGTTTCGGCGGCTGTCCTCAATGCCTCGATATCGCGCAGGTCGGCATGAATGAAGAGCGGCCTATATCCGGCCTCGACAGAAAGCCTGTCGGCGAGCTCCCGGCTTGCCGCCTCGTCGATGTCGACGAAGGCGACGTGCGCCCCTTGACGAACGAAACCTTCGACGAGTGCCGCACCGATGCCGGCGCCACCGCCGGTGACAAGGATACAGCGATCCCTCAGGTCGTGAAATTGGGCCGCAGGCAACGGCATCGGTCGGGCACTCCCCATTCGCGCCGTCCCGGCACGCTTGCAGGTTTCTTTGTTCCAATATGTGGAACGTGATTTTATTATATGGAATTATCGGGCGACGGCGGTTATCTTGTCAAGATAGGATGGCGGACCTTGGACCTTGATGGGACCGGAATGATGCGAGCGACATGAGCGAAGACCTGGCAGTGTTTGCGGATGGTGAGGTGGCGGGTACCGGCACGCTCGGCAAGGCCATGGCCGTTCTTGAGGCCGTTGTGATGGCGGATGGGCCGCAGCGTTTCACCGACATCCTTGCCCGATCCGGCCAGCCGCGCGGAACCTTGCATCGGCTGCTCAGCCATCTCGTCGAGGAAGGGCTGCTCGTGCAGCGGCGCGATCTCTGCTACGAGCCGGGCCTGCGCCTGCTCACACTTGCCTATCGCTCCTGGTCCAGCAATCGCTTCCGCGACGTTGCTGAACCGCATCTTCGCAGCCTGCACGAGTTGACGGGTGAGACTGTGCATCTCGGCATCCTCAGGGAAACCGAGATCGTCTATGTCGACAAGGTCGAAAGCCGGCAGACGGTGCGCATGAGTTCGCAGATCGGCAAGGCCTCTCCCGTCTATTGCACCGGCATCGGCAAGGCGGCGCTGTCGCTGTTGCCGCAACCGGAACTGGAGCGGCTTGTTGCAAAAATGGCGTTCCACGCGTTCACCCCGCATACGCATCGCTCGGCCGAAACGTTGCTGGCGGAGATTGCGGACATTCGCCGCGACGGACACGCTTTCGATCGGGAAGAACATGAGATAGAGATCCGTTGCGTGGCTGCGCCGATCCGTGTTTCGGGTAGCGATCTGACGGCTGGAATCTCGGTTACGGGACCGGCCTATCGGGTGAGCATGGAGCAACTGGCCGCCTGGTCGGGGGCGGTACGGACGGCGGCGGCGGCGATCGGGGAGGAGGCCGCGATTCGCCTCGGTCCGGGCCGCGGTGGACCTTGAGTTCACTTTACGGTAAATTAGAAACTTCGACTGGACGTAGTGTTCCAAGCTCGATAACGTTAATATATCAGACTCGCTTCGCGGTTCCCGCGGACAGAGTTGATTATGACATTGATAGAAATTTTGACGTGATCTTCATGCGGCGTCAGCGGCCGTGCTCCTCCCCGGAGCTGGATGTGGAGAAGGGCGGAAGATGATCGATTTCAGCGCGAATATGGCGTCATTGATGCTTCCTGACGGACGGTCCGTGAGGGGGCCGATTTGTTGCGAGGACGATATCAGACGGGTGATCGGCCAGGTTGCGGAGGCCTACGGCTTCCGTGGTTTCCTTGTGCTCGCCGTTCCGGATACCGGCTGTAACAGCCTTGAGGACAACGCCATCATGACGACCTATCCGGTCGAGTTCCTGAAAGGCTACGACAGCGCTGGCCTGATCAATGGCAGCCCTGTGATCCAGCGTCTGCGCCGCAGCACCATACCGTTTACCTATGATGCCCATCAACTGGCGCGCCGCCGCGCCGATGGCAAGGGCGACGCGGCCATCTGCGTCTTTGAGCAGGCGGGCATGCCGCGCGGCATCTATCTGCCGGTGCACGACGCTGGCGGCCACCGGGCTGCGATTGCCTTTGGCGGCGACCGCCCTGTGGTGTCGAACGACGAGATGCAGGAACTCAATCTGTGGGCCGGTATTCTGTTCAGCAAGCTGGCCGAGGTGCGTGAGCGCGGGCGACGCGGCTCGGGAAGCCTGTCGCGCCGCGAGGTCGAATGCCTGCGCTGGGCCGCCGCCGGCAAGACCACGAGCGAGATGGCGCGCATCCTGGCGCTATCGGAGTATACGGTGAACCACTATCTCAACCGGGCGACGCGAAAGCTGGATTCGGTCAATCGCGTGCAAACGGTCGTCAAGGCCATGCGTGCCGGTTTGATCAACTGAGAATTGGCACATCCTGCACATCAAAGCTGGATGCTGCGGCATGGCGCAGGTCGCTTGTAGGGAAATACACAGGCTTTTGGGCGCGTAGGGCAGGGAATCTCGATCATCTGTTGGCATTGGCCTGCAGGTCGGTCTATTTGATAGTTGATGAATGCCATGGAACGCGCGAATGCAGGATACGATGACCACCGGGACGACTGACGCAGATCTGCCCCGGGGCGGTGATTTCGCGTCCGAGATCGCAAAACTGGAGACCCAGTTCGACATCATCCGCTATATGCGGCGGATCACGCAGATGTTCGGCTTCAAAACCTTTCTCATCTGTTCGATCCCTTCCATTGATGTCGAGCGCCTGGCGGCAACCACGGTCATTTCCAATATGCCGGCAGAGCTGCTCAACAAATATGACAGCCTGTCGATGCTGCGCTTCAGCACCGGCGTCAAGCGGCTGCGGGAAACGACGACGCCGTTCCAGGTGACGCTCGATGCCTGGGAAGGCGAGGGCGGCAAGCCCGATTCAGCCCGGGAATACATTGCGATGCTGCGCGAGAACGCCATCTTCCAGGCCAGCTACTTCCCGGTGCATGACGCCGAAGGCGGCCGTGGCGCCGTCATCCTGATGGGGCCGGAAGCCGAACTGCCGATGACGGTGATCATGGAACTGCAGATGATCGCGATCCATGTCTACAACCGGTTGGCCGAGATCGGTTCCGTGTGGAAGAACAGCAGTGCGTCGCTGTCCGAGCGCGAGATCCAGTGCCTGAGCTGGACGGCGGCGGGAAAGACCAGCGCCGAGATTGCCGGCATTCTCGGCCTCTCCGAGCACACGGTGAACCACTACCTCAACCACGTCACCAAGAAGCTCGACGCGGTGAACCGGACGCAGGCCGTCGTCAAGGCGATGAAGAAGGGCTACATCAGCTAGCCGTCGTTCGGCGCGACGGGCCCGAAGCCTTTCGCCCCGTCTTCCGCGTGGGTCACAGCTGAAAGATGCACCGATCCTGTGCGGATTTGAGACCATTGCCCATAAACTGGGCAGATGCTCTCGGGGTCTCGGGCAACCAACGCCGCATCTAATCCACTGAAAATATTCGCTTTTTTGTTCTTCCTCGAATCTGGCACGCATCCTGCATTGCTAGATGCATGTCCAGAGGGGACTAAAAACAAGACAGCGCCCAAGAAGGTCGCGACAAAAAGGGCCGCCACCCAACCCCGTGTGATCCCTGGATCACGCTTGTGATTCCGGATGTACGGACACCAGGGTGAGTGGCGGCCCTGCTTTTTCCGTTATGTCGCATTGGCGAAGCGCCCTGCCTCGATTATCTAAGGGATAACAAACGTTATCCAAGAGATAGCAGAGAATGAGAGGGCGCGATGCCGGAAGTCACCAGAGACGTGGTTCTTGATAAGCTGCGAACGGTCCGCGGACCGGACATGGAAGGCAACATCGTCGAGCTTGGGCTCGTGTCGGATGTCTTCATTTCGGATGGCAAGGCCTATTTCTCGATCACCGTTCCGGCCGATCGGGCCAAGGAACTGGAGCCGATGCGCGCAGCCGCAGAGCGCGTGGTGCGGGAAATCCCGGGAATCAGCGCGGCGATGGTCGCTCTGACGGCCGACCGCAAGGCAGCACCAGCGGCAGCCCCGGTACAGCGTCCGCAACCGGCCGGCGCCCATGCCGGTCATGCCCATGGCCAGCGTCCGGCCGGCGGCGCGCCCGCCAAGGCAGGCATTCCCGGCGTTGGCGCAATCATCGCCGTCGCCTCCGGCAAGGGCGGCGTCGGCAAATCCACCACATCGGTCAATCTGGCGCTGGCGCTGAAGGCCAACGGCCTGAAAGTCGGCCTGCTCGACGCCGACATCTATGGCCCGTCGATGCCGCGCCTCCTGAAGATTTCCGGCCGGCCGCAGCAGATCGAGGGCCGGATGATCCGCCCGATGGAAAACTACGGCCTCAAGGTCATGTCCATGGGCTTCCTCGTTGACGAGGAAGTGGCGATGATCTGGCGCGGCCCGATGATCCAGTCGGCGCTGTTGCAGATGCTGCGCGAAGTCGCCTGGGGTGATCTCGATGTGCTGGTTGTCGATATGCCGCCAGGCACCGGCGACGCGCAATTGACCATGGCACAGCAAGTTCCACTCGCCGGCGCGGTGATCGTCTCGACGCCGCAGGACCTGGCGCTCATCGATGCCCGAAAAGGGCTGGCGATGTTCCGCAAGGTTGAAGTGCCGGTGCTCGGCATCATCGAGAACATGAGCTATTTCGTCGCGCCGGACACCGGCAAGCGCTACGACATTTTCGGCCATGGCGGCGCGCGCAAGGAGGCCGAGCGCATCGGCGTACCCTTCCTCGGCGAAGTGCCGTTGACCATGGGCATCCGCGAAACATCCGATGCGGGCACGCCTCTGGTCGTTTCCGATGCAGACGGCGAGATCGCCCGCATCTATCGCGACATCGCGACCAAGGTCTGGGCTGAGGTTTTGGCTGCCCGCGACGACAAGAGCCGTGCAATGCCGAGCATCGTCTTCGAATAGGCCTTCATCCAGCTTCGTCGGACGCCATCGTTGCGGTGGCAGCCCGACTTGGCGGTCGCCTGCTGCAGCCCCCTGGAATAGCGGCACAATTTTGTCCGCGCCCCGATTTCGATTCGGCGAAACATGCAGTAGGGTGACGCCGGAACAGTAGACGGCGCCTGTGTCATGTATCGAGGGGGCATTGATTTTGCGTCTGTATTGCGCCATATGCCGTGCCGCACTTGCGAAGGTGCCCAACTTAGCGCCCTCTCGCTGGAGATCTTGTCCTCCCGCGACGACCGAGTTGAGGATTTTGTCCTGACTGGCGGAACGCTTCATCCGATGGAATTCGATTGTGGGAATACTGTGGCGCCGATGCGGTTGCTCACTTTCGCTCGGGTTCGCACCTCTGCCCAGGGCCGCAGCTGCGGGAAGGGCGCCTGAATGATCACGGGCTATTGCTCCAACGGTGAGACTGTCACCCTGTCGGTGGCGGATGAGCTCGTTGCCCTGCGGCCAGATATCGTTTGGGTCGACCTCGTCGAGCCGAGCAAGGCCGAGGATCTGATGATGGAGAAGCTTCTGGGCATCTCGATCCCGACACGCGACGACCTGAAGGACATCGAGCCGTCGAGCCGGCTCTATACCGAGGCCGATGCCGTGTTCATGACGGCGTCGCTGGTCTATCGTTCGGAAACCGATATTCCCGATCTCACCGACGTTGCCTTCATCCTGCATGGCGGGCGTCTTGTGACCATTCGCTACGCCGAACCGCGTGCCTTCGCCCTCTTCAAGGCGGCAATGCATCGGATTCCGGGCGGCTGTCCGAACGGTGTGGTGATGCTGACCCGGTTGCTCGAAACGATTGCCGACCGCACTGCCGAAATTCTCGAGCAGGCCGTGGGCAAGATCGACGATCTGTCGCTGCAGGTCTTTGGCGACAAGGCAGTCGTCAAACGTCGTCCGCCGCATTTTCTGGAAGCGCGCCTGCGCGATGTCGCCGGCCATCACCGGCTGGTCGCCAAGACCCGCGATAGCCTCGCGTCGCTCTCGCGCCTGTTGACCTTCGTCTACACCGTTCCCGAGGTCCAGGCGGACAAGGACAGCCGCGAACTTTGCCGCTCGATCTCGCGCGACATCCAGACATTGTCGGAACATGCGTCGTTCATCTCCGGCAACATCACCTTCCTGCTCGACGCCTCTCTCGGCCTCATCAATGTCGAGCAGAATGCCATCATCAAGATTTTCTCGATCGCTTCGGTGGTATTGTTGCCGCCGACGCTGGTCGCTTCCGTCTACGGCATGAACTTTCGCGTCATGCCGGAACTCGAATGGCCGCTCGGCTATCCCTGGGCGCTGGCTGCCATGGTGATATCCGCCGTGATACCGTTTTTCTTCTTTCGCTGGAAAGGCTGGCTGTAACAGCCTGTAGGACACGCATGACCCAATCGCATGCCCCTTCCACACAAGGGTCGAAAGACCTGCGCCGGCTGCTCGTCCTCGGCCTCGGCTCCATCGGCGTCGTCTATGGCGATATCGGCACCAGCCCGCTCTACGCGTTTCGCGAAGCGCTGCGCCCGGTGTCCCACGACGGCGTCACCGATGTCGAAATCATCGGCCTGATCTCGCTGATGATCTGGACGCTGACGATCATCGTCACGATCAAATATGTGCTGTTTCTGCTGCGCGCCGACAACCAGGGGGAGGGCGGCACGCTCTCGCTGCTGGCGCTGCTGATGAAAACGGGGAATGGCCACACGGCCATCCTGTTCTTCATGGGCATTGCCGGTGCCGCGCTGTTCATCGGCGATGCGATGATCACGCCGGCTCTGTCAGTGCTTTCGGCCGTCGAGGGCTTGAAACTCGTGACCCCGGCGCTGTCGGACTATGTCGTTCCCATTGCCGTGGTCATCCTGCTCTTGATGTTTGCCGTGCAGTCCAAGGGCACGGCCGCGGTCTCCAACTTCTTCGGCCCGATCACGCTCGTCTGGTTCCTGGTCATGGGTGGCATCGGCCTTGTCCACATTTCCGACGACCTGTCGATCTTCAAGGCTTTCAATCCTTATTATGCCGTCAGCTTCATGTTCAATGAGGGCTATGTCGGCATCATCGTGCTCGGCGCCGTGTTCCTGACGGTGACCGGCGCAGAGGCGCTCTATGCGGACCTTGGCCATTTCGGCCGCCGGCCCATCCAGTGGGCATGGTTCCTGGTCGTCTTTCCGGCGCTGACGCTCAACTATCTCGGCCAGGGCGCGTTCATCCTGAAGAACCCCGAGGCGATGTCGGACCCGTTCTTCCTGATGTTCCCGAAATGGGCGCTGCTGCCGGTGGTCATCCTGGCGACGTTCGCGACGATCATTGCCAGCCAGGCGGTGATAACGGGCGCATTCTCATTGACGCGGCAGGCGATCCACCTCGGCTTCCTGCCGCGCATGGCGATCTTCCACACGTCGGAGACACACACGGGGCAGATCTATCTGCCCAACGTCAACACGCTGCTGATGTTCGGCGTCATGGCGCTGGTCTTCGTCTTCGGCTCGTCGGAATCGCTCGCCACCGCCTATGGCATCTCGGTCACCGGCGCGATGGTGGTCACGACAGTTCTCTCCTTCGAGTTCCTGCGTGCGCGCTGGAACTGGTCGGCGCTCTGGGCCGGCGCCGTGCTGCTGCCGCTGTTCGCGCTGGAATTCGTCTTCCTCGGCGCCAACATGCTGAAGATCCATGACGGCGGCTACGTGCCGGTGCTGATCGCCGCGACCTTCATCGTGATCATGTGGACCTGGAAACGCGGCACGGAAATTCTCCATGCCAAGACCCGCCATATCGACATTCCGCTGGCAAGCTTCGTCAAGTCGATCGAGCGCAAGAGCGAACATGCGCCGGTTTCGGTGCCCGGCACAGCGGTGTTCCTGACGAGCGACCCGGAATCGACGCCCGCGGCCCTGCTGCACAACATCAAGCACAATCACGTGCTGCATCAGCAGAATTTCATCCTGACAATCCGCACCGCCAATACGCCGAAAGTGCCAAAGGCCGAACGCGTCAGCGTGCAGCCGCTTTCCGAACGCTTCACCCTGCTCGAAATGCGCTTCGGTTTCATGGAGACGCAAAACGTCTCGCAGGCGCTGGGGCTCTTCCGCAAGTCGGGGCTGAAGTTCGACATCATGTCGACGTCGTTCTATCTCGGACGGCGCAAGCTGGTACCGGACGCCCAGTCCGGCATGCCGCATTGGCAGGACCGCCTGTTCATCGCGCTCGCCAATGCCGCGATCGACCCTTCCGACTACTTCCGCCTGCCGACCAACCGCGTCGTCGAACTCGGCTCGCACGTCATCATCTGACGATACCGGCTGCAAAGACGGCCGGCGGGCCGCAAGGCCCGCTCTTCCGGCCTTTCAGTGAAGACGCATTAACCAAACATCAAGGTTAATGCTTCATTTTCAAGGCTCGAACGAAGCATCGTCGGCACAGCGTCCGGCGGCTTCATTGTCCTAGCGTCCTGCGCGGAACCTGTCCGCTGGCTCATCGCCGGCGAGGGCAGAGCCGTGCCTTCGATCAGCGTTGCGTGGAGTCGGTTGGTGCGTAAGAGTAGCAAACTGCGTCGCGAATCTCGTGTTAACTTCTCCGCCTGGCTGGCTCCGGCACTCATTGGCCTTGCGGTGTATATCGGTTTCCCCACGGTCGCGGCCTATTCCGACCTTGCGACCTTCCTGTCCGGTATCAATCGTGGCGGTGAGCGCTGGCGGATGTACATGACGCCGTCGCCAGCGGGATCGATCCACGAAGTCGAGATGGTCTTTGCCGATCCGATCACGACGGGCGCGCTCGATGGCGGCGCCGGTATCGATCTTCCCGATGGCAGCCGCGTCGCTCTGACCGCAGAAAGCAAGCACGCCGGCACGCCGGATGAAGACCGCGTCAACCGCAAGGGCAAGAAGGGCCGTATCGTCGCCGTCACCCCTGTCACCCCACCCAAGGATTTTACCGCCGGTTCGATCCTGCAGCGCACGAGTTCGCTGATGGAGCCCGGCTTCGAGGGCGCCGAAAAAATGGTCTTCGCCAATCCGAAGATCAAAGGCAAGGAGATCGAGATCGCCACGGCCTTCTACAAGAAGAAGCCGCCGAAGACGGATCCCGGCGTCTCGCCGATGCTGGCCAAGCTTGTCACCAACGACAAGCCCGACATTCTTGCGACTGCCTATGTCCGGCCCGAGCCGGACTATGCGCGTGAATCGCCCTTCGATTCGATCCTGCGCGAGGACAAGAATGCCGGACGTTTCATTCCCGATATCTCTCCCGAGGACCACGCCTGGGCCGCGACCCCGCTACCGGCGGGCGTCTTCAGCAAGGAAGAGCAGACATGCCTCGCCGAAGGCATCTACTTCGAAGCGCGCAGCGAACCGCTGAAAGGCCAGGCGGCCGTCGCACAGGTGATTCTCAACCGGGTGCGCAATCCGACCTATCCGAAGACGATCTGCGGCGTCGTCTATCAGAACAAGGCATGGCGCAATCGCTGCCAGTTCTCATTCGCCTGCGACATGATCCGCGATTTGATCTATTCCCGCTCGCACTGGAAGGAAGCAAAGGAAGTTGCCATGGCGGTCACCGCCGGCAAGATCTGGCTGCCCGAAGTCGGCTCAGCAACACATTATCACGCAACCTATGTAAACCCGGCCTGGGCAAAGACGATGAAGCGTGTCGGCAAGATCGGCCTGCACGTCTTCTACCGGACCTACGGCGGCGGCTGGAGCTGACCAGTTCAGCTGCCGACCCCTTGCGCACAAGCACCGATCGCGGGCCGGAGATTCTGGCTCGCGATCTGCCGATTCCCGGCCTTGTCTGTCAGTATGATGGCGTCGAATGCTATCAAGTGGATGAAATCATTGAAAAATATTGTCCACGCCGAAGCGCTTTGCACGCCTTGACTATGCGGAAGCCTAAAACTATGTTGCGCGCGACTTCAAATGGGGCTGAAACGTGGCTTGAACAGCAGCCTTTTGTGTGGCCGAAATCATGGTCGTGACCGTGTGGGACAACAAGGGGAGAGCCACGTGACGGAGAAACCCGAAGAAAGTCTGGAAGCAAGGCTGAAGCAGCTCGGCGAAAAGATTGAGTCCAAGCGACCCAGTGAGCCGGATGGTGCTGAAGCCCGAGCCGCTGAAAGCCGCAAAGGCTATGCGGCGGCAATGAAGCTCTCCAGCGAGTTCATCGCTGGCATCGTGGTTGGGGCGTTTCTGGGCTATCTTTTGGACCACTTTGCGGGTACAGGGCCGTGGGGCATGATCATTTTCCTGCTCCTTGGCTTTTGCGCCGGTGTGTTGAATGTACTGCGTTCGGCGGGGATGGTGGCGACACTCGACTCGGTCAAGCGCAGTTCTGGGAATGACAAGACGGACGGAGATGACGCCTGAGGCGTCGCCCGGAAAACACGGTATCCGCTCTAAAGGCGGGCAGAACGAAAGAGAAGCGCGGTGTCAAACGATCCGACCCACCAGTTCCTGGTCAACAAGATTGTCCCGATCGAAATTGGCGGAATTGACTTTTCCTTCACCAATGCGTCGCTGTTCATGGTTGCGACCGTGGGTGCCGCTGCCGGTTTCCTCTATCTGACCACATCGCAGCGCGGGCTGATCCCGACGCGCATGCAGTCGGTTTCGGAAATGTCCTATGAATTCATCGCTTCGATGCTGCGCGAAGGCGCTGGCAGCGGCGGCATGAAGTTCTTCCCGATGGTTTTCTCGCTGTTCATGTTCATCCTGACGGCGAACCTGCTCGGCATGTTCCCTTACTTCTTCACCATCACCAGCCAGATCATCGTCACCTTCGCCTTGGCGCTGTTCGTCATCGGCACGGTGCTGTTTTATGGTTTCTACAAGCATGGCTTCGGCTTCCTGAAGCTCTTCGTGCCTCACGGCGTGCCGGGCATCCTGTTGCCGCTGGTCGTGTCGATCGAAATCATCTCGTTCCTTTCCCGTCCCATCAGCCTTTCGGTCCGTCTCTTCGCCAACATGTTGGCCGGCCACATCACGCTGAAGGTTTTCGCTGGCTTCGTCACCTCCCTGAGCGCCCTTGGCGCGCTCGGCATCGGTGGTGCGATCCTGCCGCTCATCATGACCGTCGCTATCACCGGTCTTGAATTCCTCGTCTGCTTCCTCCAGGCCTATGTCTTCGCGGTACTGACCTGCATGTACCTCAACGACGCTGTCCATCCCGGAAGCCACTAAGGAATACAGTCGCTTGCTTCCGGCCGGTCCTCCGTCGGAAGCGCAATCCTAAGCCGCAACACCATTCGAAGGAGTTCAATCATGGAAGCGGAAGCAGCAAAGTACATCGGCGCAGGTCTGGCTTGCCTCGGTATGGCCGGCACGGCTCTCGGCCTCGGCAACATCTTCGGCAGCTACCTCTCTGGCGCGCTGCGCAACCCGTCGGCTGCTGACGGCCAGTTCGGCCGCCTCGTATTCGGCTTCGCCGTTACGGAAGCTCTGGGCATCTTCTCGCTGCTCGTAGCCCTGCTCCTCCTCTTCGCCGTCTAATAACGGCTGGAGTTTCGGCCGCGACCTGTCAAAGGGTCGCGGCCGCGCATATTCTTGAGTGCACCTGGAGGTGAGCATGTTTGTGACCGCGGCCTATGCCCAGCAGTCAACCACCACTGAAGGCGCCGAAGCACACGATGCCGCTGCGGCCGGTGAGGTGCACACCGAAACGGGTGTGGCCCACGAAGGCGAGGCTGGCTCCGGCGTGTTCCCGCCCTTTGATTCGACCCATTTCGCATCGCAGCTGCTCTGGCTCGCGATCACGTTTGGCCTCTTCTATCTCTTGATGTCGAAGGTCATCATTCCGCGCATCGGCGGAATTCTTGAAACCCGTCACGACCGCATCGCTCAGGATCTCGACGAAGCGTCGCGCCTGAAGGGCGAAGCTGACGCTGCCATCGCATCCTATGAGCAGGATTTGGCAACTGCCAAGGCCAAGGGTCATCAGATTGCAGACGGCGCGCGCGAAGCTGCCAAGTCCAAGGCTGTCGCCGACCGCAACGCTGTCGAAGCCGATCTTTCCAAGAAGATCGCCGCTGCGGAAGACCGCATCGCCGACATCAAGGCCAAGGCACTCGCAGACGTCGGCGCTATCGCCGAGGAAACTGCAACGGCCGTCGTCAAGCAGCTCATTGGTGGCACCGTCACCAAGGCTGAGATCGTCGCTGCCGTCAAGGCATCGGCCGTTAACTGAGGAGCACTGAACCATGCATCTTGATGCGACCTTCTATGCCCTCGTCGGCTTGATCCTGTTCTTCGTCCTGATTGCCTACCTCAAGGTTCCGGGCATGATCGGCAAGGCGCTCGACGGACGCGCCGACAAGATCGGCAACGAACTGGCGGAAGCCAAGCGCCTGCGCGAAGAAGCCCAGGCCCTCGTTGCCGAATACCAGCGCAAGCGCAAGGATGCCGAAGCGGAAGCTGCCGGTATCGTTGCCGCTGCCCAGCGCGAAGCAGAAATGCTGACCGCCGAAGCCAAGCAGAAGACGGAAGAATTCGTCACCCGCCGGACCGCGCTGTCGGAACAGAAGATCAAGCAGGCCGAAAGCGACGCGATCAACGCCGTTCGTTCGGCTGCCGTCGATCTGGCCATCAGCGCTGCCGAAAAGATTGTTGCTGCCAAGGCTGACGCCGGCGCCCAGAGCGAGCTGTTCAAGAAGGCACTTGGCGAAGTCAAGTCGCGCCTGAACTAAGCCTCGGCTGCAAGATACGATTTAAAGGCCCCGCCACGTGCGGGGCTTTTTGTTTTTGGGATAGCCTTGGGTGATGCGTGCGAGCGCCAGTTCGGGATGTCTTCCGTGACGTCCGGAACCTGTTTGGGCTCGATAAGGGGGGAAACCCCGCGGAACGCCGGCCGATGGTCAGGGGCGGGCGGCGGATTACCGCAGATGCGGTGACCGGAGCGGCTCGGCAGGGGGCGGAGACATGGCTACAGCAAAGCCTGCCGCGTCACCGCTCGTCTGTCTCCGTCTATGACGCGCTGCGCCGTCAAGCGCACCTTCCGGGGGGGCCGCCATCGGCATCGGTTTGTGTCGATCCAGACGGCGAGGTTTCAACGATGCCGAACGTCAATCCTTGCGCAGCGGACGGAAGCTCATGCGATGCAGCGGGCAGGGGCCCTTGGCATCGATTGCCTTGCGATGCACCACTGTCGCGTAGCCGGCATGAGCCGCAAAGCCGTAGCCGGGGTGAGCGACATCGGCCCGTTCCATCATCCGGTCGCGCGTCACCTTGGCGACGATCGATGCCGCGGCGATCGAGAGCGAGCGGGCGTCGCCCTTGACCACCGCCTTGGCGTGACAGCCAAGACCGGGCGGAACATCGCGGCCATCGACCAGCACGAAACGCGCGGTCAGGGACAGGCCGTCGACGGCCCGTCGCATCGCCTCGAGGCTTGCCTTGCGGATATCGATGGTATCGATCGTGGTGGCCGAGGAAGAGGCGATGGAAACGGTGGCGGTTGCCAGGATCTCATCGAACAGCCGTTCGCGCTCAGCGGCGCTCAATTTTTTGCTGTCGTTCAGGCCTTCGGGGATGGCATCCGGGTCGAGGATGACCGCGGCGGCAACGACGGGTCCGGCAAGCGGCCCTCGGCCGGCCTCGTCGGCGCCAGCGACCGGCCAGGCGCCGTCCCTTCTGGCAGCCAGTTCAAAGCTGAAATCGGGCGCAAGGATAATATCCGGGAAAAGGGGAGAATCGGTCGATCTGCGATGTGACATGCGGCGAAACTCGCATGATCGACCGATTCTCTTCAAGTCCCCCGATCTGAGTGCGGCGGCAGCCGGGGGGTATGCCAGCGTCATCCTGATGAGGCACGGAGGAGACGCCGGAATTCAATTCTGTCGCCGCGCGCCAGATATGACGCGCGAGGGACGCTGCTCGCATGAACTTGCGCCGTGACCTGCTTCCCAAATCGCAGCCGATCCAGGGAACCGGGCGTCTCAAGACCGATGCCTGCCCATTCCGGCCAACCATTGAGGTTATTTTGCCTTCAGGCCACACCTCGCATTCCTGACCTGAGCGGTCGAAAACTCCACTTCTCCAGCGACATACGCAATACCGATTGCCGCTAGGGCGTTCCGATTTAGACGGAATCGCGGAACGCTCTATCTCCTTGTTTTTACGCATTTCCTGACGGAAAACCGCTTCGCACTTTTCCTGGAAATGCTCTAGAGCAGCGATAGCTGGACGCCGGTTCCGAGTGGCGGCACGAAAATGTCGTCGCGCAACTGTCGACGATTGAGGTTGAGACCGAGGCGTTTGGCCGCAAGTTCAAACCGGCGGCCGATCTGCCAGGCATAGGGACCGGCGCCCTTCATGCGCTTGCCGAACTCGGCGTCATAATCCTTGCCGCCACGCATCGAGCGGATAAGCGACATGACGTGCCGATAGCGGTCCGGATAGTTCCGCAGCAGCCAGTCGCGAAAGAGCGGGCTGACCTCCAGCGGCAGGCGCAGCAGCACATAGGTCGCTTCCAGCGCTCCTGCCGATCGGGAGGCTTCCAAAACCCGTTCGATCTCATGATCGTTGAGGGCCGGGATGATCGGCGACACCAGCACGCCGGTCGGAATGCCGGCTTCGGTGAGGGCGCGCATCGCTTCCAGTCGTTTGGAAGGGGTCGAAGCACGTGGCTCCATCGTACGCGCCAGCTTTCGGTCGAGCGTCGTCACCGAAATGCCGACCCGTGCAAGTCCCTTTTCTGCCATCGGTGCAAGCAGATCGATGTCGCGCGTCACCATCGCCGACTTCGTCACGATCATGACAGGATGGTTGGCGGCCTGCAGCACTTCGAGGATCTGGCGCATGATCCGCCATTCCTTCTCAATCGGCTGGTAGGGATCGGTGTTGGTGCCGATCGCAATCGGCCTCACCTTGTAGTCCGTGCGGGCGAGCTCGCGCTCCAGCAGGCGTGGGGCGTCGGGCTTGGCAAAGAGCTTCGCCTCGAAATCGAGGCGGCCGAAAGCCCCATATAGGCATGTGTCGGACGGGCAAAACAATAAATGCATCCATGCTCGCAGCCGCGATAAGGGTTGATCGAGCGATCGAAGGAAATGTCGGGAGAATCGTTGCGGCTGATCACCGAGCGCGGCTTTTCCACCTGCACCTCGGTCTTGAAGGGAGGCAGGTCCTCAAGGCTCTCCCAACCGTCGTCGAAGACCTCGCGCGCCTGCGGCTCAAAGCGGCCCGACATGTTCAGTCCGGCACCCCGCCCGCGGCGACGGTCATTCTCGATCCTGAGACCGGTCCCGCTCATCAATGCTTCGGCAACCTCTGCCGTGTTGGCGGGTGCAAGCGCACCCTGCCTGATCTGAGACAGCTCTTTCATCGGAATCTCCGAGGGATCACCCGTTTGATCCCGTTTTGTTCTGATTATTTTCCTATCGCGAAAACAAGAACAATTCAAGAACAAAAATCGCGCGTGCTGAAACGAGAGCGACCGGCATGACTTGGCGATCGGACAAATCGCGGGCGCGGTCATGCCACGCGGATGTAGCATTTTACGCTGCAATGCGGTAGGAACAGCTATGCTGACGATCATCATGGAAACACGTGACAACGAGGCGGAACTGGCACAGACGCTGTCCGTGCTCGTGGCAGGCGCCGTCGAAGGTTTGGTCAGCGATGTCATCATCCTCGATCATGGCTCGAAGGACGGGTCGGTGCGCGTGGCAGATGCCGCCGGCTGCCGTTTCTGCGTCGATTGGGATCTGGGCGAAATCGTGCGCTCCGCGCGCGGCGAGTGGCTGATGCTGCTTGAGCCCGGTGCTCGGCCGATAGGGCGCTGGGTGGATGAGCTCGTCGAGTATGTGTCGCTTCACAAGGGGCCGGCCCGTTTCTCGCCATCGCGAATGCACCGCAAGCCGTTGCTGCATCGTCTCGCGCGGCGCGTAAAGCCGCTGGAGGCGGGCTTCCTCGTGCACAAGCGCGACGCCTTGGCGATCGCGCGCGGGAAGATGCCGCTGGGCGAAATGACGAATATCCGCGCCGTTCGAAAGCTTGCGACGGAGCTTGTCCCCGCCTGGGTCGCCGTTGACAGCAGGCAGAGCGCCTAGAGTAAATTCGCTCCAACAAAAAAGGTGCCTGTCCTGCGGACGGCACCTCCAAGCGGCTACCAAATTTCCTTGCTAGCAAAGTCTTGTCCGAGCGACCGGGCGAGCCGCGCGTCGTATGTTTTTGTTCCCATCGCTTGGGGGGACATCGGCGATGGGCCGTCTTTGCTCCGGTCGAAGGATTTGCTCGGATCTCGTTGCGATCCCTCAATGCGAGCTGACGTTGGAAGCTGTAGCAGGCGGTTGCGGGTTTCGCAGTTCCCCAGGGAACAGGCTTGTCTCGCGGCACAATTGGGTCGCCGATTGAGGCGTCAGCCCCGTTTCAGATGCTCGTCGAGCCGCGGCATGATCTCGACGAAGTTGCACGGCATGTGCCGGTAGTCGAGTTGTTGCTTGAGAATGCCGTCCCAGGCATCCTTGCAGGCCCCGGGGGACCCCGGCAGGACGAAGATGAAGGTGGCGTTGGCGACACCGCCTGTCGCGCGCGACTGAATCGTCGAGGTGCCGATCTTCTCGTAGGAAATCCGGTGAAAAACTTCGGAGAAGCCATCCATGCGTTTCTCGAACAGCGGTTCGAGCGCCTCCGGCGTGACGTCGCGGCCGGTGAAGCCTGTTCCGCCGGTGGTGATCACCACGTCGATTGTCTCGTCGAGCGTCCAGGCCTCCACCTGATCGCGGATCCTTTGCCGATCGTCCGGCACGATTGCGCGTGCCTCCAGACGATGACCGGCGTCGCGCACCCGCGCCTCAAGCGTGTCGCCGGATTTGTCGTCGGCCAGCGTGCGCGTGTCGGACACTGTCAGTATGGCGATGCCGACGGGGACGAAAGGGCGATTGTCATTGATCCCGGCCATTCTATTTCCCTCTGCCCACGGTTCTGCCGGCGAGAACGTACCATTCAGGATGGGCGGCAGAAAGAGTGTAGGCGGCGCGCTGCGCGCTTTCGTCGCTGTCGAACAGGCCGAAGCAGGTGGCGCCTGAACCGGACATCCGCACCAGCGCGGCTCCGGTTGTTGCCAGCGCGCCGGAGACGTCGGCGATTACCGGCTGCAGCCGGCGCGCCGGCGGCTCCAGGTCGTTGCGCATCGCCGCCATGGCCGAAAGCCAGGCCGCAGGGGAGCCGAGGCCATCCGGGATCACAAGCGGTGGGTTGTTCTTCTTTTCCAGCGTCCGGAAGATCACCGGCGTCGAGACCGCGACCAGAGGATTGACCAGCACGATCGGGAAGGAGGGAAGCTCAATGGCAGGGGTGATCTCTTCGCCGATGCCACTGGCAATAAGCGACCTGCCGTCTAGGCACATTGGCACGTCGGCGCCGAGTTTCAGCGCCAAGGCGGCGAGCAACGCCGGTTCGATGCCGGTCTTCCAGAGGTCGAGAAGGCCGCGAAGCGTTGCGGCCGCATCGGCGGACCCGCCGCCGATGCCCGAGGCGATGGGCAGGTTCTTTTCGAGATGAATGTGGACCGGGCCGGTGTCGACGCCCTGCGATGCCAGAGCCTGGCGCAGCAGGTCCCGCGCCTTGAGCACGAGATTGCCATCCTGGTCGTCACCCGTCGTCGACAATTCGGCGGCGAATGGCCCGGACAGAGTGAAACGGTCCTGCTCCGACGGAGTCAGGCCGATCCGGTCGCCGCGATCGGCAAAGGTGACGAGACTTTCGAGAAGATGGTGGCCGTCGGCCCGTTGGCCGACGACATGCAGTGCCAGGTTGATCTTGGCGGGCGCCGCCCGTGTCAGCGCGAAGCCCGCAATCTCGCCTTGAAGCATGCTGTGATCAGGACTTCTTGTCCGGCGCAGGCGCCTCCGGGGTGACCTTCTTCGGCGCTGTTTCCTTGGCGTCGGCAGAGGCCGGAACCACTTCCTTAAGCGCCGGCAGGCCGTTTTCGATCTTGGCCTTGATCTTCGGGATCTCTTCCTCTTCGGGCTTCAGCTCAAGCGTCTGGGTCCATTGGAACACGGCTTCCAGCTTGCGGCCGACGCGCCAATAGGCATCGCCGAGATGGTCGTTGATGGTCGGGTCGCCGGCCATCAGCTCGGCTGCCTTTTCAAGCTCGACCACCGCATCGTCGAAGCGGTTCATGCGGAAATAGGCCCAGCCGAGCGAATCGACGATGTAGCCGTCGTCCGGCTTCAACTCGACCGCCTTGCGGATCATGTCGAGCCCTTGTTCCAGATTGATGTTCATGTCGACCCAGGAATAGCCGAGATAATTCAGCACCTGCGGCTGATCCGGGTTGAGTTCCAGGGCCTTGCGGAAGCTCGGCTCGGCCTTGTCCCAGAGTTTCTGGCGCTCATAGGCGATGCCGCGCTGGAAGAACACGGTCCAGTCGCTGCGCTTCGGCACAGGGCCGATCGCGTCGACGGCGCGGTCGTAAAGCTCGCCCATCTCCTTGTAGTCCTTGGCATCGGAAAGCACGCTGCCATAGGCGAGATAGTTGCGGATATTCTTCGGGTCGACGTCGATCAGCGCCTTCAAGTGCTTCTTGGCTTCATCCACCTTGCCGATGCTGGCAAGGCTGAGGCCAAGCTGCAGCTCGGACAGGCGGCGCATCGGCGAAGCCTCGGGCACGCTCTGGTAAAGCTCGATCGCTTCCTTCGGCTTTTTCAGGTTCTCGGCGATGCCGGCAAGCATCACGAGAATGTCGGCGCTGTCAGGGTCGAGACGACGCGCCGTCTGCAGATAGAGCGAGACGATGTCTTCGGCGCCTTCACGGTTGAGCGCGCCGCCGATGGAAAACAGCACGGCTGCCGCACCCTGCGATGCGTTCTTAACCTGCTGCTCCTGGGGTAGGCCGGTCTCGATGTTTTTCCGAAGTGCCTCGAGCGGGGTGTAGTTGTTGACCATGTTCTCGCCGACGGCGACCGTGTCGAGCGCCTTCTGTTTGTTGCCTTCGCGCGCCTCGAAGCGCGCCAATGCCTCGACCGCCCGCATGAACGTGTCAGGCGCAGCACTGCCGCCTTCGCGATCGAGGATCGCGTCGTTGAGCTTGGCGCGAGCGGTGGCCTTGTCACCGGAAGCGATGGCGATCGCGCCGGCATGATAATTCTTGAATACGCGGAACCAGTCCGGTCCTTCGAGACCGTTGACCTGCGCCAGCGCCTCTTTGGGCTTGCCCTGGCCGAATTTGGCCCAGGCCGAAAGCAGGCCGTTCATCAGCCGGTCGAGGTCGTTCGGGCCCTCATAGTTCAAGAGCTTCTGCGCGTTGCGGTATTCGCGCTTGCGGATCGCCTCGATCGCACGGATGACGGTGGTGATGCGCTCGACAGCGGGATCGGATTTCAACTGCTCGGCGATCTTGGCGCCATCGTCGAACTTGCCGGCCATCAGCAGGGTGATCATCAGCCGCTGCTTGACTTCGTTGTTGTTCGGCTCGAACTGCAGGGCGATGCGGTAAAGCTCGTTGGCTGCGGCAAAGTCACGGTCCGTGTCGGCCGTGCGGGCAGCCAGGAACGCACCTGCAAAGGTGTTGACGGACGTGATGTCGAAAGGCTCGGTCTCTTCGACGGCGGCCTTTTCCTCGGCGAAAGCCTGGTAGCTGCCGCTGACCGAGGCAAGAGCCATCAGTGCAGCGCCGCTGAGAAGGCGGAGGATCGTCTTTTGCCGCATGTCAAACCTTTCATTGCCGATCTCTCGGCCTTGCGCACGACTGAGGGTTGTTTTGGAATCAGCCACGTGTTGCCTGGCACAACTCTTGAGGAACAGAATGGCTTTTTTGGCGCAACGCGGCAAGAAATTCCTCTTGGATGTCCAGGTTCGGCCGGGCGCGCGCGTCAGCTGACCCGGTCGATGCAGAAGTCGATGACCTCGACCAGCGCCGATTTCCACGGCGAAACCGGGAGCGGTGCCAAGGCATCGCGCGCGATCGTGCCATAGTGCTGGGCACGGGCGATGGTATCGCTTAAGCCCCCATATCGCTTGATCAGGCCGAGCGCCTTTTCAAGGTTGGCATCGCTGCTGTCGCCGCCTTCGATCGCCTGACGCCAGAAGGCGCGGTCCTCCGGTGTGCCGCGACGATAGGACAGGATCACCGGAAGGGTGATCTTGCCTTCGCGGAAATCGTCGCCGACATTCTTGCCGAGATCGCTGGCAGAACCGCCATAGTCGAGCACGTCGTCGACGAGCTGGAAGGCGAGGCCGAGATTCATGCCGTAGGATTTGAGCGCATTGCGGTCGGATTTGCTGGTCTGGGCGACGATCGGCCCGACTTCTGCGGCCGCGGCGAACAGCGCTGCGGTCTTGGCGCGGATGACCTGGAGATAGTCGTCCTCGGTCGTCTCCATGTTCTTGGCGACGGAAAGCTGCAGCACCTCGCCCTCGGCGATCACCGACGCAGCGGTCGACAGCACGTCGAGCGCATCGAGCGAGCCGACATCGACCATCATGCGGAAGGCCTGGCCGAGCAGGAAGTCGCCGACGAGCACGCTTGCCTGGTTGCCCCAGATCGTCCGAGCGGTGGATTTGCCGCGGCGCAGGTCGCTTTCGTCCACGACATCGTCATGCAGCAGCGTTGCCGTATGCATGAACTCGACGCTGGTGGCGAGCTTGACGTGAGCGTCGCCCTCGTAACCGAACATCGCGGCGGAGGCGAGCGTCAGCATCGGTCGCAGGCGCTTTCCACCGGAGGAAATCAGGTGGTTGGCGACCTCAGGAATCATCTGGACGTCGGACCCGGCCCTCGACAGGATGAGCTGGTTGACGCGTTCCATGTCGGGAGACGTCAAGTCAACGAGCGGTTTCACGGACGCCAGTTTGTTTTTGCTGTCTTCCAGCGGTATCACTACGCCCAACACCGGGACTCCTGTTTTCATTGTCGCTTTCGACAATAGGAAGGGGGGGCACGTGCGGCAAGAGGCGAATTGTCCCGCTTGCTGAAATAGGACAGGAAAAACCGCTGGATGAAGGAATTGATCCGCACCAACGACGTCGTTCTGCTCTCTTTTGCCGAGAGCTTGATGAAGGACGCCGGTATCAACAGCCTGATCGCCGATCAGGGCATGAGCATTCTGGAGGGATCGCTGGGCCTGCTGCCGCGCCGTTTCCTCGTGCCGGACGACGATGCCGATGCCGCGCGCCGCATCCTCGTCGAAGCGGGGTTGGAAGCGGAGTTGCGGGCATGATCAGCGGTTCGTCGGCGCCTATGTGTGACGATCGGCCATGAGCGAAGGACCTATGACGCTTGTCGAGTCTGAGACGGTCGATGCATTCCACCGCGGCAGGTTCCATGTCGTGCAGCCGCTGGGGCAGGGACATCGCTCCGGCATGGATGCGATGTTGCTCGCTTCGCTGGTTGCTTCTGACCGCGCCTGCCGTGTGGCCGACCTTGGCGCCGGAGCGGGTGCGGCCGGCATGGCGGTCGCCTCGCGGCTCGATCTGGCCGAGGTCGTGCTGGTGGAGCGTTCGCCGACCATGGCGGCGTTTGCACGCCGAAGCCTCGCGCTTCCCGAAAACGGGCGTTTCGCCGAGCGGGTGTCGGTGATCGAGGCGGACGTTGCGCTTACCGGCAGGGCGCGCCGTGCCGCCGGCTTGCCCGACGATGCCTTCGATCACGTGATCATGAACCCCCCTTTCAACGATGCTTCCGACCGCCGCACGCCGGACAGCCTCAAGGCAGAGGCGCATGCGATGAGCGACGGCCTGTTCGAGATCTGGATCAAGACGGCGGGTGCGATCATGAAGCCGGGCGGACAATTGTCGCTGATCGCCCGGCCGGAATCGATCGCGGATATCATTGCCGCCTGTGGCCGCCGCTTCGGCGGTATCGAGATTACGCCGCTGCATCCGCGCACCGGCGAGAATGCCGTGCGCATCCTCGTGACCGCGATCAAGCAGAGCCGCAAGCGGCTGGTGCTGCGAGCGCCGCTGATGGTGCACGAGGAGGGCGCCCATCGCTTTGCCGGCGATGTCGACGATCTCAACAACGGACGCGCTGCCTATCGGCGCCGTTGATTTACCGTATCCGGCATTGCGTTTGGACGACCAGTGCATACATGCAGGAACAAGTGTTCGTATTGCAGGAGTTGAAATGGCCGGGTTCTTCAAAAGGCTGATGCCGAGGCGTTTTCGGCGGGATGGCATTGCCATCCCCGTCGTGCGGCTTCACGGCGCAATCATGGCCGGTGGTGGCCAGTTTCGTCCGGCACTCAATCTGGCCTCAGTCGCGCCGCTGCTGGAGAAGGCCTTCGCGGTGAAGGAGGCTCCGGCCGTTGCGATTTCGATCAACTCTCCCGGCGGTTCGCCGGTGCAGTCGCGACTGATCTACCAGCGCATCCGCGATCTCGCCCAGGAAAAGAAGAAGCGCGTGCTCGTCTTCGTCGAGGACGTGGCCGCTTCCGGCGGTTACATGATCGCGCTTGCCGGCGACGAGATCATCGCCGATCCGACGTCGATCGTCGGTTCCATCGGTGTCGTCTCCGGCGGCTTCGGCTTTCCGGAACTGTTGAAGAAGATCGGTGTCGAGCGGCGCGTCTATACCGCCGGCGAGAACAAGGTCATGCTCGACCCGTTCCAGCCAGAGAAAGAACGCGACATCGAGTTCCTGAAGAGCCTGCAGCTCGATATCCACGACACCTTCATCCAGATGGTGAAGGCCCGCCGCGGACAGCTGCTGGCCGACCATCCCGACGTTTTTTCCGGGCTTTTCTGGACTGGGCGGCGCGGATTGGAACTGGGTCTGATCGACGGCCTCGGCGATCTGCGCGGCGAGGTGAAGAAGCGCTATGGCGAGAAGGCGCGGCTCGAACTGATCCAGCCGGCGCGCAGCCTTTTCGGGCGGCGCCAGACCGGCGCATCGATTGCCGGCGATATCGCTGCACCGATCGCGGCTTCTGCGATGGCGGGTCTTGCCGAAGCAGTAGAGGAAAGGGCATTGTGGGCGCGTTTCGGGCTTTGAGCCGCGACCGGTGCGACGAGCCTACAGCGCCGCGCGTCTTATTAGACGCGCAAATGTCGCTGTAGCACTTTGAATGGCTGCATATTTTTATCCTTAAATCGACTTCGATTTAAGGATAAAAATATGCAGTAGGGAGGAAAGATGCCGCAGCTTATCCTGCTCCTGATCGCAGGCTTCGTTCTATGGATCGGCTACCGCAAGTTCATTGCGGATGCCCAGAAGCTGACGCGTCAGCGCGACCAGACGCGCCGCGAGCAGCAGACCGGCGCGAGCGGAACCCTCGTCAAGGATCCCGAGACCGGCGAATACCGGCTCAAGCGCGAAGACGACTGAGATTTTTCGTGCACCTTTGCGTGCACGGAGAGCCGCCTCAGCGCTTGACCCCTGTCGCCCGGCGTGGCACCTGTCCGGCTCTCATTTCGTGAAGAATTCGGACGTTCCCCATGACCACCGCCTCGCTGCCCGACCACATGAACCCCAAGCGCTCGTTCCAGGCTCTGATCCTGACGCTGCACAACTATTGGGCCGACAAGGGTTGCGCGGTGCTGCAGCCCTACGACATGGAAGTCGGTGCCGGTACGTTTCATCCGGCAACGACGCTGCGTGCGCTCGGTCCCCGTCCGTGGCGCGCAGCCTATGTCCAGCCGTCCCGTCGCCCGACCGACGGCCGCTATGGCGAGAACCCGAACCGTCTTCAGCACTATTATCAATATCAGGTGATCCTGAAGCCGAACCCGTCCAACCTGCAGGAGCTTTATCTTGGCTCGCTGGAGGCGATCGGCCTCGACCCGTTGCTGCACGATATCCGCTTCGTCGAGGACGACTGGGAAAGCCCGACGCTGGGCGCCTGGGGCCTTGGCTGGGAATGCTGGTGCGACGGCATGGAAGTGTCGCAGTTCACCTATTTCCAGCAGGTCTGCGGCATCGAATGCTCTCCGGTTGCTGGTGAACTGACCTACGGTCTCGAGCGTCTGGCGATGTATGTCCAGGGCGTCGACAACGTCTATGATCTGAACTTCAACGGCCGCGAAGGCGACGAGAAGATCAGCTATGGCGACGTGTTCCTGCAGGCGGAGCAGGAATATTCGCGGTACAACTTCGAATACGCCAACACCGCCATGCTGCATCAGCACTTCATCGATGCCGAGGTAGAGTGCCAGACTCTGCTGGCGGCCGGCGCGCCGGGCAACGGCACAAACAACCACCTGCACAAGTGTGTCTTCCCCGCCTACGACCAGTGCATCAAGGCGAGCCACGTCTTCAACCTGCTCGATGCGCGCGGGGTGATTTCGGTCACCGAGCGGCAAAGCTACATTCTGCGCGTCCGCACATTGGCAAAGGCCTGTGGCGAGGCGTTCCTGCTGACCGATGCCGGCGGCGCGAACCTCAACCGGGACGCCGCTTGATCGCCGAGCCAGCCAGCCTCATCGTTCATATCAATGGCTGGCCGGGCACCGGAAAGCTGACCATCGCACGCCATCTCGCCGATCATCTCGGCGCGAGGCTTGCCGACAACCATACGCTGATCAATCCGGCCGAGGCACTGTTTACCAGGGGCACGCCGCTCTATTGGTCGCTGCGGGCGACGATCAGAACGGCGGTGCTCGACCATGTGCGCCAGGCCGATGCCGGTCAATCCTTCCTCTTCACCGATGCGCTGTCGGATGACGCATTCGACAGCCGGGCGTTCGAAGACTATATGGCGCTGGCTAGCGAGCGCAGCGCCCGTTTCGTCGCGGTCGTTCTCGACTGTTCGATAGAGGAAAACCTGAAGCGGCTGACGCGCGCCGGCCGCTCCAAGGTCCACAAACTGACCGATCCGCAGGTGCTGATCGATCTCAGAGGCCGGCACGCTCTGTTGAAAGGAAAATGCGACCAGCTCATCGAGCTCGACGTCACCAATCTCGGCGCAGATGAAGCTGCCGACGCGATTGCGACGCGGATAGCTCGAGGCTACTGCATGTTTCCTTAAATCCTATTCGATTTAAGGATGCAGCGTCGCGCGTCTAATAAGACGCGCGACGCTGTAGATCTCAGATCGTGTCGCTGGCGTCGACGCTGATCTTCCAGACGGGCTTCAGCGTGGGGTAGGTGCCGGTGTAAACCTGACCGGAGTAGGTCTGCAGCGCCCGGCGGACACCAGTCGGTCTTTCGGCCGAACCGACGCTCGCATAGGCAACGAAGAGCGCCGAAAAGGCGATCACGTTGATGAGGGTTGCGAGCGTTTTCATGGTCTTCACTTCGTATCCGGGGTTGTTCGATGGCGCGACTATCGCCCATCGTCCGGATCCCTGCGGTTCCCGATGGAACAGGAATCGAGGTGTTTTGGTCTGGGGATAGGCCGTAGCGGTGAACAGTGTGTTCAGCGCCTTCGGCTTGCATTTGGGGAGGAGTGCGTTTCTCCGCCCGAATGCTGCAGAAAGGTCTTTGAAGCTGGAAAGCCGGTGCTAATCTCTGCCGAGTTTTTTGGAGGTATCCCATGATTGGTCTGGCCATCGGCGTCGCCGTGATCCTGTATCTCGTTTTCGTCTACAACGGCCTCGTCAAGGCACGGCAGATCGCCGAGGAAGCCTGGTCGGGTATCGACGTGCAGCTCAAGCGACGCGCCGACCTCATCCCCAACCTGATCGAGACGGTTAAAGGATACGCAGCGCACGAGAAGTCGACGCTCGAAGAGGTGATCGCGATGCGCAATCGCGCTCAGGCCGTTCCAGCAGGTGATGTCGAGGGGCGGGCAGCCGCTGAAGGCGCCCTGTCGCAAGCGCTCGGCAAGCTCTTTGCCCTCGCCGAAGCCTATCCGGATCTCAAGGCCAACGAGAACTTCGCGGAACTGCAGCGCTCGCTGGAGACGATCGAGGGCGAGATCCAGATGTCGCGCCGCTACTACAACGGAGCGGCACGCGACTTGAACGTCAAGGTCGAGAGCTTCCCGTCGAACCTCATCGCCAACGCCTTCCGCTTCGTGAAGGCCGGCTATTTCGAGATCGCCAACGAGGCGGATCGCGCGGTGCCGCAAGTCAAATTCTGATCGGGGACGTTACCCGATTACGCCACCTGCTGATAAGAGACACGCCTGCCGAGGCCGACAGCCTCGGCGCTACTTGCATAAAGAGACCCGAGCATGAGTGATACCGTGAAGAAGCTGACCATCCTGCCGACCGACCACCCCCTGCGCGGCCACGTTCGCCCGCCGGGTTCGAAGTCGATCACCAATCGGGCGCTGCTTCTCGCGGGTCTGGCCAAGGGCACGAGCCGGCTGACGGGTGCGCTGAAGAGCGACGACACGCGCTATATGGCCGATGCCTTGCGGGCGATGGGCGTTGAGGTCAGCGAACCGGACGACACGACATTCGTCGTTACCGGAACCGGCCGGCTTGCGTCGCCGTCCGCGCCCCTGTTCCTCGGCAATGCGGGAACTGCGACGCGCTTCCTGACAGCCGCCGCCGCTCTGGTCGACGGCCCGGTTGTCGTCGATGGTGACCAGCACATGCGCAAGCGGCCGATCAAGCCGCTCGTCGACGCGCTTCGCACGCTCGGCGTCGAGGTGACGTCCGAAACCGGATGCCCGCCGGTCACCGTCAATGGCAAGGGCGGCTTTCCCGCCGGACGGATCGAAATCGACGCTGGCCTTTCCAGCCAATACGTATCGGCTCTGCTGATGGCTGCCCCTGGCGCCAAGGGCCCTGTCCGCATCGAGCTTGCCGGCGACGAAATCGGCGCGCGCGGCTACATCGATCTGACGGTTGCGGCGATGCGTGCGTTCGGCGCCGAGGTCGAGCAGTTGAGCCCATCCATCTGGCAGGTCGCGCCGACGGGCTATCGCGCCGCCGACTTCGTGATCGAGCCTGACGCGTCGGCCGCGACCTATCTCTGGGCCGCGGAAGTATTGACCGGAGGGGCCATCGATCTCGGCGTTCCTGCCTCGGTGTTCTCGCAGCCTGACGCACGCGCCCACGCCGTCATTTCCAGCTTCCCGCATCTTCCCGCCGTCATCGACGGATCGCAGATGCAGGACGCGATACCGACGATCGCCGTTCTTGCCGCCTTCAACGAGACGCCCGTGCGCTTCGTCGGGCTCACCAATCTGCGCGTGAAGGAATGCGACCGTGTCCGTGCCTTGTCGCTCGGCCTGACCGCGATCCGTCCGGGGCTTGCCCACGAAGAGGGCGACGATCTCATCGTCTCCTCCGATCCGGCGCTCGCCGGCCAGACATTGCCGGCGTCGATCGACACCTTTGCCGACCATCGCATCGCCATGAGCTTCGCCCTTGCCGGGCTCAAGATCCACGGCATTGCCATCGAGGACCCCGGCTGCGTCGCCAAGACCTATCCTGCCTATTGGGATGCGCTTGCATCGCTTGGCGTTACCTTCACCGGTGATCGTCCTTGATCTCGCGCCTCAAAGCTTTTCCAGGAAGAGTGCGAAGCGGTTTTCCGCCATGAGACGCGAAAAACCATGAAACCGCTCCTCAAGATCGATCGAAAGGTCTGAGACCGCATGACCCGTTTCGTCGCCCTGCTTGGCATCTTCTTCTTCCTGCTGGCGACAGCGGGTGTCGGCCGGGCGGACGAGGTGTTTTCGTCCTATCATTCGGTGATCGATGTCGCCGAGAACGGAACGCTGACGGTCACCGAGACGATCACCGCCAATGTCGAGGGAAACCAGATCCGGCGGGGCATCTTTCGTGACCTGCCGCTGACCTTCACCGATGCCAAGGGCCGCCGCAGCAAGGTGGATTTCAAGCTGCTTTCGGTCGAACGCGACGGCGAGGAGGAGCCCTACCGCACCGAATCGATCTCGGGCGGCATCCGCATCTACACCGGCTCTGCCGAGGTCTTTCTGCCACACGGCGAGCATACGTTCCAGTTCACCTATGAGACCAGCCGGCAGATCCGCTTCTTCGACGATCATGACGAACTCTACTGGAACGTGACCGGCACCGAATGGGCGTTCCCGATCGACGAGGCGAGCGCAACCGTCAATCTGCCGGAAGGGGTGCGGCCCGAGGCACTCGACGTTTTCACCGGCGGTTATGGCGCAACCGGCAAGGACGCGCTGGCGTCGGAGGAAGGCAGCGAAATCTTCTTTGCAACCACCCGGCGGCTCGAGCGAAGGAGGGTCTGACGATCGCGGTCAAGATGCCGAAGGGCAGCATCGACCAGCCGACCACGAGCCAGGAAAACACCTGGTGGCTGCGCGATCATATGGCGCTTGTCATTGCTGGAGCAGGTCTCGTGGTGGTGGCGCTCTACTATGGCCGCGCCTGGCTGAAGGTGGGCCGGGACCCGGCGCGCGGCGTGATGGTGCCGCGCTGGGACGCGCCTGAGGGCATTTCGCCGGCGCTTGTCAACTATATCGACAACAGGGGCTTTTCCGGCGAGGGGTGGACGGCTCTGTCGGCATCGGCGCTCAGCCTCGCGGTGAAGGGCCATGTCGTCCTTGAAGATCTGAAGAGCGCCATCATCATTGCCGCGACCGGCAAGGGCAGCAGCGAAAAGCTGCCGACCGGCGAGGCGAGCCTGATGAAGGCCGTCAATGCCGCCGGCGGCAAGTTGAAGATCGACAGGGCCAATGGCACGAAGGTGCAGGCGACGGGTGCCGACTTCCGCAATGCCATGGAGCGCGAGCACCGCGGCAAATACTATCTGGCCAACACCGGTTACATCATTGCCGGGGTGCTGCTTTCGGTTCTTGCGATCGCCGCGGTGTTCCTGTTCGGCGATTTGAGCGAGGACAGCATCCCGCTGGTGATCGTCCCCGTCTTCATCGCCTTTTTCGTTTCCATCTTCGCCGTTTCCTTCGGCAAATCCCTGCGGCGCGAAAAGAGCCTGATGAGCCGGATCATGTCGATCGTGGTGATCGCCTTCATCGGCTTCGTCGCCTTCACCATCTTTTCAAGCATCCTTGCGGTCGTCTTCTACTCCGCCTCCGAGACCGACGAGCTGCCGCTGCTGTTTGCGATCGGCGGCATCGTACTTGTCAACGTGCTGTTCTTCTTCCTGATGGGCGCGCGACGCCGCTCGGTACCCGGATGATGGATGGCATCGACGGCCTCAGGCAATACATGACGCTTGCCGAGAAGGATCGGATGAATATGCAAGGTGCGCCCGAAATGTCGCCCCGGCATTTCGAGACCCTGTTGCCCTATGCCGTTGCGCTTGGGGTGGAAAAGCCGTGGACGCAAACCTTCGATCACTGGCTGCTGGCTGCCGCTGCCGGGCCAGCTGCCACTGCCGCCTACCAGCCTGCCTGGTACCATGGCGATGGCTTCGGATCGAGTTCGTTCGGGGATCGGATCGGCGGCTTTGCCGGCTCGATGGCCGACACCATGACCTCCTCCTTGCCGCCCCCGCCGAAATCCTCGTCGTCGGGCTTTTCCACGGGCGGCGGTTTTTCCGGCGGCGGTGGCGGCGGTGGCGGCGGCGGCGGCTGGTGATCGTACCGCGACCCTCCTGCCTCTAAATCAAATTCATCGTCGGGCTTGGTGACATTTTCGCCAGAGCTTGCTAAGTCGGCGCCAACCGTCCGGAACAGAAAAAGTCATCTCCCATGCCCGATCTTCTTATCGAACTCCGCTCCGAGGAAATTCCTGCCCGCTTGCAGCGCAAGGCGGCCGGCGACCTCAAGAAGCTGCTGACCGATGCGCTGGTGGAAGCGGGTTTGACCTATGAGGGTGCGCGTGAATACTGGACGCCACGCCGGCTGACGCTCGATATCCGCGGCCTCAATGCCCGTTCCGCCGATGTGCGCGAAGACCGCAAGGGTCCGCGTACCGACGCCAACGAAAAGGCGATCGAGGGCTTTCTGCGCGGTGCCGGCCTTTCTTCGATCAGCGAGGCCCATGTCCATAGCGATCCGAAGAAGGGTGATTTTTACGTCGCCCATATCGTCAAGCCGGGCCGTCCGGCCGAAGAGATCGTCGCTGAGGCGATGCCCGAGATCATCCGCAACTTTCCCTGGCCGAAGCCGATGCGCTCCGGGGCTGCCTCGGCCAAGCCGGGCGCTCTGCGCTGGGTCCGTCCGCTGCAGTCGATCGTCTGCACCTTCGGCTCGGAAACCGACGAAACCCATGTGATCCCCTTCGAGGTCGACGGCATCGTCGCCTCCAACGTCACCTACGGCCACCGCTTTCACGCGCCCGAAGCGATCACCGTGCGCCGCTTTGCCGACTATGCCGAGAAGCTGGAGCGGGCGAAGGTCGTGCTCGACGGCGAACGCCGCAAGCAGATGATCTCGGCTGACGCACATAATATCGCCTTTGCCAACGGCCTCGAACTCGTCGAGGACGAAGGCCTGCTCGAGGAGGTTTCCGGCCTCGTCGAATGGCCGCAGGTGCTGATGGGAAGCTTTGAAGAGAGCTATCTCGAAATCCCCTCGGAAATCATCCGCCTGACGATCAAGACCAACCAGAAGTGTTTCGTGACCCGCGCGCCGGGTGCGGAAACGCTCTCCAACAAGTTCATCCTCGTTTCCAACATCGAGGCGAAGGACGGCGGCAAGGAGATCGTTCACGGCAACGGCAAGGTCGTGCGCGCCCGCCTGTCGGACGCCGCCCACTTCTGGCACCGCGACCAGGGCAACCTGCCGGACCTGGAAACATTGAAGCCGTCGGCTGAAAAATTCGACCTCGATCTCCACAAGCCGCTCGACCAGCGCATGGCGAAACTCGATGCGCTGAACGTCACCTTCCATGCCAAGCTCGGCACACAGGGCGAACGTGTTGCCCGCATCCGTGCGCTTGCCGCCGAGCTTGCCAAGGTAACCGGCGCCGACGCCAAGTTGGTCGATCGTGCCGTGGTGCTGGCAAAGGCTGACCTGCGCACCGAAGCCGTCGGCGAGTTCCCCGAACTTCAGGGCATCATGGGTCGCAAATATGCGCTGCTCCAGGGCGAAGACGCTTCCGTCGCAACGGCAATCGAAGATCATTGGAAGCCGAATGGCCCCTCGGACCGCGCGCCGACCGATGCCGTCGCCGTGACCGTGGCGCTGGCCGACAAGCTCGACACGCTCGTCGGTTTCTGGGCGATCGACGAAAAGCCGACCGGCTCCAAGGATCCATACGCCCTGCGCCGCGCCGCGCTCGGCGTTATCCGCCTCATCCTTGAAGGCAAGGCGCGCCTGCCGCTCACGCCGTTCCTCGAGATCGCGCTGACCGCCCTGCGGGCGCAGAAGCCGGCGCTGACGAGCGATGTGTCGGCGGACCTGCTCTCCTTCTTCCACGATCGCCTCAAGGTCTATCTGCGCGATCTCGGCGCCCGTCACGACCTGATCGATGCGGTGCTGACGTCGGATGCGGACGATCTGCTGATGATCGCCCGTCGCGTCGAGGCGCTGACCGCCTTCATCACCGACGAAGAGGGCAAGAACCTGCTCGCCGGCACCAAGCGCGCGACGCAGATCCTCGCAGCCGAAGAGAAAAAAGGTACGGCCGTGGCCGACGCCGTCGACGCTGATCTCTTCCGTCTCGACGCCGAAAAGGCGCTGCACGCTGCGGTTCAGCTGGGCTCGGGCGAGGCACGCGAGGCGATCGTCAAGGAGGACTTCCGCTCCGCCATGCAGGCCCTGTCGAAGCTGCGCGAACCGGTCGACCAGTTCTTCAACGACGTTCTCGTCAATGACGATGACGTGTCGATTCGGGCAAACCGCCTGGCACTGCTCGGTCTCATCCGCTCGGCGACCGGCACGGTTGCCGATTTCTCCAAGATCGCGGGATGACGGGGGAGGTGTGCATGACGGCGAAGATCCTCGTCAGCGCCTGCCTCATGGGCCATGCCGTGCGCTACGATGGCGCGTCGAAGCCGCTCGTCCATCCGGCCATCGACCGCTGGCGCCTAGAGGGCCGGCTCGTCACCATCTGTCCCGAAATGTCGGCCGGCATGCCGGTGCCGCGTCCGCCGGCCGAGATCGCGTCCGGCATGTCCGGCACCAACGTGCTCGACGGCGGGGCAACCGTCGTCGAGAATACCGGCCGCGATATCACCGGTGAGTTTCTGGACGCCGCCGAGAATGCGCTGGCGCTCGCGCGCGAAACGGACTGTCGTTTCGCGCTGTTGATCGACGGCAGCCCGTCCTGCGGATCGGGTTTCGTCTACGACGGCACGTTTTCCGGCGCACGCCACGCGGGGCAGGGGGTTACGGCCGCGCTGCTCGCAAGGAACGGTATCGAGGTTTATTCCGACAGGGAGATTGAAGCCTTGGTCGAGCGGATCGATGGCCCACGCCAACCCAGATAACACGAGCCCAGATAAAAAGATTGCGCCCCTGCTTCTCTCAGGGGCGCAATCTCTCGCTGTTTCAGCGAATTGCCCGTCAGCCCTTGAATGCAGGGGAGGCTGGCCGGGGCAGGGAACTTTCCCGTTTAGGCCCTCAGTTTAGCCGAAGTTCGAGGCCGGTCGGATCAAATTGCCGTGAGCTTTCGGCGGCCACAGATGCCGCGACTGCCGGCTCTGCCTGTGTAAGGGTCTGAACCGCGGCAGTTTTGGCGGTCTCGTCGATCACAGACGCAGCCAAGTCATGATTGCCCGGGTTCGCGATATCGATATCGGCCGCAGCGGTCGCCGTATCCGCCTGTTCGGCTCCGTTCGCGGCTGCTTTGACAGCCTCCTCAGAAGGCTTGCTGACGAAAACAACCGGCGAGCCGCCGAGCCAGGCTTCGGTGCGCACAAGCCGCATCTCACCGTTGATTTGCTTGAGCTCGACCTTCTCGCTGCCATTCTCGATCTCAGGCACCACATAGGTGACCTTCTTCTTGATCTGCAGCGGCGGGCATTGTGCGCAGGAGACAGAGGCCACGCTGGAATTGACGGCCTCCCCGGAAACGACAGCTTCGATCGACTGTGCCCAGGCGCTGCCGGCGGCGAGCGCAACGGCGGTGGTGATCAGCAACAGGCGCATCGGTCTTCTCTCCGAGTTTGTTCTACAGCGCCGCGCGTCTTATCAGACGCGCAAAGGTCGCTGTAGCACTTTGAATTGCTGCATGTTTTGTCCTGAAATCGGCTACGATTTAAGGAACCATGCAGTCGGCAAGAATATGCGTTCTCTCTTACTTTCCCGTCAGGAGAATTGGTAAAAATTGAATGATCCGGCGCATTTACCGGCGGCGGTCAGGCCTTCTCGCGGGCAACCGCGCGCCAGCCGATATCGTGGCGATAGAAGCCGTTGTCCCAGGAAACGCCGTCGACTGCCGAATAGGCGCGGTCCTTGGCAGCGCTTGCGCTTTCGCCGATCGCCGTGATGTTCAGCACCCGCCCGCCCGTTGCAACCAGGCTGCCGTCCTTCATCGCTGTGCCGGCGTGAAACACCTTGGTCTCAGGCGAGGCCTCGGGCAGCGCAGCAATGGGCGAGTTCTTGTCGTAGCTGCCCGGATATCCCTTCGACGCCATGACCACCGTCAGTGCCGTTTCGTCGCGCCATTCGGCTTCCATGCCCGCAAGCGTGCCCGTCGCCGCGGCATAAAGCAGTGGCAAGAGGTCGCTCTTCATGCGCATCATCAGCACCTGGCATTCCGGGTCGCCGAAACGCACATTGTACTCGATCAGCTCCGGCCCCTTGGCGGTGATCATCAGCCCGGCGAAGAACACGCCGGAAAAGGGATGTCCGCTCTCCGCCATGCCGCGCATGGTCGGCTCGATGATCTCCTTCATCGTGCGCTCGGTCATTTCTGATGTCATCACAGGCGCTGGCGAATAGGCGCCCATGCCGCCGGTATTCGGGCCGGTGTCGCCATCGCCGACGCGCTTGTGGTCTTGTGCCGAGGCAAGCGCGAGCGCGGTCTTGCCGTCGCTGAGGCAGAAGAAGCTTGCCTCCTCGCCGTCGAGATAGGCTTCGACCACCACTTCCGCGCCGGCCGCGCCGAAGGCGCCATCGAAGCAGTCATCGACAGCAGCGAGCGCTTCGTCGAGTTCCATGGCAACGGTCACACCCTTGCCGGCGGCGAGTCCATCGGCCTTGATGACGATCGGCGCGCCCTGCTCGCACACATAGGCCTTGGCGGATTCAGCGTCGGTGAAGCGACCGTAGGCGCCGGTCGGGATATCGTATCTGGCGCAGAGGTCTTTGGTGAAGCCCTTGGAACCTTCAAGCTGGGCCGCGGAAGCGGAAGGGCCGAAGACGGCGACACCGGCAGCGCGCAGCACGTCTGCAAGGCCGGCCACGAGCGGGCCTTCCGGCCCGACCACGACGAAATCGATCGCCTCTTTCAGGCAGAAGTCCGCAACGGCGGCATGATTGTCGGTGTCGAGCGCAACGAGCGTTGCTTCCTCGGCAATGCCAGGATTGCCGGGCGCGGCATAGAGCTTGGTCAATTTCGGCGACTGCGCGATCTTCCATGCCAGCGCATGTTCGCGTCCACCCGATCCGATCAGAAGAACCTTCATTGCCTGCCCCCGACATGCCGAAATTGTTGCGTTGCGGTTAAGGCGAGGCGGCTGTCAGGTCAAGGGGGCAGGGGGCTATGGCGCACGATTCCCGCCTCGGAGTGCACCTTGTCCGGAGCGTCACGGGAGAGAGTAGACCGACATGCGCTCAGGCGATTGCCTGCTGGTTCTTGCGATCATCCTGCTCCTGGCCGTAGCGGGCGGTGCGCGTCAGCGCCCAGATGCCGAGATCCTCAAGTGGTAGCGGCTTGCTGATAAGGTAGCCCTGGAAGAGATCGCACCCTGCAGCAGTCAGCATCGAGAGTTTCTCCGGCGTGTCGACGCCTTCCCCGACCACGGCAACGTCCTTGGCGTGGCACAGCGCGATCAACGCCCTCAGAACCGGCAGTGATTGCGATGCCGTGAGGTTAGAAACGAGCGCCCGGTCCAGTTTGATCGTATCGGCGGTGTATTCGATGATCTGCTGGACAGAGGTATAGCCGGCGCCGAAATCGTCGATCGACAGGCGGAAGCCCTTTTGGCGCAGTTCGTCGATGTTGCGGCGGAGCTGGTCGCTGAACTTGACCGCGAAAGTCTCGGTCAGCTCAATTTCGATCGATTGCGGCTGCAGTCCATGGCGGTTGATACAATCGGAGAAATAGTCGGCAATCGCCTTCGAATGCAGTTCGGCCGAGGAAATGTTGATCGCCAGGATCGTATCGGGACCGAAGAGTGCCTTTAGCTGCCGGCAGTCGGACATGGCCTGGTTGATCACCCACCAGTCGATCTTGGTGAAGAGGCCGGAGCTTTCGGCGATCGGCACGAATTCGTCCGGCGTCACGTTACCGAGTACCGGCGAATACCAGCGCAGCAGCGCTTCGCAGCCGGTCACGCGACCGTCGGTGTCGACGATCGGCATGTAGACCAGATGGAATTGCTCGTCCGGATCGAGCGAGCGCAACTCGTCCTGGATCTGGCGCAGACGGGTGCGCTTGTCGTGCAGGGCGCGCGAGAACCGGGAAGAGCGGTTCTTGCCGCTAGTCTTTGCCTGATACATCGCCGCGTCCGCATTTGAAATCAGCTCGGCAAGGTTGGTCGCGTCATCCGGGCAGATGGCAGCGCCGATGCTGGCCGTCACCGGATAGCTCTTGCCGGAGACTTCGAAGCCATCTTCGAACAGCGCCAGGATGGCCGCAGCGACTTCGCGGACCGTGCCGTCGCCCGGTCGGGAGCGGACCAGCACCGCGAATTCGTCGCCTGAGAGCCGCGCCAGGATCGCCGGCTTCTGGCCGCGTCGCTCGGTGATCGCTTCGACATTCTCGGCGATGCGCGTTGCCAGGGTCTTTAAGAGTTCGTCGCCGATCTCGTGGCCATGCTTGTCATTGACGAATTTGAAGTTGTCGATGTCGATGAACAGCAGGCTGCATTTTTCACCCGAGACAATGGCCTCGCGCACGATGCCGGCGGCAACCGCGTTGAAATGACCGCGATTGCTGATGCCGGTCAGCGTGTCGGTCCAGGAGCTGCGCTGCACCAGCTTGAGCGATTGTTCGGACTGGCGATGCAGCTCTCTGATGTTTTCCGTCAGTCGCCCGATCTCGCCCTTCTCCTCCATGTTGCGGATCTCGTCATGGGCGCCGACCATGACGGCCATAACGTTGGCGTCGAGCTTGGCGATCGGGTCGGTGATGAACCGACGGATGAGAACGATGATCAGCCAGATCGAAAACAGGCTCATCGCCACGGCACCAAATGCCAGCAGCAGTTTCTGCTGGGCCATCAGCCGGTCGAAATGATTGCTCGAAACCGTCAGCGTCGCATAGAGCGATGGCCCGAGATGCACGCTTGCCGAAAGGTCGTCGGTAATCGCGAGCGGCCACGGCTGAAGGACGACGTCGGCGCCGTATTCCTGCTTGAGTGTTTCCTGCATGTCGAGGAAACGATCCGGCTGGATCGCCACCTGGATAAGCAGCGCGCCCGATTTCTTGCTCGGCAGCGGTCGCGTGAAGGTAACGGGATCGAGGAAGTAGGAATAGACGATCCGCGCCTTGTGCCCGCCGTCGTAGAGGTAGGTCCAGTCGACAAGCTTTTCTTCGCGTATCAGTCGCCGTGCCAGATTGAGCTGCGCCTCGTCGATTTCGGCGAAGGGATCCCAGCTGTTTTCGAAATAGTATTCTGATTGCAGGTTCGATGTCAGGATCGACAGGGACACGTAGCCCGTCGGGTCGTCGGAGAGCGACTTGACACTTTCCTGCAGCCGGACGCCGAGCGCATTGGCCCGGTAGTTCTTGTCGGTTTCAGAGATGTACTGGCGCAGCGAATTGCTGTTCAGGAGCGCATTGAGAAAGCCCTTGCTGCGGCCGATCTCGTTCTGGAAGACGGCGGCGGCATGTTCCAGCCGCTGGGACAGCTTGGCATGTTCCAGCGCCCGGATCGATCGGCTCTGGGTGACATGGACCGAGATCGCCGCCAGCAGATAGCCGGCCAGCACCACGGGAAAGATCAGGATGAGTGCGCGCTTGCCGAGGGTCACTGGAAATTCGCCAATGTGCTGATGATGCGCCGGCGCAGCTGCACCGACGTCGTTGACAGTTCCTGCTGGTACTGACTCTTGGCCAGAATGTCTGGCGACGGGTAGATCGCCTGGTCCGCGCGCATCGCCTCCGGCAACAACGCAAAGGCGGCTTTGCTCGGCGTCGGCATATTGAGCGCCTGTGCGTTTGCGGCGGCACTTCCGGGCGAGCCGATATAGTCCAGGAAGGCGAGCGCCCGTGCCTTGTTCGGCGACTTGGCGACGACCGACATGCAATCGAGCCAGGAAAGCGTGCCTTCCTTGGGCACGACATAGCGCCAGATGCCCGGTGTACCGGCCTTTTCGTTTAGGACGTGCTGATCGCCGCTATAGCCAAGCGCCAGATGGATGTCCTTGCCGATGGCCTGGTTCTGGATCGAGCTTATGACGTATTCATAGGTCAGAACCGCCGGTGCCTGTTGCTTCATCAGGTTGAAGGCGGTCTTGAGCGTTGCCTGGTCGTTGGTGTTGATCGACTCGCCGAGCAGCATGAGGGGGGCGACAAAGGCCTCGTTGTGGTCGTCGTACATGGCGACGTGCTTGGTCAGCGCCGGAGCCGGCTGCATCAGGTCGCGCCAGGACGTGGGCGCTTCAGGCAGCATGTCCGATCGGTAGAGAAGGCCCATCGTGCCCCAGAGATAGGGCAGGCCATGGTTCGAGCAGCGCTTGCGCCAGCTTTCGTCATAATCCCTGAGCGAGGCGACATTGGTCTCGTCGACAGCCTCGAGCACGCCTCTGCGCCCAAAGAGCGCGGCGCCGTTCTCGCCGGTCACCACCAGATCGACGATGCTGTTCGGGTCGGCCAACACCTCGTCGCGGGTATCGCCGTTGTCGTAGTAGACCTGATGGATTCCTACGCCGGTTATTGCCGTCCAGCGGTCGAGGATCGCCTGATCGATATAGGATTCCCAGATCAGCAGGTTGAGCGTTTCGGCTTGCCCCGCCGTTGCCAGGAGCAACGTCGTCAAAAAGGCGGGAATCGCCGATCGCCCTCGCATTGTCTACCCCTGCCCAAGCCCCATCCAGCGACCGTAGCGCGCAAAAATTGATGAATGATTACGCAGGGCTGCGGGAAATAGCATGGTTGGAGCAAGGCGTTGCCGGGCGGAAAAACAGAACGGGCGCCGCATGGCGGCGCCCGTTGAAAAGTCTGCTGCTGGATGTCTGCCTAATGCCGCGCGGGCATCCTCGGCAGAAGGATCGTCAGAATGCCGAGCAGCGGTAGATACGAGCAGACCGTGTAGACGAACTCGATGCCCTGCCGGTCAGCAAAAATGCCGAGAAGAGCCGCACCCATGCCGCCGAAGCCGAAGGCGAAACCAAAGAAGACACCGGCAATCAGCCCCACGCGTCCCGGCACTAGTTCCTGCGCGAAAACGACGATCGCCGAAAACGCCGAGGAGAAGATGAAGCCGATGATGATCGACAGCACGCCCGTCCAGAAGAGGTTCGCATAGGGCAGCATCAGCGCGAAGGGGATGACGCCGAGGATCGAGAACCAGATGACGAAGCGCGCGCCGTAACGGTCGCCGATCGGACCGCCGAGGAAAGTGCCGGCGGCGGCAGCGCCCAGGAACAGGAACAGCATCAGCTGTGCTTGCTGAACGGTAACGCTGAACTTCTCGATGACGAAGAAGGTGAAATAGCTGGAGATGCTGGCCATGTAGACGTTCTTGGTGGCGGTCAGCAGCACCAGCACGGCGACGGCCCAGATCACGCGGTTCTTCGGCAGCGGCAAGGCGCGGCTCGGCGCCGGCTTGCTCATCGATGAGCGACGGTGGCGCACATACCAGGTGCTGACCCAGGTGAGCACGAAGAATCCGATGACCGCGACGATCGAGAACCAGCTGAGGCTGCCCTGGCCGAAGGGGATGACGATGAAGGCTGCGAGCAGCGGCCCCATGGCGCTACCGGCATTGCCGCCGACCTGGAACAGCGATTGCGCCAGGCCATGCCGCCCGCCCGAAGCGAGGCGAGCGATCCGCGAAGATTCCGGATGGAAGATCGCCGAGCCGACGCCGATCATGCTTGCAGCCAGAAGCAGCATCGGGAAATCATGCGCGTTGGCGAGCAGGATGAGGCCGGAGCAGGTGGAAAGCATCGCTACCGGCAGCGAATAGGGCAGTGCCCAGCGGTCGGTGATGATGCCGACGGCCGGCTGCAGCATCGAGGCTGTCAACTGGAAGGTGAAGGTCAGAAGCCCGATCTGCACGAAATCGAGCGAATAGTTCGCCTTGAGCAAGGGATAGAGCGCCGTCAGCAGCGACTGCATGATGTCGTTCAGCATGTGGCAGAAGCTGACTGCCAGGATGACGGAGAATGCCGTCTTTTCCGGGGTTATGCTCCCCGTTGAAGTAACCGTTGCCATGGATGTTTCCTTGCCGTCTCGATGGTTGTGTGCGGCGACGGATATCTCTACTGATCTTGCCCATGGCCTGCTTTTGTGATGTGGTCGAGTTCTTTCGCGAGTGGGCCAATGCCGATCCATCGAATAAATTTGCCCGAACTGCCCGACGCCGACCATTTCAGGAACCTGGACTGGATCGAGACCGGAAACTCCGCCGTGCTCGCTCTCGGCCGCGATTATGGCGCGGGCCTGACCGTTCCACTCCACAGCCATACCCGCACGCAATTGTGGTGGGCGCGGCAAGGCGTTGTCCTTGTGCGTACCGCCCACGGACGTTGGCTCGTCCCGCCGGGGCACGCCTTACTGATCCCCGCGGGGGTCGAGCATTCGACCGAGATGATCAGCGATGTGCGCATGCACTCGATCTATTTCACCCCATCGCTGCTGCGCGCCGAACGGCCGATGGTAATGGAAATCACCCCGCTTGCGGGCAGCCTGGTCGATGCGCTTGTCAGCGTCGAGAGCGAGACCATGTCGGAACGGCGGGAACAGCTGATCATGGATCTCCTGCTCGAAGAGATCGCTCTTCTGCATGAGCGGCCGCTCGGCCTGCCTTTCCCGCGTGAGCAGAAACTGGCGCTTCTCTGCCGGCAGTTCCTGGAGGCACCGTCGGCGACCGCCAATATCGACCAGTGGGCCGATCGCCTGGGTCTCAGCCGACGGACATTCACGCGGATGTTCCGCAACGAGACAGGGGTCAGTTTCGTCACCTGGCGCCAACAGGCCTGCATCTTCGCATCGTTGCCGCGCCTTGCGGACGGTGAATCCGTCACCAATGTCGCGCTTGATGCCGGCTACGAGAACGTTGCGGCCTTCACCACGATGTTTCGCCGCATGCTTGGAAGCGCCCCCAGTCACTACCTGAAAATGTACCAGGGCCGGTAGGCATCGTCGCCGGCATGGCAAACGGGAGTTGAATTGACCTGGTTAACGGAATCGTAGGAACAAGGGGCAATAAGTCGCCCCCGTGTCCTTTCAGATGGCGCCAATGGCCGGCGCGCAGGGCACGTTCAAACTTCGCCCCGGCGAATGATTCTTCCGGAGTTGTTCCTTGCGTATCCGTTCTTTTCTTCTCCTTTCTGGAACCCTTTTGTTGTCCGCAGGCACCGCCTCGGCTGCTGACGGCCAGTATTTCTGGTCGGGCGACTGGTACTTGAAGGTCGGCGCCACCGGCTTTCTCGGCCCGAAATACGAAGGCGCCTCCAAGCGCATGTTCCAGGCCGCGCCGCTGATATCGCTCGGCAAGGCCGGCAGCACCGTTCGCTTCTCGTCGCGCAACGACAACATGTCCTATGCGCTGCTGGACCAGGGCGGGTTCCGCGCCGGCGTCGCCGGCAAGCTGATCTTCGAGCGCGACGAGAATACCTCCAGCGACCTTAGGGGGCTCGCCCCCGTCAAGTTCGGTGGAGAACTCGGCGGCTTCGCCGAGGTCTATCCGACCGATTGGCTGCGCGTGCGCGCGGAAGTCCGACAGGGCATTCGCAGCCACCACGGTATCGTCGCCGATGTCACCGCCGATGCCTTTACCGACATCAGCAGCAATGTGCGCATTTCTGCCGGTCCGCGTATGACGGCCGCCACCAGCGACTATTTCAGCGCCTATTACGGCGTGAACGATGCCGAATCGGCAGCATCAGGCCTCAGCACCTATAATCCGCATGGCGGCATTGATTCCGTCGGTGTTGGTGCGGCGATCAATTGGCAGGCAACGGAAAAGCTTGAGACCGGTGCCTATGCCGAATATCGCCGCCTGATGGGCCCGGCGGCCGACTCGAGCCTCGTGCGCGAGCGCGGCAGCCGCAACCAGTTCCTCGTTGGCCTGTCGGCCACCTATCGCTTCGACTTCACGCTTCCCTGAACGGTGGCGCCAAGCGGCGGGACGGTGCGGCATCGAACCGCTTGACCGCCCCGGCGCGTAGCGTCAAACAGGAGGCATGAACACGTCCTCCGCCGATTCCGGGCGCGTCCACGACGCGCCGTCGAACAACTGGGTCTACCGCGTGCTGCCGCGTGCGCTGTGGCCCTATGCGCAACTTGCTCGCTGGGACCGCCCGATCGGCTGGCAATTGCTGATGTGGCCCTGTCTGTGGTCGGTCGCTCTGGCCTCGGGCACGGCGGCGGCAGCGGGGCAATTTTCGCTCGGCCGGTTCGTTTTTCATAGCTTCCTCTTCATCGCCGGCGCCATCGCCATGCGCGGCGCGGGCTGCACCTTCAACGACATCGTCGATCATGACATCGACATGGAAGTGGCGCGAACGCGCTCGCGCCCCTTGCCATCGGGCCGGGTCTCCCGCTTTCAGGCAAAGGCCTTCATGGTGCTGCAGGCACTTGTCGGGCTGGTGGTGCTGCTACAATTCAATGCCGTCACCATTTGGCTCGGTATCCTGTCGCTGGGGCTTGTCGCAATCTATCCCTTCGCCAAGCGGTTTACCGACTGGCCGCAGTTCTTCCTCGGCCTTGCGTTTTCCTGGGGGGCGATCATGGGCTGGTCGGCCGAGTTCGGGACGCTTTCGTTTGCGCCCGTGCTGCTCTACGGCGCGGCGATCGCCTGGACGATCGGCTACGACACGATCTACGCCTACCAGGATAGGGAAGATGACGAACTTATCGGGGTGCGGTCGACGGCTCGCCGCTTCGGCGACAATCCACGCCCTTGGTTGATCGGGCTCTATGGACTTGCCATCGCGCTGATGCTTCTGGCGTTTCTCGCCGCAGGGGCCGGGCTGTTTGCCTATCTCGGTTTGCTGATCGCGGCCGTGTTGCTGATCTATCAGATCCTGGTGCTGAACATCCACGACCCTTCGCAATGCCTCGCATTGTTCAAGTTCAATGGTGTCGTGGGATTGATCATTTTCGCCGGGCTGGTCGCGGCCCTTTTCGTTCGGCTGATATGAAAAACCCTCCGTTTTGGCGGAGGATCCTGCAGTCTATCCGAAATGTTTGATACACGTCCGCCGGCACTTTCCCGAGAGATCTGCGAGAGCCTGATCGCTCAGCCCCAGCTGATTGCGCTGGCAGCCTTGCGCTTCTTCGCCTCGGTGCGCGCACGGAAAATCGCAACGATTGCGTCAATGGTGGCGGCAAGAGACTTGCGCATCGGGTATCTCCTTCTTTCGTGACCTTGGCTATGGGTCGGATATGGCACGAAGAAGGCGAGGCGGCTGTTTCCGAAGGACACCCGCGATTTGGCTGTGAACGTTTTGGCGTTACAGCGCCGCGCGTCAAGTATGACGCGCTAAGGACGCTGTAGCACTTCAGACTTGCTGCATACAAAAACCGGCCGCAGGGAACGGCCGGCTTTTGCACTGGAGGTATTCGGTTAAGCCCTAGCTGCGGGCGATGATTTCGCGCCCGTCGATCTTCATGTTGACGCCAAGCCGGCCGGTGGAGCGGCGCACGAGGAAGCGCGGCCTGCGGTCGGCAAAGAAGGAGTGGCGGCGCCGCGGCTTGAGCGGTGCGGTGCGAACCTCGCCGAGATGCTCTTCGAGGGCGCGAGCGACGCCATCGGCTTCGACCATCAGCATCGGAATGCGATAGGCTTCGGCCCAGGCGCGCCAATCGGCAGCAATGTCGGAAAGATCATGTGCAACGAGCAGCGGAACACAAAGGTCCGGATCGTCATGATGAAGTTCAAGCGTCACTGTAACGTCTCCGTCGCCGTGGTCGATCGCGCGTGCCGCGACCCCTTTGAATGCCCGCGCCGGCAGTGCGATCGAAAGCGGCAGGCCGCTTGATGGTAGCACCTTGCGCAGAACCGCGCCACGCTCGTCCAGGCTGATCGTGACATTGCCTGTGTGGCCACGCAGGACGTAGCTTGCCTGCTGAGGAAAGCGCTTCGGATCGAGCCGGAGCGTGTTTTCGACCCATGCGGGTTGAGAGAGTGTATTGCGCATTTCAATCGCCCTTGTTTTTCCTTGAGAGCCGATTTCCGGTCTTCTCTTCGGGACTTTTCGTCCTCTATGGGCTGGAGAATAGGCGGCTCCCCTTCCGGCCGACTTAAAAATCGCGGTTAAGAAAACTTTGCGTTTTTCGATGGTTAGCAAAAGCCGAGCAGCCAAGGTTTCCGTTTCGTCAACGCGGTGGCTCGCATTCTTGGCAATGGCCTGGTCGCGGCCGGCGAAAAGCCACACACAAGCCTGTCGTGCAATCATGCCGTGTCAGAATTCTGTTTCGGGGGATTGGTGTGACCCGCCCCTGGGTTAAGCGACGGGGCAGCAGGCATGGTTTCGACCTATCTCAATTACAGCCGGATCACGAGCGACTTGAGGACCAGCCTCGATCGTGTTGCCGACCGGCCGCTGGTCGCGCGCGAAGCGCAGTACTACAAGGAAAATATCGGCAACGTGAAAACGGTCGACGATTTCCTCGACGATTACCGGCTCTATTCCTACGCCATGAAGGCACACGGTCTCGAAGACATGACCTATGCCAAGGCCTTCATGCGCAAGGTGCTTGAAAGCGATCTGAAGGATACGGACAGTTTTGCCAACCGCCTCACGGACGAACGCTATCGCAACTTTGCCGAAGCGTTCAGCTTCAGCACATCGTCAGCCGCGGCACAGACGACGGCGCAACAGGATGCACTGATCGGTCTCTATAATGAACGGGTCGCCAATCTCGACACTGTTCTCAAAGGAGACAACGCCTATTTCAACGCAGCTATGGATCTCGTCACCAACGTCGATCAGTTCCTCGGAAATGAACGTTTGCGTTCCTATGCCTTCGGCATCTTTGGCATCGATGCGCGCAACTACTCCTATGATCAGGTCAGATACGCGTTGACCGCCGAGCCGGCGGATCTTGCCAATTCCCAGACCACGGCGCAGACCCGGCTTACCGAAGCCACGAAGACGCTGACTGACTTTGACACGCGGGCAACTGCGATGAAGGACATCGCGGCGCTGACGGCACAGCTTGCAGAGGCGCCAGCGGCGGACAAGCCTGGGATCCAGGCGCAGATCGACGCCAAGAACGCCATCGTCGCCGATCTCAACACCAAGCTGCCGCCGGTCGGTAACGAGTCGACCGCATTGATGAATCAACTTTCGACCGAAGTGAACATGCTGAATAGGCAGATCAGCATGCTCGATGCCTACAGGCAATTGAACGGCGCCTTCAACTTCGAAGCCGATGGTAGCGTGGCCGCGGGCAGCAAGGCGATCACCGACGAAAAGAAGAAGATGCTGAATGAGGCCTATATCTTCAGCAGCCCTCGGCTGACGCCATCGGGAGCCATCCTTAACCGGGATTATTTCGAGCAGAAGATCGGTTCGATCACGACCGTTGCGGAGCTTGTGGCCGACCCGCGCATCGCGGACTACGTCAGAACGGCTTTCGGCTTGCCCACCACCACCGTGAGCGCGACGATCGAGAACATTCTCACCAGCGACATCAACGACCCGAACAGCTACGTCAACAAGTTTGGCGGTGAATACAACAAGGCCTACAAGGCCCTGCATGCCGCGTTCAATTTCCAGCCCGACGGGACGCTGCCGGCAGGCGCCAAGGCACAGACCGCCGAACAGACCAATACCACCACCAGCGGCTATATGGTCCACTACAACGACGCGGACGATGCAGAGGACGAGGGCAAGATCAGCCGCTACAAGCTGCTGATCAAGACCATGAGCAACGTCGATAGTCTCGTTGGCAACAGCGAATTGCGGTCCTTCGTACTCAGCGCCTTTGGCCTCGAAAACGAAGACCTGACACCGCGCAAGCTGAAGCAGATTCTGACCAGTGATCTCAACAATCCGACGAGCTACGCCAACTCCTTGCGTGATGAACGCTATATCAAGCTGGTGAAAGCGTTTAATTTCAACGCGGACGGTACGCTTGGCTCACCCAAGCTGGCGCAGAACGAGGCCGACATCGTCAATACTGCCAAGGCCTACATCGTCGAGAAATCGCGCTTCGGCACGGAGGACGAAAAGAAGACCGCCAAGGCGAAGGCGGAAGGGGAAAGCAAGTACTACACGACGCAGATTCAGAAGATCGAGACGCTTGACGATTTCCTCAAGGACAAGCGCCTCGTCGATATCGTGCTGATCGGCGCCGGCATTGACCCGGAGGGTGTCAAAACCGACTACCTCAAGCAGATGTTCACCTCCGACCTCAACGATCGCAAGAGCTTCATCAACACCGATCCGAACGGCTTGAAGTATCGCGAGATCGTTTCCGCCTTCAATTTCGACAAGGACGGAAAGATAGTTACAGGCGAAGCCGGGCAGATACAGACGCGGCGTGGGCTCACTATGACGTTCGACCTCTACCTCAACCAGACGCTTGAGGAGAGCGAGGGCGAGGACAATGCCGGTGTTCGGCTGGCGCTTTATTTCAAGCGCAAGGCGCCGGAAATCACCACACCCTACGACCTGCTCGCCGACAACGCACTGATGCAGGTTGTTCGGACCGCCTACAGCATGCCCGAGGGCCTCGCGAGCGCCAAGATCGAGATGCAGGCCGCTTACATCGAGCGCCTCATGGATATCAAGGACCTTCAGGATCCCGAGGAACTCGAAAAGCTGCTGAAGCGTTTTACCGCGCTTTATGACGTCGAGAACAACACCGACGTCAATCCGGGGCTTGCCATCCTGACGGGCGGCAGCGGCGGCGGCATCAGTGCCGACGCATTGTTCTCGCTTGCACAGCTGAGAGCCGGCGGCCGGTAAAAAGCGTCGTCAGTCTGCCCGCAACACCTTGTCAGGGTTCATGATGCCCGCCGGGTCGAACGCGTGCTTGATGCGGCGCATCAACTCGATTTCGATCTCGGGGCGGACCTCGGCGAGCTCGTCGCGCTTCAACTGCCCGATGCCGTGTTCGGCCGAGATCGAGCCGTTGTACTTCAGCACGATGCCATGAACGATGGCGTTCATTTCCCGCCAACGGTCGAGGAATGCCTGTTTGTCGGCGCCGAGGGGCTGCGAGATGTTGTAGTGAATGTTGCCATCGCCCATATGGCCGAATGAGCAGATGCGTGCGCCCGGCATCGCCTGCATGACGGCCGTATCGGCCTCCTTCATGAAGGCGGGGATGCTCGATACGGGGACGGAAACGTCGTGCTTGATCGAGCCGCCTTCCGGCTTCTGCGCTGGCGACATGCTTTCGCGCATGTGCCACAGCGCCTTGCGCTGTTCTTCGCTGGTCGCAATCACTGCGTTCTCGACCAGGTCGGCGACGATGCCCTGCTCCAGCAGTTCGTGCACCATGCGTTCGGCACTCTCGGCGGAATCGGAGGTGGAAATGTCGATGAGTACATACCACGGGTGAACGGTTTCCATCGGGTCGCGCACGCCTGGAATATGCTTTGTCGTGAACTCGACGCCGAGGCGCGGCATCAGTTCGAAGCCGGTGAGCGCAGTGCCGCAGAGGCTCGAGGCCTTGTCGAAGAGGGCCAGCGCATGTTCGACGCTGCCGACGCCGGCAAAGGCCACCTGATGGCCAAGGGGCTTCGGAAACATCCTGAGCACCGCGCCGGTGATCACGCCGAGCGTACCTTCGGCGCCGATGAACAGGTCGCGCAGGTCGTAGCCGGTATTGTCTTTCTTCAGCCGGCGCAGCCCGTCCCAGATCTCGCCGGTCGGCAGAACCACTTCGAGGCCGAGGCAAAGCTGGCGCATGTTGCCATAGGCTAACACTGCGGTGCCGCCGGCATTGGTCGAGAGGTTGCCGCCGATGCGGGCCGAGCCTTCCGACCCGAGCGACAGCGGAAACAGTCGATCGTTATCATCGGCCGCCTTCTGGATATCGGCAAGGATGCAGCCGGCGTCGGCAACGATGACATTGCCGACGGGGTCGATGTCGCGAATCCGGTTCAGCCTCTGCAGCGACAGGACGATATCGGCCTTGCCCTCGCGCGGGATCTGACCCGCCACATGGCCGGTGTTACCGCCTTGCGGAACGATTGCCGTTCGGGTCGCGCTTGCAAGCTTCATGATGCGCGACACCTCCTCGACCGAACCGGGGCGAAGCACCATCGGGGTGGTGCCCTTGTAGAGCCCGCGGGATTCGATGAGGTAGGGCGCGAGGTCCGCCGGGTTCGTCAAGGCATTGGCGCTGCCGACGATGTCGATGAAGGAGGCGATCAGTTCGGGAGAGGGGAGCGTCGTCGTCATGGCCCTGCCTTCGCAAATGCGCCCGACGGCGCTACTGCATAATTCCTTAAATCGGAATCGAATTAAGGACAAAATTATGCAGCGGGTTTAGAGCGTTACAGCGTCCTTTGCGCGTCATATTTGACGCACGGCGCTGTAAAAGTGCCTGTCGGTCAGTCTCTGGGGGCGGCAGCACGCTGCAGCCGGTCGAGGATCGCCTCTCCCAACCCTTCCGAAGGGATGGGGCCGAAGGCGATGGTTGCGGAGCCGCTGGCATCCGCCCTCTTCATATAGTCGAAAAGATTGGCAGCTGCCTCGCGCAGGCTGCCTGCCGGGCTGAGGTCGAGTACGATCGCGGCGTGCTCTTCGCCGGGGAGCGACGCATTGCCGAACCGGATCAGCGCTTCTCCCGGACGCACGTCGGCGGCGTCGAGCCGGACAGCTGCGCCCGGCGCGTAGTGCGAGGCGAGCATGCCCGGGGCCTCGATAGTCGCTCCGGCGCTCTGCGGCCTCGAGACGGTAAGGCCGGTCAGCCTTTCGATTTCGAAGACGTCGAGACCGCCCGGACGCAGCAGGCGCAGCGCGCCGTCCTCGACCTTGATGATCGTCGATTCAAGCCCGATCTCCGCAGAGCCGGCGTCGAGAATGAGCTTGAGGCGCGGCCCGAGATCGGCTTCCACATGGGCAGCGCTTGTGGGACTGATCTTGCCCGACGTATTGGCGCTCGGTGCGGCGAGCGGGCGGCCGAAGCGGGCAATCACCCGACGTGAAAAGCCATCAGGCATGCGGATGCCGAGCGTGTCGAGGCCGGCCGAGGCAAGCGCGTGCACGGTGCTTGTTGTGCGCTGGGGCAGGATCAACGTCAGCGGGCCGGGCCAGAACGCTTCGGCCAGGCGCCGCGACAACGAATCGAATGTCACATGGGCTTCAGCCATCGCCATGTCTGACACATGCGATATCAGTGGGTTGAAGCGTGGACGCCCCTTCATCTCATAAATACGGCTGATCGCATCGGGATTGGTGGCGTCCGCTGCCAGGCCGTAGACCGTCTCGGTCGGAATCGCGACGGGCTCGCCTTCGGCAAGCACCGCACAGGCACGCTCGATCGCCCGTTCCGGCTCGGTCCGTGTATCGATGATTTCGGCCATGTCGCTTCCGTTTCCCTTTCCGAGGCTTCCTTAAAGGAGCCACGGTGAAAACAGAACGATTTTCTTCAGGCAACCGGGTCTGCGCTTCAGAGGCTGCGAATGATGCGCTTCAATGCCTCGTCGCGCGCGCCGAGCATCAGCACGTTCTTGAGCGCGACTTTCGGGTCGTCGGTACGAAAGAGCAGCCCGTTGTCGCGAACGCTGCGATTGATGGTCATCTGCCCCTCTGGCGCATCGGGCTCGATGGCAACGGCGAAGTACATTCGGGAATAGCCGGTCTGGATGCGTTCGAAGAAGTGTTTCTCGTCGCCGAGGTCACAGAAGAAGTTGGCGAAATAGAACGACCAGGTGACGTCCTTGGACGGGGCGAGATGTGTTCTCGCCGCCGTGACATGGCAATAGCCGAGATGCGGCCGACCGGTGAGCGTGCGGTGGAAGATCATCTTGGGAAACTGGATCGAGGTATGGAAGCCGTTCATCCGCTTGTGCGTCGTTTCGCCGGCGGTCGTCAGCTTGTGGGCGGTGCGCTCGGCAACCTCGTCATAGCTCAGATAACGCCGCTCGCGCTGCGACCATTGACGCCTTTCTATGCGGCCGGTGCGCAGGAACTCGGTGTGGACCGCTGTCTTCGGAGCGATCGTTGGCAGCTTCTCGGCTGCGGCGTCGTAGTATTTGAGCTTTGCCATGAACTTCAATGCGCTGTTTGCCGGTTCGGCCGGTTTCTCCGTCAGGCGACGCTAATGCATTATGGTTAATGGAAGATTTCACTCGCGTCGGTGGGCCTTGCCCCGCGTCACGGGAAGACATGTCGCAAAATGGCGAAGGATCCGCGCTTTCTCGCAAGCCTTGCCGGAAAAAGCGACAATTGCTCAATCCTTGAGCTATCCTATTGTTTACAATGAAAAATGATCAATCACAGGGCGTTTGGTGCGCTTGATGTGCTGTGTCGTCTTTCTGGAATCGGATGTCGTTAATCGGCAGCTACGACGATGGCTTCCGCGATTAGATATGCCTACTCAAGGTGCTGTCTTTTAGGGAAGGCGGAGAATTGGGAAGCCGGTCAAAACCCGGCGCTGCCCCCGCAACGGTGGTGGAGCGAAAGCCACGGCACAAAGCCACTGGACGGTTCCGTCCGGGAAGGCGCCGGGCTGGTCCTTGCGGACGGCTCCTGAGCCCGGAAACCAGCCTTGACGCGAACAGACCGTAACGGGTTGCGGCGGGCAGCCGGATCGGAGCCGTCATCGCACAGGCAATGCGCCCGTGCGGGTTCCAGTCCTGCCTCTCCGAAACAAGGCGAACGAGGACAGGACATGGACATCAAGGGCGATATGCTCCGCAAGCTGAAGGGTCGACGCGACGGCTACAGCCTCGACCGGGCCTTCTACATCGACCCCGACTACTACAGGCAGGATCTCGAAAGCATCTGGTACAAGGACTGGTTGTTCATCGGCCACGACTGCGAGATCCCGCGTGCCGGTAACTATTTCACCGTCCAGGTCGGCGATTATCCTGTCATTATCGTTCGCGACCGACAGGGCACGATCCGCGCCCTGCACAATTCCTGCCGTCATCGCGGTTCTCGCGTCTGCGCGCAGCACAAGGGCTCTTCGGCCAAGCTCGTCTGTCCCTATCACCAATGGACCTATGAGCTCGACGGCGCGCTGCTCTTTGCCCGCCAGATGGGCGAGGATTTCGACAAGGCGGCCCACGGCCTGAAGCCGATCCACTGCGAGACCGTCGGCGGTTACATCTTCATCAACCTGTCCGAGCAGCCGATGGATTTCGGCCCGTTCCGCGACATGGTCGCGCCCTATCTTGCGCCGCACCGCCTGGGTGAAACCAAGGTCGCCTTCGAAAGCACGATCATCGAAAAGGGCAACTGGAAACTCGTCTGGGAAAACAACCGGGAGTGCTACCATTGTGCCGCCAACCACCCCGAACTTTGCCGCACCTATCCCGAAGCGCCGACGGCGACCGGTGTGCAGGGCGCCAAGGATGATCCCGTCATTGCCGCGCATTGGGCGAAATGCGAAGCAGCCGGACTGCCGAGCGAGTTCCGGATGTCCGAGACCGGCCAGTTCCGCTCGGCGCGCATGCCGTTGATCGACGACGCCGAGAGCTACACCATGTCCGGCGCCCGCGCCGTGCGGCGGCAACTGTCGGCAGACGTTAGCCAGAAGCATATCGGCACGCTCCTGCTCTTCCATTATCCCTCGACCTGGAACCATGTGCTGGCCGACCACGCCATCACCTTCCGCGTCCTGCCGCTCGGCCCGGAGCTGACGCAGGTGACGACCAAGTGGCTGGTCAACAAGGACGCGGTTGAAGGCGTCGACTACAATCTCGAGCAACTGACGCATGTCTGGACCGAGACCAACGATCAGGACCGCCAGATCGTCGAGGAGAACGCCTTTGGTATTCGCTCGCCGGCCTACCAGTCAGGCCCCTATTCGCCCGAACACGAAGGCGGCGTGATGCAGTTCGTCGAGTGGTATTGCAAGTTCATGGAACAGCGCCTGCAGGGCGAGGCTGCTCCGCTTTCCCGGGTCGCCTGACATGCAGATGGCATCCTCGTTCCATCATTTCGACGAGCTTCATGTCTGGATCGACAGGCAGAACATGCTCGAATGCACATCGGCCGTGATCGAGACCGCCGATGTGATGACCTTTACCTTCCGGGCGGAAAAGCCGGCCTGGTTCCGCTATCTGCCTGGGCAGTTCGTCACGCTCGAGCTGCCGGTCGCCGACGAGCCGGTCATGCGCACCTACACGCTGTCGTCGACGCCCTCCCGGCCGTTGTCGATCGCCGTCACCGTCAAGGCGCAAGCCGATAGCATCGGCACGCGCTGGATGTTCGATCACCTGAAGCCCGGCATGCGGCTGAAGGCGTTCGGTCCGCTCGGCGATTTCAGCTTCGTGCGCCATCCCGGCGAAAAATATCTCTTCATATCGGCAGGCTCCGGCGTCACGCCGATGATGTCGATGACGCGCTGGATGGCGGACTGCGTTCCCGAGACCGACGTCACCTTCATTTCCTGCGCCCGCCGGCCAGACGACCTTCTGTTCCGCTCGGAACTGGAAGTGCTGGCGCGCCAGATGTCCGGGCTAAACCTCGGCTTCGTGGTCGAGGGGCATGAGTCAAGGCACGGATGGCACGGGCTGCGCGGCCGCATCGACGGCGCCAAGCTGCCGCTGCTTGCACCCGACTTCATGGAGCGCACAGTGTTTTGCTGCGGTCCGGAGCCGTTCATGCGCGGCGTGCGCGAGTTGCTGAAGGCGGCCGGTTTCGACATGAGCCGCTATCACGAGGAAAGCTTCCAGCCGGCGGCAGCACCGGCAGCCGAGGAGATAGCAGTCAGGGCAGGGGCGGCAGCCGACGCCGAAGCGCAAGGCGCCAAGGTGGTCTTCACCATGAGCGGCAAGGAGATCGAGGCCAAGCCCGGCCAGACGATCCTGCAGGCGGCGCGGGCCAACGGCGTCAGGATCGGTGCGGCCTGTGAAGGCGGCATCTGCGGTACGTGCCGGGTGATGAAAGTCGCCGGCGAGGTCGAGATGAACCACAACGGAGGTATTCTCGACGACGAAATCGATGAGGGCTACATCCTCGCCTGCTGCTCGCGGCCGCTTGGAGATGTACAGATCGAAGCCTGACAATGCTTGATGGTCGCGGGGAGCGTGTTCTTTCCGCGACGACCCGTCAGCGGCTGGCCGCGGCCGCCAGCCGCACGGCGCGGTCGTGCCGACCGAAATCGATCGACCCGGTCGCCATCATGTCGACGCCTTCGCCGGCGGCGCTGGCAGCTTCGGCGCGGCTGATAAGCAACGGCTGGCTTTCGATTTTCGCCGTCGCCTGGGCAGCGCTGGCGGCGCCGACCCCGTCGTCGGCTCTGGCAATGAGAACGAGCGGCAGTGCCTTTTCCGGCAACAGGGCGCCGCCGGCCCAGATCGGTCGCAAGGTGGCGCTGCTCATAGCCGCGACATTGACGTCGATGTCGTCAAGTGTACCGGGCACACGATAGGGACAGCGGCGTTTGCCGCAATTGATCCCTGACGAGAATTGCCACAGCGCATAGCTGTCCCAGTTGCCGATCGGAAACACATTGCGGATATCCGGCTTGTAGCGGGCATACCACAGGGGTAGTCGCGACAGCAGTCGGTGCTTCGCGCGGTTGGCCGCGATGTATTTGGCCGTGACATGATTGGTGTAGAGCATCGGGTAGCGGCCGGTGCGGGTCTTGATATGTCCGGCAAAGATCGCCGCGTCTTCGAGCGACATGAATTTGTCCGGGTCGATGCCTTCGAGATCGAGCACCATCAACTCGTCGTCGCGCGGGCTCGCATAATCGAGAAAATGGTTGGCCTGATCGACCGGGTTGCCGGGGCGGGCAAGATGATAGGCGCCCCACAGCAGCCCATGGGAGCGGGCGATCATCCGCCGTGTCTGGTAGAGCTCGCGGCTGACGGCGTATTTGCGCCACATCGTCTTGCAGTGGGCGACAGTGTCGCCGCCATGATCGCCGGTGCAGGAGAAGCTTTCCGGCAGGCCGTCGGAGGCCTTGGCGATGAAGCCGGAGATACGCTTGTCGGAAAGCATTGTCTCCCAGTCGATGCTGTTCATTTCATAAGCGTCGACGATGATGGCGTTGGACTTCGACTTCCAGGGCTCCAGTTCGCCGGCGCGTGCGTTCACCGCCGCGAAAGCCAGACCCAGGAGGGTCGCGAGGCGCAGAATCATCCGTAAGGTGGAGATATACCGCTTTGCCATTCAGTGAGATTGCCGACTCTACAGTTAATTGATCGTAAATCCCAGTCCCCGAGCCGACTGTGCTTGAGACGGTGGCGAATGTATAGAGACTTATGGCTGTATATCAGAGGGTGCTTCTATTGCTGTCGCTGTCCCTTGTCGGTCCGATATCTGCAGCTCCATGTGTACTGTCACAGGCGTGAAGCCAGTCTCTTTCGCCGTCCGTCGAGGCGACAGGCGAGTCAACTTTGTATGCCGGAACATGGAACAAAACCCGTCACTTAGACGTTAGCCGGCGACCGTTTTCGATCGGACCGTAATCAGGATACGTATCGACACGCGGCTGAAATCGCGCAAACTGGCGGTTGTGAAGGTGGCTCGCTGGCGTCGGAAGCGGCGCAAGTGCTCGTATGGAGAGTTATATGAGAACAATGACAGGCAAGTGGTTCGCCGCAGCGATTGCTGCCGCGGTCTTGATGACTTCGGCTGTGCCGTCCCAGGCTTTCATGCCGGCTCCGCTGCGTGTTGAACGGCAGAGTGATGCCACCGAGGTCCAGTATCACCGCCCCGGCTACGAACGGCGCGGCGGATATTATTATTACAATGGCTATCGCGGCTATAACTATCGCCGTCCGGGCTATCGTTATTATAATGGCTGGTGGTACCCGATGGCGGCCTTCGGCGCCGGCGTGATCATCGGCGGAGCCGTTGCCCAGCCGCCGCGCTACACGCGGCCTGCGCCTGCCTATGGCAGCCGCCATGTGCAATGGTGCTACGACCGCTACCGCTCCTACCGGGCCTACGACAACACCTACCAGCCCTACGGCGCGGCGCGCCGGCAGTGCTACTCGCCCAATAGCTAAGAGGGCAAGGAAGAGACAGCAAAAAGGCCGGGCATTGTCCGGCCTTTTCTGATGCCGGCAAGGTCAGAGAATGCCGATCCGCCTGAGGATCCACCACGCAAGGCCCATGGAAAGCGCGATGAACAGCGCGGCATACAGCGTGCCGCTGCCATCGGCGAAGGGAAGGGCGCCGGTGTTCATGCCGAAGAAACCGGTGACCAGCGTCGGCGGCAATAGGAAGGCTGTCATCAGCGACAGAATATAGAGGTGCCGGTTGGTTTCGGAGGAAATCTTGCTGTCGATCTCTTCGTGCAGCAATCGGGCGCGCTCCTGGAGTGCGAAGACGTCGCGATCCACGGCCTCGAGCCGATCGTAGAGGCGCTCGGTGACGTCGATGAAACCGGGCGGCACCTCGTCTTCGTCCGACGCGCCGGCGCGGCGAAGGAGAGCAAGGATCGTGCGCAGGTGCCGGTGAAGGCGAACCACGGTGCGGCGCAATGGCGCCAGGCCCGGCTGCTGCCGGTGACCGGCTTCGCCATAGACGTGATCTTCGATGACATTCAGCTCTTCGGTCAGTTCGAGCACCAGCGAGATCAGCGTGCGCTGGAATTCGACCACCAGCATCTCGAAGAGGTCGATCGGCCGCGCGCATTTGGTGCTCTTTTCGACTGCGGCCTTTACCCGGTCGATGCTGCGCAGCGGGTGCAGCCGCGTCGTGATGATCACCCTGTCGCTGACGGCAAAATGCAGCCAGCCGATCGTCTTCGTCACCGCATCGAAAGTGCGCTCGAAATCGACCAGCGTTCCGTGCACGATATCGTCGGAGACAGTGATGGCCGCCTGGGTGTCGTGGCTGGTCAGCGTCGTTACGGCTGCCGGCGGCAGGTTGCCGATCCGCTCGATGAGCGCCGGCGTTCGCGCGTCCGAAAGCGCCAGATGCAGCCAGACCCAGCCGTCGCCCTTGATGAGACCGTCGATCGAGGCATCGTTGGCGATGCGCTGGCATCGGCTTTCGCCAGGCAGGAAGCGGTAGGCCCAGACCAGGCCGGGTATCTCGGGGGAAATCAGGTTCATTTGAACGCCTTGGCGAGGGCCATCGTTACTGGCTTCTATGCGCCGTTGATGACAGTTTTGTTACGATGCCGTCCGCACCGGCAACCATCACAACGCGGGCTGAATTGACGTTGACGTTTACGTAAAAATCAATAGTGTTCGGCCAAACGAAGATGCGCCGGCAGCTGCGAAAGCGCCCGGTATCTGGGAGGATCATCATGTACAAGGCACCCGTTGACGAGATTGCATTCACGCTGAAGCACGTGGCCGGAATGGCCGGGGCGCTGGAAAGCGGCGCTCTCGGCGACCTCGGCGAGGATCTCGTGGATGCGATCCTGTCGGAGGCAGGACGTTTCGCGACCGAGGAAGTGGCGCCGCTCGGCGACGTCGGCGACAAGCAGGGTTCCCGTCTCGTCGATGGCAAGGTTCAGACGCCTGACGGTTGGCGCGATCTCTATCACAGCTGGATCGGCGGCGGCTGGAACGGGTTGACGGCTCCGGAAGAATTCGGCGGCCAGAACCTGCCGCATATGCTGCATGTCGCGGCCATGGAAATGTGGAACGCCGGTTCGATGGCATTTGCGCTCGGGCCCACGCTTACCATGGGCGCCGTCGACGCGCTGGAGAAGCATGGCTCCGAGGCTCTGAAGGCAACCTACCTGCCGAAGATGGTATCCGGCGAATGGACCGGCACCATGAACCTGACGGAGCCGCATGCCGGCTCCGATCTTGGCGTTCTCAAGACCCGGGCCGAACGTCGCGACGACGGCACCTATCGCATTTTCGGCCAGAAGATCTTCATCACCTGGGGCGAACACGATTTCACCGACAACATCGTCCACCTCGTCCTGGCGCGGCTGCCGGATGCGCCTGCAGGCACCAAGGGCATTTCGCTGTTCCTCGTGCCGAAGTTCCTGGTGAACGCCGACGGTTCGCTCGGCGAGCGCAACGATCTGTTCTGCCATTCGCTCGAGCACAAGCTCGGTATCCACGGTTCGCCGACCTGCACGATGATCTATGGCGACGGCAAGTTCGGCGCAGAGAAAGGCGCGATCGGCTACCTCATCGGCGAAGAAAACCGCGGCCTTGCCTGCATGTTCACGATGATGAACAACGCCCGTCTTGCCGTCGGCATGCAGGGCGTCGCGATTGCCGACGCCGCCACCCAGAAGGCAATCGCCTTTGCCAAGGAACGCACGCAGGGCAAGGCGCCCGGCTGGTCCGGCCAGGGCATGAGCCCGATCATCGAGCACCCGGATGTTGCCCGCATGCTGCTGACGATGAAGGCCCTGACACAAGGGTCGCGCGCCATCGCCTATGCCTGTGCGCATGCGGTGGACATGGGCCATGCGGCAGACGGCGACAAGGCGAAGTTCTGGCAGGAGCGCTCCAGCCTGCTGACGCCGATCGCCAAGTCGTTTGCGACCGATGCCGGCGTCGACGTTGCCTCGCTTGGCATCCAGGTTCATGGCGGCATGGGCTTCATCGAGGAGACCGGTGCCGCTCGTTACCTGCGCGATGCCCGCATCGCCCCGATTTACGAGGGCACCAACGGCATTCAGGCGATCGATCTCGTCACGCGCAAACTGCCGCTTTCGGGCGGCGAACACGTCCGTGGCTTCATTGCCGAATTGCGCGAGATAGGTGGCGCGGTCCGCGCCTCCAACCGTGAGGGATTCGGCGAAACTGCGGCGCGACTAGATGCTGCGCTCGACGATCTCTCCGAGGCGACGGAATGGCTGATTGCTGCTGTTTCGGCCGGTAAACTCTCCGAGGCACTGGCAGGAGCCACGGCCTGTCAGCGCCTGTTCGGTCTCGCCTTGACCGGCGCCTACCTCGCCAAGGGCGGTCTGGCCGAAGCGTCTGACGGTAAGGACGAGCAACGCATCGCGCTCAGTCGGTTCGCCGCGGAAAACATGCTGGCGGAAACCTCCGCCTTGAAGGATCGTGTCGTTACCGGTGCCGACAGCCTTGCTGCCGCGCGCGCCGTCTTGGGTTGAGGGGAAATATCATGACCGACCAGGTGCTTGTCGAACGTCCGGAAGCCTATCCGGGCGTGCAGGTCATCCGCTTCAACCGGCCGGAAAAGAAGAACGCCATCACGCGCGACATGTACGCGAAGATGACCAATGCGCTGACGGTTGCCGGCAGCGATCCGGCCGTTCGCGTGACCGCGTTCCTCGGCACCGAAGGCTGCTTTTCCGCCGGCAACGACATGGCCGACTTTCTGGCGTTTGCCATGGGCGGCAGCATGGGCACCGAGGTCATCGATTTTCTGAAGGCGCTCGCGGGTGCGGCCAAGCCGGTCGTCTCCGGTGTCGACGGGCTTGCCATCGGCATTGGCACGACGATCCACCTGCATTGTGATCTGACCATCACTTCCGCCCGCTCGGTGTTTAAGACGCCCTTCGTCGATCTGGCCCTGGTGCCGGAAGCGGCGTCGAGCCTGATTGCGCCGCGCATCATGGGGCATCAGCGTGCCTTCGCTCTGCTTGCCGCCGGCGAACCCTTGGAAGCGCGCGACGCGCTCGAAGCCGGACTGATCTGGAAGATCGTCGGCCAGGATGCCGTCGAGGAAGAGACGCTTTCGCTCGCCGCCCGCCTTGCCAAGAAGCCGCCGGAGGCGCTGCGCATCGCCCGTGATCTCGTCCGCGGTGACCGCAGTGATGTGCTCACGCGTATCGACGAAGAGGCGAAGCACTTCGCAGCGCAGCTGAAAAGCGCCGAGGCAAGGGCTGCTTTCGAGGCCTTCATGCGTCGCTAGGACGTTTTCCCGGCATCCCTTTCGGTGCCGGACAAGCAAAGTCGGGGCGGTCCTTTAACCGTCCCTGTGTGAAGATCGCGTTGCCGCCGGCATCCCGAACTTGCATATGACAATTTTAATCGCTTCTTAAATAGCGATCGCTAGCGTGCGGCGCGATAGGCCTACCCTCACCAGGGTGGCCCCGGCCGCATGAGGCATGGCTGGCCCCGCCTTTTTGGCATGTTCAACGTTTTCCCGAGGCTTGACCAACCGCCACTCCGGCGGCTGAGCGATGCTGCGCGTGAAAATCATCGAGAGCTCATGTCCGGCGAAGCACGCCGGCCCCTGTTAGGAGCCCATCTTGTCCAAGCGATCGAACCTCATGACGCGCATTCTCGTCGCCGCGTCCGGTGTCGTTGTTACCGCCTTTGCCGGCTTTTCCGTCTATATCGACACGCTTCAGTACGACACAACCACCAAGGCGGTCGAAGAAAACATCTCGTCCTCCGGCGTCCAGGCCGCACAGAGCGTCGCCAAGTGGCTCAACGGTCGCGTCACGTTGACGGCGATGGTGGCCGACGCCGCCGGTCGGACGACCGATGACAACGGCGTCCAGCCGATCCTCAAGAACGACGTGCTGACCAACGAGTTCATCTCGACCTATGTCGGCAACGAGAGCGGCAAGTTCATCACCTGGCCGGACAATCCGATGCCGGCGGGCTACGATCCGCGCCAGCGCCCGTGGTATCAGCAGGCCGTCAAAGCCGACGCGCGTGTTCTCACCGAGCCCTATGTCGACGCCTCGACCGGCGACCTCATCATCAGCGCTGCCGTTCCGGTCAAGCGCGACGGCAAGCTTTACGGCGTCACCGGCAGCGACTTCTCACTGGAAACGCTGGTCTCGATGGTCAAGGGCATCGACGTCGGCGGCGAAGGCTTCGCCTTCCTCGCCAGCAAGGACGGCCAGATCCTCGTTCACCCGGATTCCAAGCTCGTCACCAAGACGCTTGCCGACGCCTTCCCGATCGACACCCCGACGATCAGCTCCGGCATCATGAACACCGAACTCGATGGCAAGCCGATGATCGTCAGCTTCGTACCGGTTCAGGGCCTGCCCTCGGTCGAATGGTATGTCGGCTTCGTCATCGACGCCGATGTCGCCTATTCCGCGATCGACCAGTTCCGCATTGCCGCAACCGTCGCGACCATTCTCGCCGTCGGCGTCATGCTCGTCTTCCTCGCAACCTTCCTCAACCGCCTTGTCATCCGCCCCGTCACCGACATGACCGGCGCGATGGAGAAGCTTGCCGCCGGCAATCTCAACGTCGAAATCCCCGGCGAAGATCGCCGCGACCAGATCGGCTCGATGGCCGCCGCAGTCGCCGTCTTCCGTTCCAATGCGGTCGAGCGTGCCCGCCTCGAAGACGAGGCCGACGCCAACCGTTCACTGTCGGAGCGCGAGCGCCTGGAACGCCAGGCTCGCGATGCCCGTGATGCTGCCGAAGTGCAGCAGGCCGTCGATGGCCTGGCAAGCGGTCTCGGC
>NZ_MOAI01000087.1:0-1015 GCF_001976035.1 Ensifer sp. 1H6 | reverse complement strand
CGGCGCATAGGCGCTCTGGGTATTGCCGAGGTTGAACTGGGCCAGAAGCGCATTGAGCGAAGCGGCTTCCGAAGCCAGGCCATGGCTTGCCGCCGTCTGCTCTTCCACCATTGCCGCGTTCTGCTGCGTGCCCTGGTCCATGGTGTTGACTGCCGTGTTGATCTCCTGAAGGCCGGTCGACTGTTCGCGCGTCGCCGTGACGATCGCGCTCACATGCTTGTTGATCTCCTGCACTTCGGCAACGATCGTCTCCAGCGCCTTGCCGGTGTCGCCGACCAGCGTCACGCCGCTGCGCACCTGGTTGCCCGAGGTGGTGATCAGCGCCTTGATCTCCTTGGCGGCATTGGCCGAACGCTGTGCCAGTTCACGCACTTCCTGGGCAACGACGGCAAAGCCCTTGCCGGCATCACCGGCACGGGCCGCCTCGACGCCGGCATTCAGCGCCAGCAGGTTGGTCTGGAAGGCGATGTCGTCGATGACGCCGATGATGTTGGAGATTTCGCCCGACGATTTTTCGATCGCATGCATCGCCTCGACGGCGTTGGCAACGACCTCGCCGGACTTTTCGGCACCGGCCCGGGTGCGGGCGACCAGCACGCCGACTTCCTCCGCCCGGCGGGCAGAATCCTTGACCGTGGTGGTGATCTCTTCAAGCGCAGCTGCCGTCTCTTCGACCGAGGCTGCCTGCTGCTCGGTGCGGCGGGCCAGATCGTCGGCGGCCGAACGGATTTCCGTCGCACCGGCGTCGATGCCGCGGGCATTGGCACCAACGGCGCAGAGCGTGTCGTGCAGCTTGGCGACCGAGTTGTTGAAGTCGGCGCGCAGACGATCGAGACGATCGGCAAACGGATTGTCGATGCGGTAGGCGAGATCGCCGTCGGCCAGGCGGCCGAGACCGCTTGCCAGGCCATCGACGGCCTGCTGCACTTCGGCAGCATCACGGGCATCGCGAGCCTGGCGTTCCAGGCGCTCGCGCTCCGACAGTGAACGGTTGGCGTCGGCCTCGTCTTCGAGC
>NZ_MOAI01000086.1:0-1033 GCF_001976035.1 Ensifer sp. 1H6 | reverse complement strand
ACACGCGCCTTGTTGGTTCCTCTGATCTTCAGATGCTCGTACTGGTCATGAAGTTGCGCATCGCTGGCGATGGCGGGGGTGACGGCTTCGACGAAAGCCCAGCGCAGCCACTTGTTGCCCTGCTTGATGATCTTGCCGTGAAAGGTCTTGCCGCCGGAGGAATAGGTCGAGGGCACCAGTCCGGCATAGGCGGCGAGCTTCTTCGGATTGCGAAAGCGGGATACATCGTCAATCTCCGCGTCGATCAGCCGGGCGAAGAACTCGCCGATGCCGGGGATCGTCTTCAACAGCTTGACGTTGGCATTGGCCTTGGTCATCGCCCGGATCGTTGCTTCCGACTGCTTGATCCGCACGTCAATGTCGCCGATGAAGGCGAGGCCACGGTCGATCTGGATGCGGTCGATCTCCGAGACGTTGACTTGCGCCAGCTGGACGCGGCCGGCCTTGCCAAACAGATCCCCGAGCTTCTTCAGCTGTGCCGTCTGCTCCGGATAGCGATCAAACACCGTGACAATGCGGTTCTTCGTCATCGTGCGCAGCCGCACGTAAAACATCCGCTCGCGCAGGGCGACGCGCAGGTCTCTTGCTCGTTCGCTGGGCGCCCAGGCCTCCGGCACCAGGTCGGCCCTGAGCAGATGCGCGAGCACCGTCGCATCGATCTTGTCGGTCTTGATCTTGGCGTCGGCAATCGCCTTGACCTTCAAGGGATGGGCGAGAACGACATCATCGCAAATGTCGTCGAGCCAGTCGTACATCACCATCCAGTTGCGCGTCGCCTCGACCACGGCATGCGAGTTCTCGCGGTAGCGTTCGAGAAACCCACCGAGCGACTGGCGATCGTTCTTCACCCGGCCCGATCTGAGCGTCTTGCCGCTGCTGTCCTGCACCACCAGATGACTATAGGATTTGTGGTAGTCGACGCCGATATGGTAATCATAAGAGGCAGTCATGCTTCCAACTCCCTTGTTGAGATCTTCGAAACCCCAATAAGGTAAGCCGAAAGGCCGGAAGCGTGACTGTCCCTCGATCATCA
>NZ_MOAI01000085.1:0-1147 GCF_001976035.1 Ensifer sp. 1H6 | reverse complement strand
TTCTGTGCATGCGTTGTCGCATTCTCGCCCGCAGCACCGTCGGCGATCTCCGTCACCGAACCGCTCTGCACAGCAGAGGTGATCACCGGTGCGTCATTCGTGCCGGTGATCACGATCGTCACTGTTTGTGTCGCGACGCCGCCATGGCCGTCATTGACGAGCACGGTGTACTTCTGCGTCAGCGTCTGGCCGGCCTGTAGCGAGTCCAGCACGCCGTCGGCAACCTTGAAGTTCCAGCCGACCGTATCAGTCGCCTGGTTCACCGCGTCCAGCGAGAAGGTGCCGAGATAACCGCCGCCTTGCGGCCAGAAGCTGGTGCTGTGGGTGTCCAGTGTATCGACGTCGGCAAACGTCACTGCACCCCCCTGCACATGGACGACCGCATTTTCGCCGGCCGCGCCGTCAGCACGCTCCGTCACGGTAGCGCTCTGTGTACCCGACGTGATCACCGGTGCGTCGTTCGTCCCGAGGATTACGATCGTAACCGTCTGCGTCGCCGTGCCGCCATGGCCGTCATCGATGGTCACGTCATAGGTCTGCATCAGGATCTGGCCTGCCTGCAGCGAGTCGAGCACGCCGTCGGCAACCTGGAAGTTCCAGCCGACCTTGTCGGTCGCCTGATTCAGCGCGCTGAGCGAGAAGGTACCGAGATAGCCACTGCCCCCCGCTGCGAAGCTGGCGCTGTGGGTGTCGAGCGTATCGACGTCAGCAAAGGTCACCGCGCCGTTCTGCGCATGCGTTACCGCATTTTCGCCCACGGTACCGTCAAGCCGTTCCACCACGCCGCCAAGCTGCCAACCGGACGTGATCACCGGGGCGTCGTTGGTGCCGGTGATGACGATCGTCACCGTCTGCACTGCCGTGCCGCCATGGCCGTCATTGACGGTCACGTCGTACTTCTGCGTCAACGTCTGGCCCGCCTGCAGCGAGTCGAGCACGCCGTCGGCGACCTTGAAGCTCCAGCCAACCTTGTCAGTCCCCTGATTCACCGGGCCGAGCGAGAATGTGCCGAGATAACCGCCACCCTGCGCCGCGAAGCTGGCGTTGTGTGTGTCGAGCGTATCCACATCGGCAAAAGTGACCGCGCCGCCCTGCACATGCACAACCGCATTCTCACCGGCCGCGTTATCAGCTCGTTCCGTCACCG
>NZ_MOAI01000084.1:0-1157 GCF_001976035.1 Ensifer sp. 1H6 | reverse complement strand
ACGATGCCGGCGCCGACGGTACGGCCACCTTCGCGGATAGCGAAGCGCAGCTTTTCTTCCATCGCGATCGGAACGATCAGCTCAACGGCAACCGTGACGTTGTCGCCAGGCATAACCATTTCCGTGCCTTCCGGAAGCGTAACGATACCCGTCACGTCCGTCGTGCGGAAGTAGAACTGCGGACGGTAGTTCGTGAAGAACGGCGTATGACGGCCGCCTTCTTCCTTCGTCAGGATGTAGGCTTCGGCCATGAACTTCTTGTGCGGCTTGACCGAACCCGGCTTGCACAGGATCTGGCCACGCTCAACGCCGTCACGGTTAACACCACGGATCAGCGCGCCGATGTTGTCGCCGGCCTGGCCCTGGTCGAGCAGCTTGCGGAACATTTCAACGCCGGTAACCGTCGTCTTCGACGTGTCGCGGATGCCGACGATTTCAACTTCTTCGCCAACCTTGACAATGCCGCGCTCAACGCGACCGGTCACAACCGTACCACGGCCCGAGATCGAGAACACGTCTTCGATCGGCATCAGGAACGGCAGGTCGATCGGACGCTCAGGCGTCGGGATGTAGGCGTCAACAGCGGCCATCAGCTCGCGGATCGCGTCTTCGCCGATCTTCTTGTCCGAATCTTCAAGAGCAGCAAGTGCCGAACCCTTGATGATCGGAATGTCGTCGCCCGGGAATTCGTAGGACGACAGCAGTTCGCGAACTTCAAGCTCGACGAGCTCGAGAAGCTCGGCGTCGTCAACCTGGTCGACCTTGTTGAGGAACACGACGATCGCCGGAACGCCAACCTGGCGAGCAAGCAGGATGTGCTCGCGGGTCTGCGGCATCGGGCCGTCAGCAGCCGAGCAAACCAGGATCGCGCCGTCCATCTGCGCTGCACCGGTGATCATGTTCTTGACGTAGTCGGCGTGGCCGGGGCAGTCGACGTGCGCGTAGTGACGGTTCGCCGTCTCATACTCAACGTGAGCCGTCGAAATCGTGATACCACGGGCCTTTTCTTCCGGAGCAGCGTCGATCTGGTCGTACGCCTTGTACTCGCCGAAGTACTTCGTGATCGCTGCAGTCAGCGACGTCTTGCCATGGTCAACGTGGCCAATCGTGCCAATGTTAACGTGCGGCTTGTTGCGCTCAAATTTGCTCTTTGCCAT
>NZ_MOAI01000083.1:0-1188 GCF_001976035.1 Ensifer sp. 1H6 | reverse complement strand
GGCCTTTATCAACCAAAGACAGCAAGAAGCTTGATGCTCAAGGGCTACCATGCGATTCTTCGGGCATGATCAGAAGGAGACGAGAATGTCGGAGATGCTTGCAGCGCTTACCAACATTCGGACCGCGGAAGATATGGTCGTGGCCTTTCGCGATGAGGAGCAGTGTCGGCGATTGCTGGAAAGCATGGTGTGGCCGGCCGGGAGAGTTTGCCCTGCCTGTGGTTACAAGCGCTCGATCGCAATCGCCGGGCGCGATATGGGCAAGCGGCGTGCGCGTCCGGGTCTCTATCAATGCTCCAACGGCGATTGCCGGTTCCAGTTCACGGTGACGACACACACGCCTCTGCATTCCACAAAGCTTCCTTTGAGTGTCTGGCTGAAGGGCATGTGGCTTATGCTGCAGTCGGATAAGGGTTTGTCCTCGGTGCGCCTGGCCGAGGCTCTGGGGGTGAGCCAACCGACGGCCTGGCGGATGGGACACGCGCTGCGTCTCATGGCGGCGCGCGAACACATGCTCGACGGCACGGTGGAGATCGACCATTTTTATCTCGGTGGGCGAGCAAGAATAAATCCGGGCGATCCACCGCCTGGACGAGGCCGAAAAGGTCTGCCGAATACCCAGAAGACGCCTGTCATGGTGATCGTTCAACGGCCAGATGACGTCACACCCGGCACTCCGGCCGGTGACGCGCGTGCTGCGGTGGTGACTGGTCTTTCGCTACGTGCAGCGGCGCGCGCCGCCGAAGCGCAGATCGATCCCGACGCCTACTTGATGAGCGATGAGGCGACAGCGTTCATAGCCCTTGGCGAGAACTATGCCAGGCATGACACTGTGAAGCATTCCAGCCGCGAATACGTTCGTGACGCCGTTCATGTCAATTCGGTCGAAGGTTTCAATGCCCGCGTCCGCCGCACAATTGCCGGTGTCTTTCATCATATCAGCCCGCAGCACGCCGACCTGTATTTCCACGAGATCGGTTTCCGCTGGTCACAGCGCATTGTGACGGGCCAGGCTGTTCGGAAAACCCGAAATGGCAGGGAACGCATGAAAACCATGTGGTCGCGAGTGCCGCCGGCGCTGCAATTGCTGCAAATCTTTCGCGCCGCGACCGGCCGTCAACTGCGCAGAAGTCCGGATGGTGGGATCATCGTCAAATCAGCAGTTGCTGTCTTTGGTTGATAAGGGCC
>NZ_MOAI01000082.1:0-1413 GCF_001976035.1 Ensifer sp. 1H6 | reverse complement strand
AAAACGACAAATCCCCATAGACCGGCAACCGCGCTTTCCATCCCGCGGGTTCTTTCACTGGAGGCTTTCGGACGCCGGCCCGAGCCAGGCCAACGCGTGGAGCGCCAGCATCCGAAACCCATCACACTAACAGTAGTCATCACCTTCGCGCAGCAGCTCTCCACGAACCGGATACATTTCTGCTTCGCCCCATGCGACCGTTCCTGGGGGTACCGAACATGAAGTCACAGGCGTCCGGACCAGGCCACTACCCTCCAGGACCCGCTGACCAAAGGCCAAAACCGAGCGCATCTCCTTGGCAACGGCCAGCACTCGGCTCAGTGGCGACTGACACGACGCGTCCTCCCATTTCTCGTCGCATGGGCACCTGGGACGATTGTCGTTCAGGCACTACCGCTGGAGAAGACCAGCAACATATTGTTGGTAGGCATCTCGATCGTCTCGCGGAGATTAAGTCCAGCGGCCTCACCCACTTGTTCAAGATCAGCGATATCACGCACACCCCAGGATGGGTTGCGCTCCTTTAGAGCCGCGTCGAAAGCAGCGTTCGAGGGGGCGTTGTGTGCCCCGTCGCGCATGAATGGGCCGTAGAGAAGAAGAAGCCCACCAGCGTGAAGCAAACGGCCAGCTCCTGCGAACAATCCTAAGCTTGCCGCCCATGGCGCGATATGGATCATATTGATCGACACGATGGCGTCAAAATGCCCCGTTTGTTCGACGCCCCAGTGTCCTGAGCACACATCAATATCCCGCGGTACCAGCACATTCTTCAGCCCTGCGAATTCGATCCAGCTAGACGTGCTGGTGCGGGCGTCGGCATCCGGATCGCTCGGCTGCCAGGTGAGGTTGGGCATTGCTCCCGCAAAACACACGGCGTGCTCGCCGGTCCCGCATCCAATCTCCAGCACGGCGCCATGTGTTGGAAGGACACGTTTTAGGACCGCGAGGATCGGCGCCGAATTTCGCGCAACGGAAGGCGAGAACATGCGCTGGTCGGCGCTTACGTCGCGCTGTTCCAGCGCAACAGGCGAACGGTCCTTCTTCTCTGGGGGCATTGGCCTTGAATCCCCTTTGGGCGATGTCTCCCACCTTATAGCTGAAATGATGGGACTGAAACCAAGGATTTCGGACTTACGAAGGGGGTCGTCGGCGCGTGCGTTCAGCCGAGGGCGGCCGAAGGTCCACTTCGCGTCAGATCACGCGCCCGCCAGGCTCAAGGTCTGCTTTCGAAAATCGGAGCCCGGAAGCCGACCGACGGCTTTCGTGAAGAGTTTCGGGCGCCGCGAGGCGTACGAAAGTCCCCGAGGAAGGAACCCGCGGGCCACAGTCGAAGGCTATGGAGATTTCGCTCTACGGCTGATTGGTGCGGTGGCGCGAGCAAAGCCAGAGAGTGGAGCGATCGATGCGGGCAGG
>NZ_MOAI01000081.1:0-1420 GCF_001976035.1 Ensifer sp. 1H6 | reverse complement strand
TGGAATGCACCCCTACAGTGAGACAGAGAAATTGCAGGACAATTGCCGGCTTGTGAGTTCAGGTACGGCACTTGCGTGCGACGACGATAAGGACTGTTCGTATTCCTCCGGGGTGAGGTAATCGAGCGCTGAATGCAATCGTTGCCGATTGTAAACGTCTTCAATGAAGCTGGCGATACGTCGCCGGGCGTCCGAGGCATCGCGATAAGCCAATCCTGCAACTTCTTCCTGCTTCAAGGTTTTCATGAAGCTTTCCGCACGCGCATTGTCATACGGATTGCCCACCCGGCTCATACTCGGCTGGATCCCATGCGCGTGGAGGATGTCAGAATAGCTGCTGCAAGCGTATTGCACTCCCCTGTCCGAGTGGTGAATTAAACTGCCCGCGATTGGAGCGCGTGCGGAGATCGCCATTTTCAGGGCGTCGACTGCAAGGCTGGCCCGCAAGTGGAGTTCCAGTGCCCACCCGATGACCTTGCGGCTGAAGGCATCGAGCACAACCGCCAAATAAGCGAACTGCTCGGCAAGGTGCAGATAGGTGATGTCTGCGACCCAAAGCTGGTTAATCCCTGTCAGTTCCATCCCCCGAGCCAGGTTTGGGACGACGCGCCAGCTATGCTTGGAATCGGTGGTCCGGGGTACGAACGGCCGATTGCGCAAACATAAGAGATTGTCCTCTCCCATCAAACGCAACACACGTTTGTGGTTCGCCTGCCAGCCCTCCCGGCCCAGAAGAGCGCCAATCCGGCGATATCCATAATGCCGATTGGCCAAGGCCAGCCTTTGGATGACATCTCGTAGACCGGTTTCTTCCTGACGCGGCGCTGATTGCTGCCAGTACCGGTAGTACCCCGCCCGGCTAACGCCAGCCAGACGGCACATCTGTTCGATTCCTGTCGAGCCTTGCGGCATGCGGGCTGTCATTTTCTGGATGACTTCGAAGACGCCGCCCCTCCAGGCGCGTCTTTCTGCTGTTGACTGCCCCTGACATGCCGCAAGGCTTCTTGAAAAAAATCGAGTTCAACCTGTTGCTGGCCAATCTTGCGTTCAAGTTCGACAATGCGGCGACGGGCTTTGGCCAATGCATCCGCACGACGCTGTTCAGCCGATACTGCAAAGCTCGCCGCCAGGGTTTGGGGATCCGGCGGTGCCTCGGGCGGGGGCTGTTTCTTTGGCCGTCCCTGCCGGGCCGGCGTTAGATTGCCGCAAGTTCGTAGCTGCTCACGCCAAGCATACAAGCGTTGACGGTGAATACCCAGTTCGTCGGCCAGACGGCTGACGTTCTCCCCGTTGTGCATCCGCACGAGCATGGAGAGCTTCTCTTCTTCGCTAAATCTCGGCTTTCTTCCAACCATTTCCAGTTCCTGTATTCGAGAAACTGTCCGCTACTTAATATGTCTCAGTTGAGGGGTGCATTCCA
>NZ_MOAI01000080.1:0-1516 GCF_001976035.1 Ensifer sp. 1H6 | reverse complement strand
CCATGTTGTCTTCGAGGTGGTAGAGGAACGAACCGCCGCCGGTCTTCATGCCGAGCGGCCAGCCGAACGAGTGCTGCACCAGACCGGGCCTGTGGTTCTCGGGCTTGACCTGCCACAGTTCCTTGAGGCCGATGCCGAATTTCTGGACGTCGCGATCCCTGGAGAGATCGAATTTTGAAATCAGCTCTTTGGCGAGCGAACCGCGCACGCCCTCGCCGATCAGCGTGTATTTGCCGAGCAGTTCCATGCCGCGGGCAAAGTTCGGCCCCGGCTCGCCGTTGCGCTCGATGCCCATGTCGCCGGTGGCGACACCGATGACGGCGCCTTCGTCGTTATAGAGCACTTCGGTTGCGGCAAAGCCCGGATAGATCTCGACACCGAGCGCTTCGGCGTGGCCGGCAAGCCAGCGGCAGACGTTGCCGAGCGAGACGATGTAGTTGCCGTGATTGTTCATCAACGGCGGCATGGCGAAGTTCGGCAGGCGGATCGAGCCGGCGGGACCGAGCAAGAGGAAATGATCGTCGGTAACCTCGGTCTTGAACGGATGGTCGGCCTCGTCGCGCCAGCCCGGCAGCAGCCGGTCGATACCGATGGGGTCGACGACGGCACCCGACAGGATATGCGCGCCGACTTCGGCGCCTTTTTCCAAGACCACCACCGAAAGCTCGGGATTGACCTGCTTCAACCGGATCGCTGCCGAAAGCCCCGCAGGCCCCGCGCCGACGATCACCACGTCGAACTCCATACTCTCGCGCTCGGGCAACTCACTTATATTGGTCATGGCGCGATCAGAGCGTCTTTTCGAGTTCGGGGAGCGCCTCGAAGAGGTCGGCGACGAGGCCGTAGTCGGCGACCTGGAAGATCGGTGCCTCATCGTCCTTGTTGATGGCGACGATGACCTTACTGTCCTTCATGCCGGCCAGGTGCTGGATCGCACCGGAGATGCCGCAGGCAATGTAGAGATCTGGGGCAACCACCTTGCCGGTCTGGCCGACCTGCCAGTCGTTCGGGGCATAACCGGCGTCGACTGCCGCGCGCGATGCACCGACGGCAGCGCCGAGCTTGTCGGCAACCGGCAGGATCACTTCCTTGAATTTTTCCGACGAGCCGAGTGCACGGCCGCCCGAGATGATGATCTTGGCCGAGGTCAGCTCCGGACGATCCGACGACGACAGCGCGTCGGCAACGAAGCTCGACAGACCCGGATTGGCCGCAGCTGCGATCGCCTCGATTGAAGCCGAACCGCCTTCGGAGGCCGAGGCGAACGAGGCGGTGCGCACGGTGATCACCTTTTTCGCTTCCGTCGTCTGCACCGTCTGGATGGCGTTGCCGGCATAGATCGGACGCTTGAAGGTATCGGACGAGACCACCTCGGTGATTTCGGAAACTTGGGCAACATCGAGAAGCGCTGCAACCCGCGGCAGGACGTTCTTGCCGACCGAAGTGGCAGCAGCAAGGATGGTGTCGTAATTGCCCGACAGCGAAACGATCAGCGCCGCCAAGGGTTCGGCCAGAT
>NZ_MOAI01000007.1:0-261229 GCF_001976035.1 Ensifer sp. 1H6 | reverse complement strand
GGCCGAGGATCGCCGGGAACAGACCTTCGGGGTCGGCGCCGGAAAGCGTGAAATCGTCGGTGTGGCAGATGCCGGTCGCCTTGACCTCGATCAGAACCTCGCCGGCCCGCGGGCCTTCGAGCTGAACGGTCATCACTTCCAGCGGCTTGCCGGCCTGAACGGCGACGGCGGCGCGTACATCCATCTATTTTCTCCTTGAACTAACAATGATTTCGGGTGGCATCGACAGAACGGCCAATGTCGCCCGTTGGAATCGGCAATGAACTAACGAATAGTCTGTTGAACGCGATTGAGCTCTATCTCAAGAGCGGCAATGGCCCTGCCAGTCTGTTCGTGCAATTTCTTGACGAGAGCCAGCTGCTCTCGAAGGCTCTCGCTCGAAACGGTCTTCGTCTCATCATCCGGCGCGCGGCCCATGCCGGCGATCAGCCAGGCGGGCGTAACACCGAGCACGCGGCGAGCATGAACAGGCGGGTGGTGCGCGGCTCCGCACGGTCGCGCTCCCAGGCGGCAACCGTTTCCACTCTGACGCCGAGCTGATCGGCAAGGTCCTTGGTCGAGAGGTTGGCCGCGTCGCGCGCGCGCCAGATGCGCCCGCCCAACGTATCTCCGTCGCCGGTGTCGCGCAGGCGAGCAATCATCGTTTCGGTGGACAAGCGCATGGATATCTCCTTTGCCACGGTCACGTTCAAAGGTCCCGGTTTCTGATCAGAGAAGTAAGAGCGCTTCTCCTCCGGGGCGGAAGATGAAATGAGCTTATAGGCATTCGGCCCGTCAGGGACCACCCCGCAGCGGCAAAAACACGGTCAAAAGCGGCTCCGACCATGAAACATGTCTTACCGTGTCGTACCCGTATGCGTTGAAAAGTGCTGCGAACGTTCTAAAGTGGCGCAGCCCAATCGGAACAAGCCCATGACCGCGTCTGCATCGACAGCAGCCAATCCCCAGAACACGGTAATGCAGGGCGTCGCCATCATGCTCTTTGCCATGATCATCCTGCCAGGCATGGATGTGATCGCCAAGTACATGGCTGTCGTCGAGGGCATGGCGCCGGCACAGGTGACGTTCTATCGATTCTTCTTCCAGCTTGTCGCCACGCTGCCCTTGCTCATTACCGTTGGTGGTCTGCGGGCGCTGCGCCCGAAAAGGCTCTGGCTCAACCTGCTGCGCGGCGTTCTTCTGGCGGCGGCGGCCTTGTTCTTCTTCATTTCGGTGAAATACATGCCGCTCGCCGATGTGTTCGCGATCTATTTCGTCGAGCCGTTCATCCTGACCTGCCTGTCCGCGCTGATCCTGCGCGAGAAGGTCGACTGGCGCCGCTGGCTGGCAATTGCCGTAGGTTTTGCCGGTGCAATGATCGTCATTCAGCCCAGCTTCGCCGTCTTCGGCGCAACATCGTTGCTGCCGGTCGCCTGTGCCTCGGTCTTTGCCTGTTATCTCCTGCTGAACCGGGCCGTCGGAACGGCCGACAGCCCGCTGACGATGCAGACGATTGCCGGTATCGGCGGAACGCTGTTCATGGTGGGGGTGATTGCGATCGGCGATCAAATGGGTGTCGCGGACTTCGAGCCGTCTCTGCCAAAGACCGCGCTCGGCTGGGCGCTCGTCGTCATCCTCGGCTCGCTTTCGGGCTATGGCCACCTCCTGGTGGTCAAGGCCTTCCAGGCGGCACCCGTTTCCCTGCTGGCGCCGTTTGCCTATTTCGAGATCGTCACCGCGACAGCGCTTGGCTATCTCATCTTCGGAGATTTTCCATCGGTCTCGAAATGGCTGGGGATTGCGATCATCGTCGTGTCAGGACTTTTCATGATCTGGCGCGAACGACGGGCCAGGGATCGCTTCATCGAAGCGCCCTGAAACATCCCTCTTCCTAATAGTCCCAAATTCAGGCTTGGTCGTTGCGGGTCGGGCCGAAGACCGTTTCGAAGGCTTCGCGCAGGCGCATGTCCACATCCGGCACCATCACCGGCAGGCCGAGATCGACGAGGCTGGTGACGCCGTAGCCGCGGATGCCGCAGGGCACGATGCCGCCGAAATGGTCGAGATCCGGATCGACGTTGAGCGAGAAACCGTGAAAGCTCACCCAGCGGCGCAGGCGAATGCCGATCGCCGCGATCTTGTCTTCAGCCGTAGACCCGTCCGGAAGTGACGGTTTCTCCGGACGGCGAACCCAGACGCCGACGCGATCCTCTCGGCGTTCGCCTTTGACGTTCATCGAACCAAGCGTCGAGATGACAACGCTTTCCAGCGCGGCGACGAACGCCCGCACGTCCTGTCGCCGACGCTTGAGATCCAGCATGACATAGACCACCCGCTGGCCAGGGCCGTGATAGGTGTATTCACCGCCGCGGCCGGTCGCAAACACTGGGAACCGATCGGGCATCACGAGGTCTGCCGCGTCGGCGCTGGTGCCTGCGGTATAGAGCGGCGGGTGTTCCACCAGCCAGACGAGCTCGTCGGCGGTGCCGGCGGCAATGGCGGCCGCTTCGCGCTCCATCGTTTCAACCGCCTGTGGATAATCGACGAGGTGATGGGCGATCCGCCAGCGAACCGGGGGTGATTCCGGGGGGGCGAACATGTCCTGGCTCAGATTTTCGCGCTGCATTTCCGTCTGCATTCCTGTTTTGATCCCCTGTACATGGGACGGCGCGCGACAAGAGTCCAGCGTTTGCAGGGCTTCGCGGGGAGGCTGTTGAAATAGTTTCTTTTCCCGTCAAATTTCTGTCGTCATGCCCTTGTGCACCCCAGAGGCTTTTGCTACATGCAGCCCCGCCGGAGCAATTCGGCACCTACCACGATGCGGTCGTGGCGGAATTGGTAGACGCGCAGCGTTGAGGTCGCTGTGGGGCAACCCGTGGAAGTTCGAGTCTTCTCGACCGCACCATTGACCTTCGGGTCATCTATTTGATTTCCCCATACAAATAGGCATTCCCCTTCGGGGGGAATTGACGTTTTCCCCTTTTCTGCACTACAGATTGCACCACAAAGCCTCCCTAAGGAACGCCGTGGGCAATCGTAAAAAGTCAGCCGTCGTCATCGCACGCGATCCAATGCGCTATCTGAAGCCGCGAGGCTCGAAGTGGCATTACATACGCCGCGTGCCCGCGAACTTCGCCCATATCGACGGCCGGGGATTGATCCAAACCTCCTTGAAAACTTCTTCGCTGGATGTGGCTCAGCTCCGTCGCGACGCGCTTGAGCGGGCCGACGATCTGTTCTGGCAGGGCCTCAGTCACGAGCACCCGGAAGATAACGCGCTCACTCGATACCAGGCCGCCAAGGCGAGGGCGGTCGCGCTGGGGTTTGAATACAAAGGTGTCGTCGATATCGCCGACAGTGCACCGATTGCTGAAGTCGTGCAGCGGCTCGCCGTTGCGGCGGCGGCGCCAGCGCGTGACCGTGAAGCCGTGCTTGGTGTCGAGGGGCAGCCAAAGCTAACCGTCCGCAAGGTCATGAAGCTCTATGTCGACGAGATCGGATTAGAAGAAACCGTTGGAATGAGCCCGGCGCAATTGAAGTCCTGGCGGAAGGTGAAACTCGCCGCAGCCGAACGCTTCATCGAAGCGATGGGCAACAAGACATTCCTGGATCTCACCCGCGTCGACGCGATTGAATATCACCGCTGGTGGCGAGAGAAGATTGCGGCCGGAAAGAAAGGCGCGAAGCCCCAACAGGAAGCAGAGAAGGGCGGCAAGGCTGCGGCGGCCCCAAAGAAGCTTTCGGGCAACACGGCCAATCGCAGCTTTGGCAATATCCGCAAGCTGTTTCGCGAATACACTCGATATCTCGCGCTCGACATCAAGAACCCCTTTGACGACCTTTCATTCAGCGACCCTAAGAGCCTGAAGCTGAAGGTGCTGCCGTTTTCACAGACTTTCATGGAGAAGAGCTTCCTCGCGGCTGGAAGCCTCAAGAGCTTGAACCGTGAAGCCAGGCTGATCTTACTGACGATGATCGAGACCGGTTGCCGGCCTTCGGAGATCTGCAATCTGACACCCGCTCAGATCCATCTCGACGCGCCCGTGCCCTACCTGCAGATAATCTACCGGGCAGACCGGAAGGTGAAGACTGAAAACAGTGTCCGTGATGTGCCGCTGGTTGGCGTCTCTCTGGAGGCCATGAAGTGCGCAACAGCTGGCTTCCCGCGCTACTTCGACAAAGAAACCAATCTTTCAGCGACGCTTATGAACTATCTGAAAGATCACGAGCTTTTGCCATCGGCAAACCACCGTGTTTACTCGATTCGTCATGCTTATGAGAAGCGGATGCTGGAGGCTGGCTTTGATGATGAATTCCGCCGGAGAATTCTGGGGCACGATACTGATCGGCCCGACTACGGCGATGGCGGCGAGCTGTCTTGGCGCCGCGATCAGATGCTTAAGATCGTGCTTCCGTTTGATGCTTCGATCCTCGGCTGAAGGCGCGAGCAGCGGCTAGCCTGTCAGTCTTGCTGCGCATCGCCTCCAGCTCGCGCTCTAATCGCTCGAAAATGGGCCAGAGCTTATCGCCCCAGCTTTCCTCCTCCATGATGAGCGCGCAATTGGCCATCGCCTCGCGCAGGTCATCCTCGGTCACTTTGGGGGAGATGCGGCTGGTCACCGCTGTACCTCCTGGCGTGCAGGGCTGTTTGCGATTTCGAGCAGTACGTCGGCGTGGCATGGCTCGCCCGGCTTGCACCAGCATGCGAGGTTTTGGCCCTTCAGATCGCGCCGGATCTCCGCCGCTGTTGGCGGTTTGCCCATCTCAGCAATCTCGCCGCCGATCCACGCGTCAAAGCAGCGGACGGCATGCTGCCGCCATGTGCCCTCGATAGGTTTGCGGCCCATCTCTCTCCATATCGACTGCAGATCTGTGAAGTCCAGTTCGGTGACGGGATTGCCGTATTTGGACGGGCGCGCGACGATCGCGGCCGGCAGGCCGTTGGTCTCAAGGCTGTGGCGCTGGAGATTAAAACCCTTGGCTCTGGAAAGCTGAAGTCGGACGGGCTCGGCAATGCCGGAAACCGCAACCGTCAATTTTGCGTCCCGATCGACGGGTTCCATTGCATTCAGGGCGTCGATCAGGGCCTGATCGACGCCGAACGATTGCGCGAGCAGTTGTGCCCTGACGCGGGCCTGAAAGAATCCGGCCCGGTGGATAGCCTTCTGGTATCTCTCTCGGCGGCGCCGGTTGGTGCGGTTCTGATCGGTCATCAGATGCCCCCTACGTAGGCGGCGCACCATGAGATCACGATGCAGGCTACGGCTGCCCATATGTGAGCGTTCTTGTCATTGGCGGCGATCTTGCCTCGGCCGATCTGGAACATGGCGAGGATGCCGGCCGCGAAGAACATGAGCGCGAAAAAGTAGGCAATGGCTGTGGCGATCATCGGCGCTCGCCTTTCAGGTTCTTGCGCCAGTCAAACATGCTGAGCGCACCGTTGACCGGGATGAACTCTACCGGGCGAGGGTTTGCCAACCGAAAGCCATAGGCGCCGGTGTCGTTGCCGAAAAACCACGGGCTTTCGGACTGGCTGACGCAATCGACGATATCGACCGCGCCGACGATGCCGCCACGCGGCAGTTCGGCGAGTGCGGGCATGGTCGTGCCCGGCGGAAAGGGGTGCGTCTCGCTGATCTCGTGCACTGTGGCGAGGCAGCCTTCGAACTCGGCTTTGGTGAGGCCTTTGGCTGCATGAAGCGCGATGGAGCCACGGAAGCGGGTGCGCCAAGAGCGATTCTCGATGTCCTTGCCGGCGTGCAGAATGCACCATGCCCACGGCTGACGGATCGAGAGTGCGAACTGGGGGATAGCGGCATCAACCATTGGCCTTCTCCCTAATGATCTTGACTTTGCGGATGGCGCCTTCGGTGACGTTGCGACGCTCAATTGCGACCTTGCGGGCATCGGCAACGCAGGGCGCCTCAATGTCCAGCGGCGGAAGATCCGGATCGTGGAAGTGGATGCGGAAGGGGTAAAGCTGAGAAGACATCAAAGGAACCTCACGCCGGTCACAGGGAAGGCGCGGCGCTGGTCAACGGTCGCGACGAGAAAGAAGGCTTCCGGGTCGCCGGGCTCAACGTCGTCGACCGGGCGAAGCCAGAACTGAGTGAGGACCGCGCCGCCGGCTTCGTCGATGATCTCGCGGGCATCGGCGGCGAATGCCGGCGACAGGTCGTTGAAGGCTTTGACGATGGCCTCCTCGGCGTCGTCGGCGAGTGTGAAAGGGTTCACGTGGCCACGCACGAATGCGGCAAAGGGCTCGCCCTGGTCGGTCACAAGAGCCTGCCAGGCGTGCTGGATGGCGGTGGCTTCAAGCATTGCTGCGCTCATTTCCTGGCATCCTTCACGAGGTTGATCTTTTTGACGAAGCCGCCGGGGTTGGCGACGCGGGCTTTCTGTTCGGCAAGCATCGAGTTTCCGGCCGTGAGCACGATGGTTTTTCCGCCATGAAAGAAGACGCGGAAAAGGGGGAGGCTGGCGGTCAAATCAGCCATGTGCGCCTCCAGGAAGCGGCGAGCGGACGCCTTTCGGCTTCGATTCGTGCTTGGCGCGGATCTGCTCGACCTTCGACCAGACGCGGATGAGTTCCGCCTCTCTGGCTTCGTCGAGGTCGATGCCGCGCGCATTGCAGAGCGCGGCCAAGGTTAACTCGACGCCGCCCACTTCCTGACGCGCATCTCCGACCGGGCGACTGAACACATAGTCGATCAGCTTTCTCGCTTCGTCGGCTGTAGCGCCGCAGGACTGTGCGAGTTCCAGAGCTTCTTCGAGAAAGCGGAAATTGCGCTCGGCAGGATCTCCGATACCATTGCCAAAGCAGGCGTCCGTCCATTGGCGGACACGCTTCTGGTAAGGCAGCACGGTGCGCGTCGCTGGGGTGCTCTGAATGGCAACGCCGAGCTTCAGTGCGTTGGCGTGAAGTTCTTTGAGGCGGGCAAGTGACTTGTCGATCAGCTTCTGCCTGTCCGAGACCTCAAGATTGCGTAGCATGATAGCAGCCTCGCAATTGTGCCTGGCGGCCTCCAGTGCTTTTTCCCGTTCGGCGAAGAACGTGTTCTCGTACATCATAGCGCCGTCGTGGGTGACGTTGGGCCAGCCCGGCTCTTCGCAGAGCTTTTCGATGATCTCCGCGCCCTGGTAGGTGAAGACTGGGATGGAGGCTGCGAAGGTATCTTCCGATTGCACCGCTCGGCGCAGCTGTCCTGGGTCGGCCTGCATCTCCATCTGGTAGCGTTGGAGATCGGCGTTCAAGGTCCGGTCGGCATGCTTGACGATTTCGCCCGTCATGCTGATGACGATGATTGCGTGGATGTAGGGTGAGCCGATGCAGATGCCTTCTTCGGTAACTTGCACAATGTGGTTGATCCGGTAGCGCTCTTTGACGTTTTTCCAGCCCATTTCAGTAGCCCCTGCCTGGATTGTCGCAGTAGCCGTCACGGTCGTAGTGCTCGCGGAAGCGCCGCCATCCGTAGCGGCTGGCGTCGATGACCGGCATCAATTTGCCGTCGAAAAACTCGAGTTTGCCGGGGACTTCTTGGGGAGCGCTGGGGGCGTCTGCCGGTGTAGCTGCGGAGGCTGCCTTTCGGCGCTGGACGGCATCAATGACGTCGTCGAGGTCGTCGCTCGTCATCAGGAAGTCGGCTTCGTCTTTGCCGGGCGTCCGGATGAGAACCGTGATCTTCGCGCCGGCTTTGAAGTTTGCCAGCATCTGATCCATGTGGTCGGAGACCGTCTCCTGCACGATTTGGAGTTTGGTGGTCATGTCCGCTTCTCCAGCGCCGCCCGGTGCATGGAGATGGCCGCGACGGAAAAGGGACGAACGTCGGCGCCACCGTCCTTGCGCGAGCGCCAGCGATAAATGACCGTCTTGGCGGCAAGAAACTCGATGCGGCCCTCGTTGCGGTTGCGCAGCCAGCGCGGACGGCGGACTTCCAGGAACACGGTGGCGCGTCGCTCAGTCGTGTCGAAGGCTGCAGCGATCTCGGCGGTCGAGTTGCCGGCCAGCACCATGCGGCGGATGCGGTCAACGTCTGACGGCGTCAGGTTTGCGGGGAATGTGCTCGTGCGTTCGGGCACGGCTTTGCTGCTTGCGGACATGGCTCTATCCTCAATCGGTCAGGTTCAATTGTGAGAAAGGGGTGAGGGCGGCCGAAGCCGCCCTATTGTTGTCGGCCTATCAGCCGGCAGACATCTCGGGTGCGCCTTCGAACTTCGGCAGGCTGGTTTCGTCAGCGGCGCGGTTCAAGTCAGAGCGCACCTGGTCGGTGATGTAGCGATCCGGCCGGTAAAGCTCGCAGATCCACGTCAGCGACCCGCTGATCAGGCGGTAGCGCAGGCGGACGGGAATGCGGGTAGGCTCGCCCATGAAGAACGGCGAGATTTGCAGGACGAACACGCCCGGAACCATCAACGGTTCGCCGCTGGCGTTCTTGTGGTCTTCCTCGAACAGGATTTGAGTTTCGCCGGTCTGAAGCCTCACCGCCTGCTTTACGCGGGTCTCGGCGTTGATCTGCAGGCCACGCGACAACATGACGATGTCGTTGGGAAAGCCGACCTTGGCCCCGAACATGCGCTCGAAGTCGGTGCTTTCGTCGTGATGAGGCGATGACAGATCGGCAATGTGATTTTCGATGAACTCCGCGAACGCCGTCTGGTCCATATTCTTGCCGTTGATGGCAAGCCATGCCTTCCATTCCTCGGACAGCGGGAACTGATAGTGAATGCGGTGCTTGCCGTTATCGGGGCCGTTGGCGTCGTGGTAGTCGATCACAGCCGTCAGGGCCGGCTTCTGCCAATCGGTCTGCGCGAAGATGACGCTGTTGTCCTGCTTGTGGCGCAGGATCAGATCGATGAAGGATTCCAGCGTCTCGGCGCGAGCGGTGCCAACCTTGCGCTCCGGACGGGTGCGCCACGGCGCCAGCTGATCATAAAGGCTGATCACCCGGCCGCTTTCGGGGTGGGCGAGCGCCGGGATCTCGGACGGCAGGCCGTTGATCTTCTCGGGGAGGGTGATCGAGATCACCTTCATCTCCGACTGTTTGGCAAGTTTGGCGACGGCTTCGACCGCGCCTTTATCCAGTTGTTCCACGGTGTTTCCTTTCGTGGCGTTCGAGGTTGGGGAGGCTTACTGGCTCTGGCGCGTCGGCTCTTCGGAGGAGACCGCGCGCGGCGTGAACATGTCGTGCTGGCGCGGGTGCTCGGTCGAAAGGGCGCCATCCTCGACGACCCAGAAAACGGAGTTCTTGCGCGGGCGCTTCGGCGTGACGGAGGAGAAGTCGGCAGCGATCGTCGCCATGCCGTCCTTCACGGTGAAGCTGAGTTTCAGGGTGGTGGAGCCCTTGAACGTCGCGCCCTGGCTGCCTTCCGACATGTCATAGAGCTTGTTCAGGGTTTCGCTGACCTCGCCCGACAGGGCAGGGTTGAGCTGGCCGTTTTCCAGCAGACCGATGATCTGGCTGAAATCGCGGATCTTCTTCATGAGGGTTCCTTTCGGGGTCAGGCCACGATGCGCCAGAGGGCGAAGAGGGCGATGGTGAGGAGGCTGCAGGCGATGCCGCAGGCCACGCCGCGAAGGAAGTCGCTCGCCTGGTCGGCATGCTCGATCTCGCGGCGACGCTGATCGAGGTATTCGTCGGGAAGGACCATGTGTGGGCGCGTTCCCGCGAGGCGTGATTGCGGCTTCATGGCGTTAAGCCGCGTGACAGGCGGAAATGCGCACGCGAACGTGGCGGGCGGATTGCTCAAAGGCGAGTTCGCGGGCGGCGTCACCGTATTTGACGAGCTGCTGCTGCGTGAAGCCTTTCAATTTCATGGCAGTTTCGGTGCAGCCCTCACCGAGCAGGCGCATGGCGTCGGCCATGGAGTGGATTACCTGTTGCGGGGTGTTGCCGAGCGGGTTCTGCATGGGTCGTCTCCTGTGGATTTCGGGTCGATGCAGGTGAAAATAAATCCAACTAACGAAAACGTCAATCTAGTTATGGATTTATTTTCCAGTCATCTGATTCGACTCGACTCTCTCGGAGTTCTCTGGATTTATGAGAACCAAAGGAGAACAAACATGTCTGTCGCGCTACGCTATCAGCCTCGAATTTTCGTTCTGCATGTCCGGTGCGAGAACTGCGTAAGGGAGACTTCGAGGGTGGTTGAGGTGCCGCCAGTCGACGATGCGCCTTGCGACGTCGACGAGTTGGTCGAGAGCGGGGTGCTCTCCTCGCTGACGTATTGCTGCACTCAGTGCGACTGCAGAATTGGGCAGATCATTGGAGTTAGTCAGGAGCGAAGCTATGCCACATGAGGTAACGGAGTTTGTGATTGTGCCGCCCGTTGAGCAGCGTGCGCAGATCCATGGTGCGAAGGAGCGGTTTGTTGATTACCTCGTCCGTCGCTTCCCTGGCTATGCGTTCAAAGTGTCGGCGGTCGCCCCTGTAGGAGAGATGGATTGCTACATGATCTATCCGATCATGAACTTTCTCGGTCCGGACGGAAACTCCTACATGTGCACCAAGCCGCCGGCATGGTTGCTCGGCGAAATCAGCCGCGCATGCGATGACTTTGATGTCGAGCGAAGCTTCGCCGCTTAGTAGGTGAATTCGTTCTGGACGCGTCGAACAAGGCCGATGACCTCGACCCGCGTGCCGTCATCGGCGTCCGCGTCTCGTTCGACTACGATCGGCTTGTGCTTCGGATTCGTAGAACGGGGGTGAAACTCGGTGCGACCTTCGTAAATCTCAACCTGCTTCACTGACCATTCGCGAGTATGTCCGCCGTCACGCGTGCGCTCGACTATGACGACCATTGCATCACGAAGAACTGCTTCGTTTGCCACGTCTTCATATGCAACGGCGATAACCCGGTCGCCATCCATGATGGGTCTTGGCCGAAGGTTGTTCATTGAGTCCCCGGAGACATCGAAGACGATTTGGCGAGCTTGAGGAAAGCGCTCATCCGGTGGCACTGAGATCAAAACCGGCTCCGACTGATCGAACTCATCAACTTCACGAAATGCTCCAGCCTCCACCCGGCCCACCACCTGGGCGGCGACCATCCTGCCGGGCATCAATGTCAGTTCGCTCTGGGCCACCTCGATGCCATCTCGAAGCCAAAGGAGGGGGCGCTTGATCGTACGTGCGAGCGTGTCCAGCACATCTCCTCGCGGCTGCTCAATGTCGCCTCGCAGGTACTTGTTGATGTTGTCGTAGGGAATGCCTGATCGACGGGCAAGCTCGGCCTTGTTCCAGCCAAGTTCCTTACGTCTCTCGTCCAATCTTTTCCACCAAGCCATGGTCGCCATCATAGTTTCGGAATTATTTTCCGGGTTGGATTTCACTTGCCTTGTAAGTGGATTTAAAATCCATTATTGATGCGTGCATGAGCACGATCAGCATTAGGCAAATCATCAAGGACGCGGGTGGCGCCGAGGCAATCTCGAAGGCCGCTACCGAAGCGGGCGGCGACCTGTCGAAGGATGCCGTTTACAAGTGGGCGAAAACCGGAATCCCGGACCGTCACTGGCCGATCATTATTGCTCTCACGGACCATGGGCCGGTTGCTCTTTATGCCGCAAATTGCGCGGCGAGGGGCGTGTCCGTAGCCGCTGCCTGCCCGATGGAGGCGGCGGAATGAAGGTTTCCCCGCAAGTGCCCTCCCTCCTCTCCATGGGCCTTGCCACCTGGCAGGGGCGCGCCACTGGCCTGCGCGTCCCTGCCTCTGTTTTTGCGTCCGCCTATCCATGTGGGCCTCCGTGATCTGATGTCCCATTCGTAGCGGTTCGCCCGCGCGACTTCAGTGAATCCTTTCCCGTTTTTATTTCCTTGCTTTCAGTGGGGTGATTTCGTGCGCCTGATTTCCGAACAACAGATCCTTGCCCTGAAGGGCGTTACGGATGCCTGCTACCGCCTGGGTGGTGGTGTCACTTCGTTTGCGATGCTGACGCGCGTCGCGGTCTCCAGTCTCGTCAAGTATGCCACGCTCGGCGAGCGTCGGCCCGATGGTTCCTATGAGCATGGCCAGTCGATGATCCCGATCGACATCGCCGTCGAGGCGGACATGCGCGCCGGCTCGCCGATCATCCTTTCGGAAGCGGCGCACATGCTGGGCTTCGATCTCGTGCCCTCGGCAGGGCGGGAAGGGGTCAAACCTCTTACCGAACTCGATGCGCACCGCGTCCTTTCGCAGACAATGGATGTCTCCAAGGCGATCATCGATGCCGGCGCGGATGGCAAGTACGACGCGCTCGAAAAGCGGACGATCCATCGTGAGGCGCTCGAAGCGATCCGGGCTCTCGAACTAGTCGCCGCCGCGACGGCGGAGGGCTGACCATGGGCGTGTCCTTCACCATTACCCCTCTCAAGCCCGCTGAGCGGGCTTTTCTGCGTCGGCTTTCCGAAGTGGACGGCCAGTATTTGCTGGCGTCCGGTCTGCGCGAAAAGCTGGCCGGCTGCGCCCTAGCGCAGATCGGCTATGCGCGCCGGCATTCCATCTACCCGCATCGCTTCGCCATTGCGGCGGCGGGCGAATACTACTTCGACCGGTTGATGAGGGCAGACTGATGGATATGACCGCGATGCTCTCACCCGAACAGAAAGACATCCTTCGCGCGGTTGCCGCAGGTGAGTACCGCGCGCCCGATGGCGGCGGCAAACGCCGTATCCAGCGGCTGCATCAGCACGGCCTCGTGCGGCGGCATGACACCGATATGATGCTGTGCTTTCCGACTGATGCCGGCATGACGCTGGCGCGCGATCTCGGGCTGCTCGACGCGGCGTCGCCGGAGCCTGCCTTGCCGGCGGCCACGCTTGCGGTCGAGTTCGGCCTGGTCGAGGCGCCGAAGCCGGCGAAGGTGCCGGAGATTGTCACGATGCTGGAGACGGCGGCGCGGCTCTTCGACGAAGGCGACATCCAGCGCGCACGGGTGATTGCCGACGGCGCATATGATCTCTCGCAGGCCGAAGCGCGGTTCGCCGCGAAGTATGCCGCGACGCGGGAACTGGTGCCGAAGTTCCGGCAGCTGCAGGGTGACGCGTTGCTGATGGAGACGCGATGCAAAATCCAGCTCGCCAAGGCTTACGACGCCGCGCAAGAGGCCGGCCAGGCTGCGAAAAAGGGTCGGCCGAAAAATGTCGCGGCTGACGACATTTTCAAACAGGCGGAAGCGGGCCTAACCCGGCAGGAGATTCACGACGCGCGCAAGCTGGCGGCGGCGGAAGAAAAGATGCCTGGCATCGCCGAGCGGGCCATTGCCGCTCGTGTCGCGGCTGGCCTCGCGCCGACGCGGGCAAACCTGAAGGCCGCGATCGGCACGAAGACGGCGACGAAGGAAGAGCGCGGAAACAATCTTTACGAGACGGGGGAGGAGGCGACTAGCGCAATACTTGCGCTTGAGCAGTTTTCCGCAACCGTGGATGAGCCGTTCTGCGGTCGCGGCGCAATCGTCCGGGCGCTTGAGGACGCCGGCTATGACGTCGTCCTCGGCGACCTTGTCGACTACGGCACCACGACAAAAGATGGCGTGGTGCAAGACGTCGTCGACTATCGCGAAACGGAAGGTCCGTCGCACGATATCGTTTCGAACCCGCCCTACGGTGACGACATGAACTCCTGCATCGCGCATGCGCTGCGGGTGCGCAAGCCGCGCAAAATGGCGCTGTTGCTCAATCTCAATGTGCTCGCCGGCTTCGAAGATCCTGATCGCAACTACATCATGGAGACGTGCCCGCCGGCGCGGATCTACGTGATGAAGCGGCGGGTTCCGATGATGCATCGCGACGGTTGGGACGGAAACAAGGCGTCCAGCCAGATGAACACGATGTGGTGCGTCTGGGAGCTGCAGGAAGACGGCACCTATGGCGACACGACCACCATAAAGCGGGTCGATTGGGCCTACACGTGGAACCCGGCCACAGGCCCGGAAAGCGACGTGGAAGGCGGGGAGTGATGGCCGACTCTCCCGATCGTACGCGCGAGAGGGCGCAACTGGCACGATTCCGCGACATCGCCGACCGGCTGACGGGCGACGATTGGGAGCTGGACGTTGCCGGCTCGGTGATGCGCGTCATCTCGAAGCGCTCGACCGGCGAGTCGGTCGCTCTCTGCGCCATTCATCAGGACGCTATTGCGCCGGAACTTGAGCTGCTGTCGAGTTCCCTCGATCTGCTGCGACTTTTCCTGTCCCTTCAGGATCGCGCGGCGCAGGCCGTGCTCGATCTTCGTGGGCGGCTGGAGGGTCAAGCGCGCGCAAACCGGCCGCTGAGTCAAGTTGCCGCGACCCTCTGCGGCAAGCCCACGTTTCAGCGGTTCCTCGAAGGGCGTGGCGCAGGCGGGCAGGTGCGTACGCAGGCGGAAGCGGACACCCGCCTCAAGTTCCTGCTCGCAATCCAGTCAAAAAAGCAGCTCGACGATGACGCGTCGTGCGCCGCGCGGTTTCGCAAGCTGCGTCGGGACTATGACCTTTACATGCGTGCGAGGCCGGCATGAGCGCGCGCGCCTTTCCCGTCGACCGCATTGGCACGACCGACACCGGCAATGCCGCGCACGGGTATCGCATCCGCTGCACCTGCGGCGCCGTCTGCTTCTATCCGCTCAAGCGCGGCGTGAAGCGCCGGACGCCCGAATCCATTCCGCAACATTTCCGCAGCTTCGGCTGGCAGGTCGGCACGACGGATCGGAAGGACCGTTGCCCGGAATGCCTGAAGCGTGCGGCGCCAACCCCAGAGGAGACCGAGACGATGACGACGCCCCAGAAAGGGCCGGCAGTGAACGTGCCGCCGCTCAAGGCAGAACCGCCGCCGGAGATGAGCCGTGCCGACCGACAGATCGTGTTTGCCAAGATCTCGGATCACTACAGCGGCGAGGGCTATTGCGTCGGATGGACCGACAAGCGGCTGGCGGAAGATCTCAACGTTCCGTCGGCGTGGGTGCGCGAGGTGCGCGACCAGTTCTTCGGCCCGGAAGGCTCCAATCCGCTCCTCGATCAGTTCCTGAAGGCTCGGGCGGAGTTCAATCGCGAGTACCAGGCCGTGATGGAGGTTCGTAAAAAGCACCTCGACGACGGCAAGTCGCTGCGCAATCGCCTCGATGATCTCGACGGCAAGGCGCGTGATCTGGCCGGGCTCGCCAAGCGGGTGGAAAAGGAGATCGGCCGATGACTGCTGCTCTTCTCCCTATCGTCGAGGAACTGTTCGACGCAGCTGATCATTCGGAGCGCGCTCATTGGTTGCTGGCCGTGCCGCTCGACGTGCTCGTGCGGGAGCGGGTGTGCATCCGCCAGGCGCTCGTGAAGGCCAATTTTCCGGAAGGGCTGGCTTATCTCGAAGCCGAGATTGCGGCGCTTTCTGCTGTTCGCGGTCGTGACGGCCTCGCGCCGATCACGATTCGCACGACGCGGGAATATGCTCGCATCGGTGTGCAGGTTATGGCGCGCGGGAGCGCAATGGAAGGAGGGAACTGATGGGGTTCCCTGTCCAATTCGACGGCGCCAACGTGCTGCTGAGGGCGCCAGAGGGCGCCGAGAATGTCTCCGACTTGCATACCTTCACCAACGGTTTGTGCTCGGTCTCGTGCTGGGAGCTTTCGTCGGAAGAACTGGCCGAGATCAACCGCACCGGCCGTGTCTACCTATCGGTCTTTTCCGGTCGTACGCAACCGCCGGTCTTCGTGGGGGATGAGGCCGCCGTCCGCTCTGTGGTCGTCGATTTCGGCGGCGTTGGGAGGCGGGCATGAAGGTTCTCGTCGGTTGTGAAACTTCCGGCGTTGTCCGTCGCGCCTTTGCCGCCATGGGCCATGATGTGTGGTCTTGCGACATCTTGCCGGCAGACGACGGCAGCAACCGCCATATCATCTGCGACATTCGCGACCTGTTGGGCGATGGCTGGGATTTGCTCGCCGTGATGCACCCGCCGTGCACGCGTCTCTGCAATTCGGGCGTTCGGTGGCTCACGGCGCCGCCGAAGGGGCGCACGCTTGCGGAAATGTGGGCAGACCTCGACGCCGGCGCCGCCCTGTTCTCCGATTGCTGGAATGCGCCCATTGAGCGTGTAGCGGTCGAAAACCCTGTGATGCACAAGCATGCGAAGGAACGGATCCGCAACTATCAGGCGCCGGCACAGACCGTGCAGCCGTGGTGGTTCGGCGATCCTGCCTTTAAGGCGACGTCGCTCTATCTTCGCGGGCTTCCGAAGCTCGACGCGACAGATCGCCTGACGCCGCCGGCCACGGGCTCAGATAAGCATAAGCGATGGTCGCAGGTTCATCGGGCGCCACCCGGTCCCGACCGTTGGAAATTCAGATCAGCCACCTATCCGGGCCTCGCGCAAGCGATGGCGACGCAATGGGGCGGCAACGTTATGCAGGAGGCGGCGGAATGAGCCAGGAGGCGACCATTCGCCGTGGCGTGCGCAATGCGCGATACGCGGCAATCCCGAACCATGTGTTTGAAGACGCGAGGCTTTCGATGGAGGCGCGGTGGCTGCTCGGCTACCTGCTTTCCAAGCCGGACAACTGGACTGTCGTCATTGGCGACATCATCAAAAAGGGGAGCTGCGGGCGTGACAAGGCGCGCAAGATGATCGCCGAACTGGTCGAGTTTGGCTACGCCGAGCGCGAGCAGCAGCGGGACGACGGCAAGTTCGGATCGTCGATGCTGGTCATCTTCGATGAGCCGCGCGACATGCCGGAAAACATGGCATCCGGCGGAAGTGTTGCATTTCTACCGCAGACTGAAATGCCGGCGCCGGCATTGCCGTCGCCGGTTTTGCCGGCGCCGGTAAAATCGGCACATAGTAATAACTTAGATTCAGAAAATACTGATTGTAAGAATCTGAGAGAGGGCGTGCGCGAGGCGGAAGGGCAGGAAGATGCCCGCAAAGTCGAGGGTGCGTTCTGGGATGTCGTGAAGGGATGGCCTGACGGTCGCGGCATGCCGAAAGAGAACTGGAGGCGTGAATGGTTCGCTCTGACGCCAGAGGAGCGGATCGAGGCTGCTCGTTTTCGTGATGCGTGGCTGGCGCTGGTCGGTAAGAAACGCGACCACATACCGGTTCCCGGAACCTATTTCCGGGAAAAGCTTTGGCGCGACGTGCCGTCGTCCGACGAGGTAGCGAAGTCTACCAGCGCTATGGCTGCGCCCTATGGCAAGCTCTGGAACGCAACCCGTATTGCCGACCTCCTGTGCCCTCCCACCGGCGTTATCGCCCCGCCGACAGCGTTCGAGAAGCTCCAGATCGACAGCGGTAAGACGACGTTCGCCGATGTGATGGCTGAAAAACGCATGCGCAGCGGCTGGCCGATCGTGAACACCATGCACGAGCGCACCAGGGATCGGGACGAAAGTCGACGAGGCTGGGTTTGCCCCTTGGCGCTCAAAGGGGCGGCCGCCGACTTTGAGCAAGTTCACAGTGGTTCTGACCTGATGGAAGCGTGGCAGCGCGAGCATAAGCGCCGTGGCTGGCCCTTCTTCGCCGGGCGACTGCCTGAGTGGATCTACTTCCCGGCGACTAACGCCGATGAGGAGCTCGACCGCGCCGTTGCCGAAGCGGCCGACCGATTCCGCGACCAGATTTCCGATTATCTCGCATCAAGGAGCAAGGGCGATGATCATGCAGCGTAGGGTTTACGAGGGCGTCCCGGTCATCATTGACGATGCTCGGGTAGATCCGGCCAGAATGGCGAAGGCCTGGGCAAAGGATGAATGGCGCACGATTCGCGCCAGCATGCTGTCGATGGCATCCGCGAATCAGCTGGGCGAAAAGGGCTGGTATGTGCTCCAGACGTTCGCTGGATGCGAAAAGGGTGTGGAAAGGGCGTTGGCTGAAAAAGGCGTCATGGCCTATCTGCCCCTCGTTCCCGGCGGCAAAAGGGTGGTTCGTGGGAGGGCGATTCAGTGCGCCGATAAGCCGGCGATGGCGGGATATGTCATGGTCTGCGTGGTGCCTTCGGCTGCAGCTTTTGCCGGGCTGGTGAGGGTGCGCAACGTCGAATGCATCGTTGGCGGGGCGGAAGCGCCTCATCGCGTTAGCGACGAAACCATGCGGCGATTCAAGATCATGCTTGGGGAATTCAGTGAAGCCGAAGCCCATGCACAAGAGTTTGCCGTCAAGGATTGGGTGAGGTTCGAGGAAGGGCCATTCACGGGCTTCAGTGGCCGCATCACGAAGATCCGGAAGATGGTCCCGGTACGCGGAATGAAGCCCATTGCCGTCGAAGGACGCGTCGATGTGGAGATCGGCGGCAAGGTGACATCGATCACGACACCTCTTGCCTTCCTCGGGAAGTTGTGACTTTCATGCCCTCGGATGATCTGCTGATCCTGAGCAAACGTGAGGCGCTGGTAGCGTCTCGGAGCCGTCCACTAGATGGGCCGCAAGGGAGATACCTCCCACGTGGGTACGCCGGGCAGACCCAACCCTGACAGCCTCGACGAGAGGCACCGATTCAGGGCCAATGCGCTAGCTATGACCAGACGACAGGCGGCCGAGAGGTCGCCTTTGTCGTATCTAGGGTATGAAGCGCGCTAAGCAGTTTCGACCTACCGGTGCGCCGACCAGGCAAGAGCAGAAGCGGCAGGCAGATCGGTGGCGCGGAAGCGCCAGCGAGCGCGGTTACAATCATCGTTGGTCGAAGGCCAGCAAGACGCACCTTGCTCGCAGTCCGCTGTGCGTTGGCTGTGAGGCCCTCGGTAGGGTCGAGCCGGCAACACTCGTCGACCACGTCGATCCTCACCACGGCGATCCCGACAAGTTCTGGGACACCAGCATGTGGCAGGCGTCATGCAAGTGGCATCACGACAGCGTCAAGCAGCACCTTGAGATCCTTTATGCGCATGGTCGTATCCCTCTGTCTGAGCTGTGGTTGAACAGCGAGACCGCGATCCGGGTCGCGAGGGGAATGCGGTGCGACGAGGTCGAGGGCTGACACCGCAGGGGTGGGGGGGAGGGTGAAAGTCTGGCCCCCTCCACATCCTGACCGGCGGCCTCACAACAAAAAAATCGGCGCGATATTTTTAGGCGATAACTTTTTTTTCGGGACCGGGTGGGGCGGTTGGCCGACGAGCGGATGACTGATCGACCATGGGACGGCGCAAAGATGACCCGCTGTTGCAGGCTGCGAAGGGGTTTCCCGGTCGCCGTCGTGGCAAGGTCGAAAAGGAAATCGAGGCTGCGGCCGAGGCGGCTGCCGCGCAGCCGGCAACGGCTGCTGACCCGTTTCCGATACCTGACGAGTTTCTGAAGGCGCCGGCCTATTGGGCCATGGCGATCAAGATCTGGAAGGAGCAATCGGAAGTTTTACGGACGGCAGGTCGACGTCGACCAGGCTACCGCCGAGCGCTGGCGCGCTACTGCATTTGGTCGCAACTCTTTATCGCCAGCTCTGAGCAAGTGCGAAAGCAGGTGCCGAACGGGGGGACCACCGTAAAGGTCAAGCTCGGTCACGGTGAATTCGTGTACCGCACGCACCCGTCGATCGACTTCATGGCGAAGGCCGAGACGGCGTTGCGGCTGCTGGATGCTGAATTCGGCTTCACGCCGGTTCGCGACCAGGACCTGGTGCGTGTCGAGTCGTTCAACGCCAGCCAAGGCAAGCTGCCGCTCGGCGGCGCGCACCCGGCATCGCCAGCCGCACGCGCCGACAGGCCGCCGGCATCCGATCCGATGGATCTCATGAACGGCAGCGACAGCCAGCCGCCCGGCGCACTGCCGAACTGAGGAGGCGACATGGCCGCGCCTTACCCGCTGGCCGCGCCCTATCCTGAGTGGCTGGCCGACGTCGCCAATGACCCGGCCTATCGCTGGGCAATCTCAGGTTGGGATCGGGCCGCTTCTGTTCCGGGTGCATGGTTCGACCATGCCAAGGCCGATAGGATCGTGCAGCGCTGGCCGGAAATCTTTCGGCTCACGAACGACCGCTTCAAGGGCGTTCCGTTCCGCCTGGTGAAGTGGCAGGAAATCACGGTTCGCCTGTTGGTTGGCTGGAAAAAGCCGATCGAGGTGATCGACCCGGCGACGCACCTGCCGGCAGTCGAGCACGTCAGGGTGTTCAAGCGGCTGGATCTCTGGATCCCGCGCAAAAACGGCAAGTCGGAATTCCTAGCGGCGCTCGCCGTGCTCTTCTTCGTCCTGGAGAAGGTGAACGGGGCGGAAGCCTACGTCTTCGGTCGCAACGAAGATCAGGGTCGCGTCCCTTTCGGCAAGATGCAAGACATCATCCGTGAAGCCGAAGGGCTGATGGAGGATGTGCAGGGCAACGAACGGATTTCGTTGCACGACAAAAGCATCTTCCTGCGCGAGACGACGTCGCTTTGCCAGCTGCTCACGGGCACTCCCGACGGGAAGCATGGTCGATCGCCGACTGTCATCGTCGGCGATGAGATCCACGAATGGAAGTCGCGCGACCTCGCCGACAACCTGCGGCAAGGCACCGGCGCCAGACTGCAGCCGATCGAGCTTTACGCATCGACTGCAGGCCGCAAGCAAAACTTGACGGGCTTCGAGTGGTTCGAAGAGTCGATGGCCATCATGCGTGGCGACCTCGACGATCCGTCAACGCTGGTCGTGTTCTTCGGTATCGACGAGGACGACGATTGGACCGATGAGGCGATCTGGCGGAAGGCAAACCCGAGCCTCGGCCTCACGCCGACGCTGGATTACCTTCGAACCGAATTCAAGAAGGCCAAGGGCCGGCCAGCGCAGGAAGCAATTTTTCAGTGCTACCACCTCAATCGGTGGGTCGATCAGCTTTCCGGTTGGATTCCGCGCCCCAAATGGGCGGCGTGCTGCGGCGATCCGGCTAAGCGTTTGTGGCGCGATCTTTGGGAGCAACACAAGGGACGCAAGGCCTACGTTGCCTGTGACGTCTCGTCGACACAGGACTTGACTGCGCTTGTTGTTGTCATTCCGCCCGATGACGAGCACGAAAAGTGGGTGATCATCCCGCTCTTTTGGGTGCCTGAGGCCACGCTCGACGAACGTGCGCAGCAGGACAAGCGGGTGAACTGGAAGCAATGGGTTGCCGACGCGGCGCTTCGGACCACCCCCGGTGATTCCGTTGATCAGAACTTTGTGAAACGGGCGATCCACGAGGCTTTCCAGCATTTCGATGTCCAGGCGCTCGGCCTTGACCCTTGGAATGCGCAGAAGCTGAAAGGCGACTTGCAGCTCGACGGCCTGGATGCCGAGTTGCAGGTCGACATGCGCCAGGGTCACCAGACCTTGGGTGGCCCCACGAAGGAGCTCGAGCGGCTCGTGTTCGCTGGCAAGGTTGAACATGGCGGCCATCCTGTTCTCGCCTGGATGGCCGGGCACTGCACAGTGCGGTTCGACGAAAACCTCAACTACGTGCCGAGCAAGAAGAAGTCTTTGGACAAGATCGACGGGATGGTGGCGACGGTGATGGGTATCGGTCTTGCGATGAGTGTTGAAGACACAAGCTCGGTCTACGACGAGCACGGCTTTGAGGTGCTTTGACCGTGGACCTGTTTCGTTTCCTGCGACGCGAGCCGGTGGCGGCAAGCGCTTCTATTCAGAGCATCGGGGGCGGTGAGTCATACAGCGTCACCGATCCCGCATTTCTTGAGGCAATCCGCAGTGGTCTCTCGTCGAGCGGCCGCGACGTGTTGTTGAATGGGGCGATAAATCGTTCCGTTCGACTGCTGTCGGAGAGCATAGGGATGCTGCCAATACACCTGCATTGGCAGGATGAGCAAAAGGGGAAGGCGACCGATCACCCCGTCTATCGGGTGCTGCATAAGAAGCCGAACAATTGGCAGACGCCATATGAGTTCAAGCGTCTCATGCAAGCGGTGTTGCTCCGGAAAGGTGTATCCTACGCGCAGATTGTGAAGTCGCGCGGACAGGTTCTTCAGTTGCAGCCGCTCGCAAAGTTCAAAGTGGACCCGCTCCAGAACGCCGACTGGTCGATCAGCTACAAGCTGACCTCGCCGACTGGTGTCACTAGTACGCTTCGGCAGGACGAAGTCTTCGTGCTGCGGGATATGGACATTGAGGATGGCGTTTGCGGTTCGTCCCGCGTCAGCCAAGCGAAGGATGCGATCGACCTGTCGAGGTCGATTAGGAGGGCCGCGCAAAAGCTCTTCGATAACGGGCTTCACGTTGGCGGTTCGATTTCGTCACCCAATAAGTTGAGCCCTGAAGCAAGGGCCAACCTCAAGGCGTCTATGGCCGAGAAGACCGGCGCTGGTAACGCAGGAAAGTGGTTCCTTCTGGAGGAGGGGTTGGAGGCTAAGACCTTCGCTCAATCACTTAGCGACAGTCTGCAGGTGGAGAACCTCACTGCACAAACAGAAGAGATTGCCCGGATTTTCGGTGTGCCGCGCCCGCTGCTGATGATGGACGAAACGGCTTGGGGCTCGGGTATTGAGGCGCTTGGGCAGTTCTTCGTTACCTACGGTCTCGCGCCCCAGTTTGTGAATTGGGAACAGGCGGTGTCCCGCTCGGTGCTCACGGAAGATGAGACCGCGATCTACGAAGCCAAATTCAATGAGGCAGCGCTTTTGCGCGGTTCGCTGAAAGACCAGGCCGACTTCTTCGCGAAGGCCCTCGGCGCAGGTGGATCGCAGCCTTGGATGCGGGTCAACGAAGTCCGAACCCTTTCCGAACTGCCGAAGGTCGACGGGTTCGACGTGATCCCGGAACGTGCAAATCAACCCGCTGGAGCGAAAAATGACCCTCAGAAAACTGCCTGAAGCGAAGACGTTTCAGCGTCCGCAGAACTTTCAGTGGGATGCGCCTTCCGATGTTCTCGCCAAGTGGGCGGAAATGCCGATGGCTGCTGCCGGCGATGAGGACAACACCATCTCGATGTTCGAGGTGATCGGCGAGGATTGGTGGACCGGCGGCGGCGTAACTGCCAAGCGGATCGCCGCCGCGCTGCGTACTATCGGCGATCGCGAGGTCACGGTGAAAATCAATTCCCCCGGCGGCGACATGTTTGAGGGGATTGCGATCTACAATCTGCTGCGTAGCCACCCAGCAAAGGTTACCGTCGAAGTGCTGGGCTGGGCTGCATCTGCGGCCTCTATCATTGCGATGGCGGCCGACGAGATCCGGATGGGGTTAGGCACCTTCATTATGGTGCACAACGCATGGGGCGTCGTCGTTGGAAATCGTCATGACATGCGCGAGGCCGCGAAGTTGTTCGACGGGTTTGATGCGGCCATAGCCGACATCTACGAGGCCCGCACCGGCATGAACCGAAAGGACATCGAGAAGCTTATGGACGCTGAAACGTTCATGGGTCCGTCCGATGCCGTCGAGAAAGGTTTCGCGGACATCGTCGACAACACTGTCGAGGCGAGTTCGGGCGATGCCAAGAACACGGACCGTGGGCTGATGGCCCGCCGTCAGACTGAGGCCGCGCTCGCACGCGCTGGCTTCTCCCGAGACAAGCGTTCCGAGCTTCTAAATGAACTTGGTGCTTCGGCGGCCCCGCGTGATGCAAGCCGCAAACCCGCCGCGCGTGATGCAGGCAAACACGAAGCTGCCGCCCGGCAGCTTGTTGAGCTTTTCAAACTCTAGGAGACATCCATGAACATGGTTATGAACAGCCGCGCGCGCGGCCTCGTCGGCGTGCGCGCAGATGCCAGCAATGCGCCGGCAATTTTCGAGGAACTGAAGAAAACCGTCGAGGCATTCAAGGCCTCGCACGAGGAAGAACTGAAGGGCATCAAAGCGAAGTTCGCCGATGTCGTCCAGGCCGAGCAGGTAGCGAAGATCAATGCCGAGATCTCGACCCTGACAAAGGCGCTTGACGACTGCAACGCCCTCGTTGCGGCACTGAAGATCGGCGGCGGTGGCGGTGACGCTTCCGACCCCGCGAAGAAAGAACATGCCGAAGCCTTCAACAAATGGTTCCGTCGCGGCGTCGACAATGGTCTCTCGGATCTGGAAGTGAAGGCGGCGTTGACGACGCAGTCCGATCCCGACGGCGGCTTCCTGGTTCCGACCGAGACCGAGAAGACCATCGATCGCGTGCTCGGAGTTGTTTCCGTCATGCGCCAGCTCGCGACCGTGATGCCGATCGGCACCAGCGAGTACAAGAAGTTTGTCAGCATGGGTGGCGCCGGCGCTGGCTGGGTTGGAGAAGAAGAACAGCGCCCGGAAACGGTAACGCCGACACTTCGTGAACTCGTCTTCACCGTGATGGAAATGTACGCCAACCCGGCGACGACCCAGACGATGCTGGATGATGGCATCATCGATATCGCTGCCTGGCTTGCCGACGAAGTACAGACGACTTTTGCGGAGCTGGAAGGCGCCGCCTTCATCTCGGGCAGCGGTTCCAAACGTCCGCGCGGCATCCTCGCCTACGACACCGTTGCCAACGCGAACTGGAAATGGGGCAAGCTCGGCTTCACCGTGACGGCCGGCGCCGCAGGCTTTGCGGCGACTAACCCGGCGGATGCGTTCATCAAGCTCTATTATAGCCTCAAGCAGGGCATGCGAAACAACGCTTCCTGGCTGACGTCGGATGGCGTCATGGAAGAGATCCGCAAGTTCAAGGATGGGCAGGGCAACTATCTGTGGCGGGCGCCCGATACCGCCGCCGGCGTCGCGACCATTCTCGAAAAGCCGGTGAACACTGACGACAACATGCCGGCGCTCGGCGCCGGATCTTTCCCTGTTGCATTCGGTGATTTCAAGCGCGGTTACCTGATCCTCGATCGGCTCGGTATCCGCGTGCTGCGCGATCCCTACACCAACAAGCCGAAGATCCACTTCTACACGACGAAGCGTGTCGGTGGCGGTGTGGCGAATTTCGAAGCAATCAAGCTGATGAAGGTGGCGGCAAGCTAAGCCCGCGACCTCGAATCACTGCTCGGCGCACCAGCGCCGAGCTTTTCCCATTTTGCAATTCGAAAGGATCGGTCCCATGAGAGACCTGCATTCCAAACTCTTCTCGACGCCTATCATCATGGCCGCGCTGAGTGCTGACAATACGCCCGCCGCGCTCGACCTTAAGGGTTATGAGTCGGCCGTCATCCTGCTCGGCGTCGGTATCGGCGGTATCACCTTCGATGCCACCAACAAGATCGAATTCAAGCTCACCCATGCCGACGACAAGGCCGACGGCTCGGCGCCGGACGCCGGTGATTACACCGCCGTCGATATCGATGACGTGCTCGGTGTCGATGCCGTTGGTAGCGGTGGCATCATCAAGGCGCTGGTCGCGGCTCATGCCGCAGCTGCCGCCTATCGCGTCGGCTACAAGGGCGGCAAGCGATGGCTCAAGCTGCTCGCCGATTTCAGCGGCACACACGGCGCCGGCACTCCGCTCGGCATCTTCCTGATCAAGGGCAACGGCTCGGACAATCCGCAGGCCGACCAGATCTGATCGCAACGGGCGGCGAGAGCCGCCCACATCTCCGGAGAGTAAGCCATGCTTGCGAAGGTGAAAGTAGCATTCCCTGGCGTGCCCGATGGGCTCGTGCATCCGCGAAACTTTGAGGTGGGCGATACCGTCGAGGGCAACCTCGCTGCGGTGGCGATCGAAAACGATTGGGCCGATGAGGTTTCCGTCATCGAAGATAGCGGCGCCGGCAGTAGGCCCGACGCCGATCTTGAAAAGATGACGGTCGATCAGCTGAAGGCACATGCTGCCGCACTTGCCCTCGACCTCGGCGCAGCCACCAAGAAGGCCGATATCGTCGCCGTCATCGCGGCAGCATCCAAGCCCAGCGAGTAAGCAATGTACCGTCCCGTTCTTGTCACGCCGCCGGCGGATTTTCCGGTTTCGATCGAGGAAGCGATGCGGCATTGCCGTATCACAATCGACGAAGACGATACCGTCGGGCTGGCAGAGGTCCAGCAGCTGCTCGGCGCGTACATCCTGGCCGCGACCGAGCATCTCGACGGCTGGACCGGCATCCTGGGGCGGTGCCTGAAAACGCAGGTCTGGCGGCAGGATTTCGACGGGTTCGCCCGTTGCCTGCCGTTGGCCCTGGCTCCGGCAAGTGCTGTCGGGTCCGTCACCTGGCGCGATAGCGATGGGCAGATTTCGACGGTTGCCGGCAGTGAATACTCGCTGGCGACGGATGCGGGCGGGCGCAGCGTCGTGCGCTTCCGCAACGCCTTCTCCCATCCGGGAAATCTCTATGAGAGTGCGGCCGTGTCGGTAACCTACTCCGTTGGCAGCGAGGTCGTGCCTTTGCCGATACAGCAGGCGATCCTTCTCTCTGTCGGCGCCTGGTACGAAAACCGCGAAGAGACCGTGATCGGCGTTTCGGTCGCATCGTTGCCAGCCAGCGTCGCAGTCGATCGGTTGTTGGCTCCATATCGTCGCGTGGGTGTCTGACATGCGCGCCGGGAAAATGGATCGACGTGTCAAGATTCTCCGCCTTCAGGAGATCGGGCGGAATGAGCTTAACGAGGCGCTCATGGATTGGGTCGCGGTCGCGACAGTTTGGGCGCAGGCACGGCCGAATCGGGGCGACGAGCGGTTCGAGGCGCAGCAGCTGACCGGCTCCGCGACGATGACGTTTCACATCAGATACCGCCGCGAACTCACGATCGAGGATCGCATTTCCTATGACGGGCGCACCTGGGACATTCGCGATATCCGCGAGCTCGGCCGACGCGTCGTCAGTGAGTTCGATTGTGTCGCGAGGGCGGATTGATGGCGATCAAGGTCAAAGTCGAAGGGTTCCGTGAACTAGACAAGGCGCTGCAGCAGTTGAAGGTCGCGACGGCGAAGAATGTCGCCCGGCGCGTTCTCATGAAGGCGGCGGAACCGATTGCCGAAGATATGCGCGCCCGTGCGCCAGACGATCCGGATACAGGCGGCAATGACCTCAAATCCTCGATCGGCGTCGGCACAAAGCTAACCAAGCGCCAATCGAAAGCGAACAAGCGAGAAAGCCCGGTCGAGGTGTTCGTCGGCGCCGGCGGTGTGCCGCAAGCGCACCTACAGGAATTCGGTACCGAGCATCACGTGGCGCAGCCGTTTGCTCGGCCCGCATGGGATGCCGGTAAATCGCAGGCGCTGGAGACCATCCGCGATGAATTGACGATCGAGATCGGTAAGGCGGCGACGCGCGCGGCGCGTAAAGCTGCCCGCGACGCGAGAAAGATGGGCGGCTGAGCCATGGAAGAGGCATTGACGGCGCTGTTGCTCGCCGACGCGCGCGTGAAGCAACTTGTGGGTGACCGAGTTCATTGGGGCAGGGCGCCCCAAGGTGAGCGGGCACCCTACCTCGTGCTGCAGGTTATCGGGGGACGCCCAGACTACCATGCGCAGGGACCATCCGGCCTCGTCGATGCGCGAGTGCAAGCGGACTCTTATGGCGAAAAGTACCTCGCGACCAAGAATCTTTCCGACGCCGTGATTGCGCTGCTTTCGGGATACCGCGGCGAAGTGGCCGGCACGCGGTTGCAAGCCGGTTTTGTCGATGCGGCCCGAGATCTCCCAACTGAAACCGATGTGAAGCGGCTGTTCCGGCGGTCCGCCGACATCATCATCTGGCACTCCAAGCTCTAGAGGAGCCCACCATGACTGACACCAACGCATCTATTGGCTATGGCATTGCCTTCGAAATGGCGGATATCGCCACGCCGACGGCGATGACCTATCTCGACGAGATCTATGACGTCACCCTTCCTTCGGAAGAAACCGACCAGGTTGACGCCACCCACATGCAGAGCCCGAACAGGACGCGTGAATTCGTCGAGGGTCTCACCGATCCCGGCGAGGCCGGGTTCGAGATGAATTACGTTCCCGGTTCGGCTTCGGATAAGGCGTTGATCGCGGCCAAGGGTAAGCGCAAATGGTGCCGTGTCACTTTCCCGAACGGCGTGCAGCTGCTGTTTGTCGGCAGCCGGCAGTCCTACGAAAAGTCCGCGCCGACCGACGACAAGATGACGGCGACGGTGAGCTTCAAGGTTTCTGGCGAGCCGATCCTCACCGACCCGGCCGCGCCGCGCAACATTCGCGCACCCGTGATTGGCGGCACGGCCAAGGTTGGCGCTCCGTTGACCGTCGACACCGGGATTTGGGCCGGTGCCATGCGCTTCGAATACCAATGGCAAGCAGCGGGCACTGACATCGTTGGCGCAACCGGTCTCTCCTATGTGCCGGTCACGGGGGACATCGGCGATATCATCACCTGCGAAGTGACCGGCTTCAACGACAGCTTCGACACGATGGTAGAGACCGTCGCAACCGCTGCGGTCGTGGCTTAAGGATCTGCCATGACCAATAATGTTAGGGGGATCGTCACCCGCGAAATCGACGGAGAGTCCTACAGCTTCCGCTTGGGAGCCAATGAGTGGTGCGAGCTGGAGGCTGATCTCGGCAAGTCCACAGGCGCTATCCTCAAAGACCTTGAACGAGTGGTCGCAACGGAAGAGGTCGACATCTCAATGTTCCGCACGATGTTCCGTGCGGCCCTCACCTATAAGGTTCCGGACGCAACATTGCGCGATGCAGGCGAGTTGATGAGTGCTCTCGGGTTGGAGGGTGCTGGACTACTCATCGCCGAGATCGTTCAAGCGGGAATGCCGGAGGTGAAGGGCACCCCGGGAAAGCCGAAAAGAGCAGCGGCAAAGCGCTAGACTGGGGCTCGCTGCTCGAAGAGTGGGTCGAGGTGGGCCAAAATCCGGTCAACTTCTGGAGCCTGACGCTTCGCGAGATCGATATCATCATTCGCGGAGCGGCGGCCCACCGGCGCCACAGATTGAATGAGCTGATCACTGCCGCCTGGTACACGGCTCGCCTTTCGGCCTATGCGCCGCAGAAGGCCAAAGACTTCCAGAAACTGGACAAGATCCTGATCTCCGAAACTAAACAGGCAAAATCGCAGCCGGACTGGCGTGATGTGCTTGCCAAGGTCTCGGGCTGGGTCAAGCGCAAATAGGTCTCTCCATGAATGCTGTCATCGGTGCGCTTCGAGCGGTGCTCGGGCTGGATTCGGCTGCCTTCGACAAGGGTATCTCGCAGGCACAGTCGAGGCTGGCGAAGTTTGCACCGGCGCTGAAGAAGGGACTGATGGCGGCCAGCGCTGCCGCCGCGACGGCAGGTGCTGCCATCGGGGTCGCGCTCAAGGGTGCGATCGACGAAGCCGACGATATGAGTAAGCTCGCTGCGAAAATCGGCGTGCCGATCGAGGAACTGTCGCGCCTGAAATATGCGGCTGATCTATCGGGCGTTTCCATCGAGGGCGTCGGCAACGGTTTTAAGAAGCTCTCGACGAACATGGCGTCGGCTGCTGGTGGCAGCAAGGCGGCGGCCGAGCTGTTCACGCAGCTCGGCGTCTCCGCAACCAATGCCGACGGCACCTTGCGTTCGTCGTCGGCTGTTTTGCTCGATGTCGCGGACAAGTTCGCCGCGATGGAAGATGGGGCGCAGAAGACAGCCCTTGCTGTGCAGCTGTTCGGAAAATCCGGGCTTGACCTGATCCCGCTCTTGAACGGCGGGGCGGCCGGCCTCAAGGAAATGACCGACGAGGCGCAGGCGCTGGGCCTGACAATCACGGCCGAGACCGGCAAGGCGGCGGAAGAGTTCAACGACAACATCAGCCGGCTGCAGGCGACGCTTTCCGGCCTAGTGACGCAGATCGCCGGCGCGCTCGCGCCGACCCTTGCCCGCGTGAGCGAGTTCATGGTCGGTGTCTCGGAAGCGTTTCGCAATCTCTCGCCGCAGACACAGACGTTTATTAGTGTGCTCGCAGGCCTGACGGTGGGTTTTGCCGCGTTGGCCGTGCCGCTTGGTCTGGTCGTCGCCGGTATTGCGGCAATTGGCGCGCCGATCGCGCTGACCGTCGCAGGTATCACAGCCTTGACGGCGGCGGTCGTCGCCTTTTGGCCGGAGATACAGGCAGGCTGGGAGTGGGTGAAAAAGATCACCGCTGCCTTCATCGAGCTGCATACGCAGGCGCTGACGCTGGTGATCCAGAAGTTTCAGGAGATGCGAACAGCGATCGCCGATGCGCTCTCCGGTCTCGGCGAACAAATCCTGTCGACCTTCCGCGCCTTGCCGGCTCAGATGATCGAGATCGGCAAGCAGATCATCGACGGCCTTTGGCAGGGTATTCAGGCGCAGTGGGAGAATATCAAGACCGGTGTTTCCGATATTGCCTCGGGCATCAAGGATACCTTCACTGGCTTCTTCGACATCCATTCGCCGTCGCGCGTCATGCACGAGATCGGCGTGAACATCATGCAGGGTCTCGGAAACGGCATGAGCAGCCTGCAGGGCGATGTCGTCGGCGTTGCCGGCGGCGTGGCCGGCGGGATCACTTCGGCATTCGACGGGATCAAGACCGTCGGCGCTGGCCTTGGAAATGGCATCAGCGGCATGTTCGACAGTGTAGGTTCGTCGCTTGCCGAAGCGATTAAGGGCACGAAGGACTGGCGCGATGTTGCGCTCGATGCGCTGCGCAGTATCGGCTCCAACCTCCTACAGACGATGAACTTCGGTGGCGGGCTTGGGGGTGGACTGATCAAGGGGTTGCTCGGCGGCCTGGTCGGTTTTGCCAACGGTGGATCGTTTCAGGTCGGCGGCGCCGGCGGCATCGACAGCCAGCTCGTCGCATTTCGCGCGAGCCCCAACGAAACGGTCAGCATCTCGAAGCCCAGCCAGCGAACAGGCGGCGGAAGCTACGCGCCGGTCTATCACATCGACGCGCGCGGCGCCGACCAGGCGGCGATCGCTCGACTCGAGCGCGGGCTTGCCGAGCGGGACCGGACGGAAAGCAAGCGGGTCTCCGGCTATCAGCATACAGCGTCCACGCGCGGCACGAGGGCATAATGGCACGATTGATATCCATGCCGGGCGGCCTGGCGCCTCGGGCCATGGCGCCACTCTCTGGCCCGCGCGCTGTAGGTGCTTCGTCGAACACATCGACTGGGAACTTCAGCCAGACTGTGGCGTCGCCTTTCGGGGCATGGCGTTGGCAATTCACATTTCCGGTTTCCAAAGATGCCAAGTTCCGGCGCTATCGCGGCTGGGTGACGGCGCTGCACGCCGGAGCCAATGCCACGCGGGTGCCCTTCGGCGATCCCGACATGATGACGCTGCTTGAAGCGGGCCTTTCCGCATCTCCGAGCCAAGAACGGTTCGGCATGCCGTGGGGGAATGGAGAGCCTTGGTCGAATGGTCAGAATTGGGAACTAACTGCGCCGAACGTGAAGCTCGCCGCGCCGGCCGAGTTCGACGATTCAATCATTCGACTGCAGGACATGGCATGGGGCCACCGGCTCGGCATGGGTGATTACCTCGGCTTCTTCCCGTTGCACTTCGGTCTCTACACCGTGACGGAAGAGCGGGGCGACGGTGAGTACCGGATCTGGCCGCCGTTGCGAAAGGCGCTGACGGTCGACGACTTTGCCACGCTCTATCCTGTCATGGCGATGCGGCTTGAGAGCGAGGATGCGGCCAGCGCGACACGTGGCGTCGGCTATGCTGATGAGGCGACGGTGACCTTGGTCGAGGTCTTCGACTACGACGTTCGCGACTATTTCGCGGACTGACAGGCGCATTTGATCAAGCGAAGGAGATGGCGATGAAAGTAGTTCTGTGCTGGCTGTCGGGGTTGGTTTCCAAGGTGCGTGCAACGACAAAGCCCCCTAGCGTAACGGTTGTTTACAACATCGATGCGCGCGGCGCCGATCCGACGGCAATTGCGCGGTTGGAGCGGAGGCTGGCGGAGCGGGACCTGGCGCAGACGCAGCGGTGGCGCTGACACGTGGCGAACCTGTTTTCGGAAGATGACCTCGCGTTCCTGCGTCGGCCTCATATCGCGCGCGCTTGGTTTGCGGATCTCGATCTGCCTTCGGGCCGCTGGCGGCTGCACAATGGCGTGGGGCGCAAGACGGTCGGCGGGCTCGAATGGCGCGGGGTTTCTAATCCCGCCGGCGGGCAACTGGTGTCGATCAATGCCGTCGAAGACCCGCGTTTCGGCCAGGCGGCGAAGGTGGATATCGCGCTGTCCGGCGTGAACATCGACTTCCTGCGATCGGTCAAGGATCAGGGCAGGGAAATGGAGGGAAGGCTCGCCGACATCTATTGGTGCGCCTTCGACCAGGAGACACAGGAGGTTTGGGCTTCTGGCCTGAAAAAGATGTTTCCGGGATACCTGTCCTCGCCGAAAATCCGCTGGAGTGGCATCGGCGCTCGCACGGTGTCGTTCACGATCGAAAGCCTCTGGCACTCGCAGAATTTTCCCTTCGGCGGCAAGTGGAATCCGGCTGACCAGCGGGCGCGTTTTCCGGGCGACAAGGGCCTCGATTTCGTCGGGGTGAAGGTTCAGGAGGTCATTCGTGCCTGAGATCGGTGAGGAACTCCGCCTCTTTCTCGAAGAGGCACAGGATAGCGCTTGCGTCTGGGGTGTTTCGGATTGCTCGCGTTGGGCCGCGTCATGGGTCGCTCGCGTGCACGGGCGCGAGGTGCCATTGCCGCGTTGGTCGAGCAAGGGGCAGGCCCACCGCCTTATCATTTGCGCCGGTTCGCTGGAGCAGCTGTGGTCTGAAGCTCTTTTGCAGTTCGGACTGCGGGAATGCGGCGCGCCGCAGCCCGGTGACGTGGGAATCATCCAGACCGCCCGCTTTGGTCAGGTGGGCGGCATATTCATCGCCGGCGGCTATTTCGCGTGGCGGGCGGAAATGGGCGTCATCTATCTGACGCCACGGCAGATCGTGAAGGCCTGGGCCATTCTATGAACTCCTTGAGATTGCTGTTTGCTAGTGGTGCATCGTTTGTCGCGATGGCGGCGGACGCCCATGCGGACCCCGTATCCCTGATTGCGACGGCTATTCATGGCTTTCTGCTTTCCAGCACTGCGATTGCAGCGACGGCAGCAGGCACTATCGCGACGATTGCCGCCAACGTCATAGTCGGTGGCGCCGTGCTCGGACTGTCGCTGGTTGGCCGTCAGAGACCAACGGGAACGGTCAAGGCGGCGGACGCTAAGAATACGTTCGAATCCGGCGAAAGCTCGGTCATCGAAGGGCTTGGGCGCGTGCGCGTTGGCGGGCTCAAAGCCTTTGGCAATACCGATGGCTCAACACGCTGGCGTATGGTCTGCCGGCTGCAGGGGCCTATTGATGCAATCGAGGCCTATTTTGTTGGTGGGCGGGAAGTCACTGTCGATCCGGATGGCAGAGTATCTTCTCCGCCATGGGCAACGCCCGGCGGCTCATGGATGAAGTGGGAGGATAAGAAGGGGACCGGGGCGGAAACCGCGTGGCCGGCGCTCGTTGCGGCATTCCCTACGCTCTGGACCTCGGCGCACCGTGCACGCGGCATTGCGCAGTCTCTGATCAGTTACTTCAATCCGGGGCTGACAGAGCCGAAATATCTGACCCTTTATCAGGGCGGCGTCCCCGACACGGAATGGATCGCGCGTGCGTCGATCACCTACGATCCTCGGATAGAAGGCGCAGACCCCGACAATGTTGCAACGTGGGTTTGGAACGAAAATGGCATCCTGAATGCTGCTCACGTCCTGCGCCGAGACCCTGCGTTTACTGCCGACCGCTTCGACTGGCCGCTGATCACGACGCAGGCGGTGAAGGCTGACGTCAATGTCGCCACGAGAACCGGAACCGAGAAGCGATCGAGGTGCGGCGGCATGTGGGCGTGGGAGGGTGCTCGCAGGGAAACGATGGAGGATATTCTGGCCTCGATCGGCGCCGAGATCCGCATGACGGCAGCCGGCAAGATCTGGTTCGAATTGATCGACGACAACCCAGTCAGCGAGTTGTCTCTAGGGATGCTCGATATCATTGATCTGGATTGGATGTCTGGTCCGGAAGCTGTCGAGCGGCCGAACATCTGCCGTGTCTCGTATTACTCGCCCGAGCGAAACTACGAGATGGCCGACATCGACATGACCGGCATCGCCTGGGCGCGTATTTATGACGAGGTGACGCGCTACGGGCCGAAATACCACGATGTCGTGCTTCCCTTTTGCCCTTCGGCCAGCCAAGCACAGCGCATCGCGCGGCGACGTTTTGCCCTTGCACGCGGTGATACGGGTGTGGCGACCACCAACATGGCGGGGCTGGCTGCATGGGGTGTGTACTACGGCGAGGTTGAGTTGCCGGACCTTGGCGATATCGAGAAGGTGCGGTTTCAGCCGCCGCGGGTCGATGATGGTCGCGGCACTGTAGAGGTGCCGTTCGCAGTATGGCCGTTGTTGCCGACGTGGAACCCGGCAACCGACGAAGCGCCCGCACCCGAGCCAATTCCGGAAATGGAGTATGAAAGCACGCTGCCGACGCCGGCGGCGCCGACTGCAGTCGTCCAGATCACCTATCCGATTGGCGGCGCCAAGGAACTCCGGATCGCTTACGGCCTTCCCGCCGTGGCATTCACGACGATCGAGGCGAACTACCGCGCCTATGTCGGCGGGCTGCCCGGATCATGGAATGGCATGACCGAGCAAAGCACCTACGCCTATGTCGGTGCGGATGTTCTCGGATTGGAGATCGATGCCCGTGTGCGCATATTCAATGGTGATGATGGAAGCTATTTCTCGCCATCGCTGCACGCGACCGCCGGTGTCGACAATACGCCTTGTGGGCAGCCTGGCGTGATATCTGGCGGCGCGACTGGGGGCACGACTGGCCTCGGCATGCTGAATGTCACTGTTGAGGCGAATGAGCTGCGTTGCGCATCGATCCGACTGGAGCGCCGTGTCAATACCGGAAGTGGTTACGGCGCGTGGTTAGCGCGAGACGAGCAGAATGCCCGTCCTGGGCAGGATCTGACATTCAACGACAGTTACGGCAATTCATCGAGCATTACCCAGCACACCGTCCAATGGCGGCTGATGACCAGAACCACCGACGGCGGTGACGGCACACCCCGCACTTACACGATAACCGTCTGGAACCCTCCAGACCCTTGATCTGAACGCTCGCTAGCACGCACCCCACATCCATCGGAGAATTGAATGTCTCTTTTCACGAAGACGGCAAACGACACCTTTGCGCCCCATGACGTGGCTGGCAACGCGCGTCAAGTAGAGAACCACGATGCGCAGGTGTGGGGGACTGAGGTCGAGCGGCTGATCCTGGCGTTTCAGGCTGGTGGGGGCATCATCTTCCCCGATAAGGCGACAATGGACGCAACCCTGACCTATGCTGCCAATCAGCAAGCCTGGGTCATGGGCGACGCGACCGTTGGAAACAATGGCGTTTACCGAAAGGTCGGAGCCTCCGGGACGGGATCCTGGCAACGCCTTGGCGATCTGCCGTATTCGTTCATCCCCGCGACCGATGTCGGCGCCGGCACACCGAATGCGATCCAGGCTACGACTGGCGTTCCGGTTAACGCCTCGGCGCTTATCAGGATGAATGTCATCGAGGCGAACACCGCATCGCCCGTCACGGTTTCCTTTAATGGCGGGGCGGCCTTAACGGTCAAGACTAACAGCGGCAACGATGTTGCCGCTGGCGGGCTCGTTGCCGGCATGATTGTTCTCGGTTCCATCAGCGGCTCGACCTTCCGACTGATCAGCGACCAGGTGTCGAGCGCGGTGGTGGCGGCCGCCGAGGCAGCGCAAGCTGCGGCTGAGCTCGCAAAGAACCAAGCGATCACTGCGGCGTCATCGGTGCAGAGTGAGCAGCCAAGCCGGGCTTGGGCCGCCGCGAACTATCATCCGGCGGTCGCGCCTGATTTCATTCGCACCGCTGGGTTTGCCGCGGCTGCCGACGGCGGCGGGGCATTATACGCCAAGGTTGCTAGCGAACCTTCGATCCCGTCCAGTTGCAAATTTTCGATCACACTCTCAGGTGGCGCGACGATTTGGTACAAGCTGGCTGAACTGGAAGTATACGTCGAGATGTGCGGAGCCAAGGGAGATTCCCCTGGCAATGGCACAGGCACGGATGATCGGCAGGCATTCCAGGATGCACTGGATTTCTCGCTTCGCGTATACATGGGTGCTGCCAAGACATATCGCATTCACGGTCTACTTGAGGTCCGACGTTTTCAGCAACTGATTGGTCTCGGCGGTCGCTCTGCAACGGATTACTGGGTCGACATTGGGCAGACTGGCGCTACCCGCTTGCATTTCACAGGCTCCGGCCAGGCTTGTTTCGTCAACAAGAATACCGCGCTGATGCTCAGTCACGGACAGATGAAGGGCTTTGTCTTCCGGGCTGATGGCTCCTACAGTTACATGATCTACTTTCGGCAGATGCTTGATTTTCGTCTTGAAGATCTGGGTATGCAGACCGACAGCCTGACGATGCACGGCATCAGGTCGCAGAAGATCACATCGACTGATCCCAGTTGGGTGAATTCGATGAAGAACGTTTTTGTGCGGCTGCCGGACGCGAGCGATGGACGACCGATCAATGTCGACTGGAGCGACAGCACTGTCGATACGTGCCATTTCACGGGAGGCATCGGTTCAAATGATGGCGGCTTCGGGGTCCGGTGGATCAATAGCCAGTTTGAGCGCTCGAAATATGTCGGCTTGACAGTGACCAAGACTGGCAACATCGGCGCGAAAAACTCGGTGATCGAGGCCAATTCTTTCGATGCCAACAAGACTCATGGCATCTTGCTCGATGCCACCGGTGATACTTCCGGCGCATACAAGTTCGCTACGATCATTACCGGAAACAATTTCCGCACCGAAGATCCAAACACAGGGGTGGCTGGCTCTGCTTCGATTGCCTTCATCAATCCTTCGGCCAACAACTACAAAGTCGGGCCTCTAGCCAACAATGTAGAGCTTTCATCCGGGGTGACCGGATATGCGCAAAGCGGGCCGTGGACGATCCCGGCGAGCGGGGTGATGAACATTCACAGCTGATTATCCGACCATACAAAGGTTGGGCTCATTGACGATCCGGAGCGCCTTTTCGCAGAGGCGTTCCCAAGCCCCAGGGACGCATTTGTCGGCTTCACCATAGGGCGCAAACCGTTCGATGTATCCCTTCATGAAACCCTCGGAAAGCAATTCGACCCGGCCTATAGCCTGGCAATTCTCCGCTTTCTCGACGATCATGAGGCGAGCTGGTCCGAGTGTTCGCAAGGCGAGAAGAAGCCTTTCTTCCTGCCGCTGAGTGAGGCCATCGTTCGATTTGAAAATGAAAATCCTCTGTCCTCTGGCGGCGGTGTCGCGGAACTTCCGGAGGAGGTGCTTATGTTTTGCTTGCTCCTTGTTGAAAATCGTCCGCCGATCGCTTTCACGTCGTTCATTCCAAATGCGCACGCCGCCATGCGATGTCGACCCCAGCTTGCTATGGAACAGGATCTGGGACCGCAAATCGATGACCATGTCGTCGTGGACGGGTGCGAGGTTCTCATATCGAAATGCGTGTCGGAAGTCGTTCTTGAGCAGCTCGATCAGATGCTCAACATCGTTGATCTTGGACCACTTCAGCAGCCCTCCATCATAGATACCATGCGCATGCTGCATTAGGCCAAATTCGCAGTTGTCACCGATGGACTCAAACTGACTCAGGTATTGCATGCTCATTTGAAGCGCCTCCTCTCCAAAAGAGAATGTAACCCTAAGTCGCAATTCGTGTCCATGGATACAGCATCCAACTTGCCCTTCCGCAATGACGACATATGATCCGTCGGCACTGGGGAGAAACTCAAATGTCTGAAGATTCTAGCGAACTGCCTTCGTCAAGCTCGTGGGCCGGAGTCCTGAGCACACTCTTGGAGGGTGGGCTGCCACAAGTCATAGCTGGCCCCGCTGGCAAATCCATATCTCGTCTCATCTCCGGATTTACGGAGATCCCTGCGGCCTGGCTGAAGATGCAGGCTCGATCCATTGCCGACGAGACCGAATCAAAATCAATCGTTGCGAAGGCGGTCGCGGAGGCGGCTGCGAGGTCTGCGTCTTCGAATCCAGAGATCGTTGAACGAGCGGTTGATCGCTTTGTGGGAGACCTTACTCGGAAGCAACGCAATAGGGAGGACGTTGCGCGGCGCACCGTTGAGTATTTAAGGATTGATCCTCCGCCACTAGATTGCGACGGCCCGACAGACGACTGGATGAACTCGTTCGAGAGGTATGCTGAAGATGCAAGCTCGGACGAATTTCGCGACCTTTGGGCCAAAATCCTGGCGGGTGAAATTCGCAGACGGGGTTCATATTCACCTAGAACTATGCAAGTGGTTTCCTCGCTTGATGATGGCATGGCAAAGTTGATTGAGAAGGCGCTGAAGTACGCAGTCAACACTTCCCTGCCAGTCGCCGCTATAGAGAATGCTCTCGAATTCGAGGAATCTTTTGCGCTGCAGGACTTTGGTTTGTTTGCAATACATGGGCCCGGGACGGACTTCTTTTTTAACGTGCAGGAAGACGGCTACGCATATGTTTTTTCCGATCAATTCGTTTATCGAGTAAAGCTTTCGAAAGAAAACGAGAGATCCGCTTTTAACACGTACGTTTTAACCCGTGTTGGCAAGGAAATCGCCGCAACTTTGCAGGTCAAAGTCGACCCAAGAGCAATCAGTAAGGCCCTTTGGAGCTCAAAACCGCGCCCTTTGGAGATCCACTATGCCTCCGTTTTGGCCCATCAAGGCGAGGATTTTAGAGTGGGAGAGTGGATTAGCGGGGCTGAGCAGTGAATAAGGTGCGACTGTCTACTGTCTGATCCATTGGACCACCACGCCTTGAGGCTGCCGTTTCGATCTGGGCAGGGGCGCTAAATTGAGCGATGCGCTCGGCGCGCATCGCTATTCTCTCTCTCAACTCGATGTTTGTGAAACACACCCGCGCGGGAACTCTTTCCGTCGCGCACAAACTCATGCCCTCCAACAATGAGGCCTTCAACCGTGAGCGTCATCACCGCGCAGCAAATCCGCTCGGCCGCGAAAGGGCCGGTCAATGACACCAACCTGGGATCCGTTCTGGTCGCGCTCGATCGCTACGGCGACATGTTCGGGCTCGATAAGCCGCATCGCCTGGTACACTATTTTGCCCAGCTCGGGCACGAAAGCGCCGATTTCCGGTTCGATCGCGAGATCTGGGGGCCCACGCCGGCGCAGGACCGGTACGACACCCGAACAGATCTCGGCAACACGCCGGCGCGTGACGGCGACGGCAAGAAGTATCTTGGCCGCACGGCGACGCAGCTGACCGGCAAGGATAACTATCGGGCGTTTCGCGAATGGTGCCGTAAGGAAGGGCTCGATTGCCCAGACTTCGTCGAAGATCCGGACGCGGTCAATCGAGATCCTTGGGAAGGCCTGGTGCCAATATTCTACTGGCAAATGCGTGACCTCAACCGATGGGCCGATCAGGGCGACGTCGAGACGATTACGAAAAAGATCAATGGCGGCAAGAATGGCTTTGCGGATCGCATTGATCGCTTCGCGCGCCTGGCGCTCGTGGTGCTCGGCTATCGGCCGGACAACGTTCTCCAGTTTCAGTCCGACCATCGTCTCGACGTTGACGGTGATGTCGGGCCGAAGACTCGAGCCGCGATGCACAGGGCGTTGGTAGCGCTCGTGCCTGGCGAGGCTGCAAAGCCGGAGGTGAAAACGGCGCCGGTAACAGAGGCTGTCATGCCGCCGTCCGTCGAAAAGGAAGTGAAGAAAAAGACCAACCTCTGGGGTTGGCTCTTTGGGGGTGCCTCGGCGACCGGCACGGCGGTTTCGGCGCTTGCCGGCGCAGAGTGGCCGACCGTGGTCGCGATCGGCGTCGTCGGCCTTGTTGCGATCGGCGCCGGCCTGATGCTGCGGCATCAGATCATCGCAGCCGTTCGCGATATCAAAAAGGCAATCGAGGATGCGCCGGCATGATCGCGTGGCCGAAGATCCTCGGCGGCGTGCTCGTGCTCGCCGCCATCACATGGGTCGTTCTTGAGATTCGCGAGGACGGCGCCCGATCAGTCACCAACGCATTCGAGAGGCAGAACAATGCGGCGGCACATTCCGCGGGCGATGCTCGCGCTGACTATGACACTTGCCCTGATGGGCTGTGGGACTTCCGCACCAGCAAATGTCGAGGGCCTGCGGCGGGTCGTCGGAACTGACCTGGTCGGCGCGCGAGGGGCGACGTCGGCGGATCAGCGGAAAATCGACCGGACAGTCGTCGGCCTCTGCGCAGGCGGCGTCTGGACCAATGCGGAATGCGAGCGGCACGGGGAAGGGCGCTAGATGGCACCTGCTGATATTGATGCATCAGTGCACCGCCAGCTCGGCGAACTGGTGGCGGGCATGCGGGGCTTGCAGGACTCAATCAAGCGATTGGAGGAGGGGGCGATAAGATCGGAAGACAAGGCTGCAGCGAGCAGGGCCGGAGTGCACACCCGCATGGATCAGCTCGTCGACCGCGTTGGCGATGTCGAGGCATCGGTGACGTCGATCGGCGCGGACGTCGCGGAAATGAAGCCCGTCACCGACGACGTCAAGCGGTGGAAGCTCATGGGCATCGGCGCGCTCGGGGTCACCGGGATCGCGGCAATGGCGCTCGGCGTGAGCTTTGCCGAAGCGATCCGGCGCATCGTGTTTGTCGTCATCGGAAAGGTGTGAAAAAGAAACGGCCCCTGCTGAAGGGGCCGGAGAGTGGGACAACGGCTGCGGGGGGACTGCCAGCTGTCCATGGGGTACGGAGAAAACGCGGGCGTCGAAAAAATGTTCCGGTCTGACGGATTTGTTCCGGATTGAACCCTATAAGCGAGATGACACCTCAATCACGCTGTGCCTTAAATTAGGGATGGCCAAAGGCAAGCGCCCGAAACAGTTGCTCCTCGATGATGACGCCGTGCTGCGCGGGCAGCCGAAGAGGCCGCGCGATCCTGACCAGCCGCGCCTGTCTTTAGATCTCATGCCCGATCGCATCGAGCCATGCCTTGCACTGCTTGCCAAGAGGGTGCCGACCGCCGGCGACTGGTCATTCGAAATCAAGTGGGACGGATACCGCCTGGCGGTGCATGTCGAGGCCGGCCGCGTACGCATCCTGACGCGTGGCGGCCATGACTGGACGCATCGTTTTGCCGCCATCGAGGCGGCAGCCAAGGCGCTCGGCCCCGCGACCATGATCCTCGACGGCGAGGCGGTCGTGCTCGACGATGCCGGCCGCTCGAACTTCGGCATGCTGCAGGCGGCGCTCGGCGGACGGGGCGGCAAGCGTGTCGCCGACGAGGCGCTGTTTTATGCCTTCGATCTCCTCTACTTCGACGGCCACGACCTGCGCGGCATGGAACAGCAAGAGCGCCGGCAGATCCTCGAAAACGTGATTGGAGATGGCGGCTCGGTTATCCGGTTGTCGGAAGAGATCGAAGGCGATGGAGCGGTTATTCTGGAAACTGTCTGCGAGTTCGGCCTTGAAGGCATCATCGCAAAGGACAGGCGCGCACCCTACCGTTCTGGCCGGAAGGGCGATTGGCTCAAACTGAAATGCATCCAGAGTGACAGCTTTGTTGTCGTCGGGTTTGAGCCATCAACGAAGGTGACCGGCGCGATTTCACGGTTGTTGCTGGCGGCAAGGCAAGGCGACGAGCTGGTCTATGTCGGCGGCGTCGGCACGGGGTTCACCGACAAGATGGCCCGCGATCTGCGCAAGCAACTGTCGGCGATGCCGGCAAAGGTGCCGCCGGTCACCCTCAAGCGCAAGAACGCAATTTTCTGCGAGCCGGCTTTTGTCGCCGAAATCACCTACACCGAGATCACCAGCGACGGGAAGCTTCGCCATCCATCGTTCAAGGGGCTGCGTGAACTGGTCGACAATGTCGACGTCTTCGAGCTCAAAAAATAGGCCCCGGGGAAGAGGGGCCTTGGAGAGTTGATACGTTGGGGAGTTCGTACAACTCGCGCACGGCCTCAATGTTCCATCGCTGCGGTGGACATTTACCGTCTCTGCTTCCCCACCCGGATTACGTTCCCACTGTTGTTGCTGCACACTTTGCAGCGCATGCGTCGACCAAGGGCCACGATAGACTGCGTCGTGCCAAACCGGCGCGCCAGGCTGTGCCGATCAAGGTGACGTTCCCGGCCGCAGCGTTTGCAATGGCAGAAAAGCTCATACCACTCCGGCAGATTGGCGAAGGTGATTTCTTCCGGTCGTCCGGCTGGCTCCGCATTGCCAGCCGGTACGATCGGGAGGGCGGGGCCTCCGAAGGCATCGCGTCGCTGTATTTCAGTTGGCAGCGATCATTGAAGTTGTTCTTGGTTTTCGAGCAGCCGTTTGCTTGCGCCAGTTTGCCCAAGAGCGAGGGCATAGGCATGTCGCCGATACGCTCCAGCAGCGCCTTGGCATCATATTGCTTCTTCAGTCCGCAGGAGCAGTCGACACGAACCTTGGCGACAAGCTCCGACAGCCACCAGGCGCCGTTCTTAGGCATTGCCCTTCTTCCATTCCGGCCGATGTTCGTGGCAGAACCAGTTCGGGGTGGCCCTGCCGACAGCGAAGCCGAAGCCGCCCCATTTCTTGCAGCCTGGGTGTTCGCATAGGTGGACATACGGGCCGCTGCTCGCGGCTTTCGCTGCGCCGGTTTCGTCGCTCATGCTCAATGCCTTCCGAGAAGTTTTGTTCTACAAATGTTCTCATTAACGCAGAGAGTCAACGACTAGATTTAGGGAGGCTAGTGAAGCTTCCGCGCGCGAATGACGGCGCCTCCGATGGGCTCTTCATAGATCTGACGGTTGGCATCGATCGCGAACCAATTGTTATGTGCCAGCTCGATTAATGCCTCAGCCACTTCCTCGGGCGACCAGCCGGCGGCCGCTCCGCGATCGGCCAGCAACAGGAAATCCCCTTCTAGTGCCACCTGGCAATTGAGATCTCGATCCGGATGGCGGGCTGAACATTTCGGCGCAGCTATCTTTGGCATATTAAATCCTCCCCATCACGGAGGGTAGGGCGGCTGGACACTTTTTCAAAAAGCATAATGAAAAAGCCGGACAGGTGAGTGTCCAGCTTTTCGGCAAGTCATTGATTTCGGCCAATTGAGGTGGCCCGCCTCCGGGTGTCATCCTCAGAGCTGAGGCTGGAGAAGTGCAACGAAATCCACGGGGTCATTGAAGTAGTTTCGATAGGCGCTGCGCAATTGCTTTGGCTCGCCCGTCACGTAAACGGCGTTGATGCTATCGGCGCTCTCTTCGAGCTCGTTGGCGCGAGAGATGGCATCCTGTGAGTTGCGGAAAACCTCAACGTTCAGAGAGTACTCCCCGTCTGCGTTGAGGAAGATGTTCAGCACGTTGTGTTTCCGAAGAAGATCATACTTATCAAACTGCCGCATCGCACCGAGGCGCTGGAGGATGCCGAGGTTTCTCTCCATTTCGCTAAAGTTCTGCTCAAGATCTTCGTCGCTCCACCCGAGAAAAGCCCGCGTCAGCTTTTCATGCCGGCGCGCGATAATCTCGCTGGCCTTTGCAAAGAACACCCCGCGTTCATCGTCACCATGTCCAAACTTTGTGCGCTGGCGGTCGAGAATGTCGGAAATCTCAAGTGCGGTTGCCCAAGCGTGCTGCGCCCTCGTACGGTATTGCACTTCCACCATGAGACCCTGCCATGGTGCGGATGTTTCATCCCCTTTCCGGTGAGGGCGGGGGTAGTGCAGAAAGACATCGTGGATGCCTCTGTATCCGGTCGCTTTCGGGTGTTCGATGTAGTTATATTTGTTTCGGTCGTCGTGCTTAAGCTTGTGATTTACGTTCTCCATAACCTTCGGAGATAGCAGAAAATCTCTGAATGCATGAAGGTCCTCGATATCCTTGAAGATCAGTCGGCAGCCGGCAAAATCCTGCATTGTAGTAACATCGCGGATAAGCGGCGTGCCGTCCTCTTTCTGGCGTTTAAGCTTATCGATGACCGTGTTGCGTCGCTTCAACCGCTGAGCAAACTCCGCGTCGATGTCGGATGCTTCGATTTTGCGTCGGAGCCACACGTTGAAAGTGTTGATGACGTAGCTGTGCGAGGCGCGCCATTGGTCGACCAAGTCGTAATCATTGGTTGTGGCAGTCCCATCAGCGATGGCTTTTCCCGCTTGGCGAACGCGGGCCTTAGAAGCTGGTGGGGTGATAAATGCCATCGCGCGCGTATTCTCCGCTATTTCGGGCAGATAACTGCTGGTTGCCTAGTCGAGATTACTGCATCAAGCCTGCCGGTTTGGCTAGTCCGCCTGCGGTTTATGGTGGGACATATGTCAAGAAAAACATATGAATCTGACGCCTGACGTTTATGCCTCACAAAACTGTAAGTAGCTGTTTTTAGGTACCTACCTTGCTCCGGCATGGGGCGCCATGTTTGCAGGCGTGCCAGCAAGTAGGCGATAGGCCCAAAGAAGGTGAAATGCTGGACGACTGAGTGCCCAGCTTTTCGGCGTCTCGTTGGAATGACCAAATTGAGGTGGTCCGCCTCCAAGGGATTGCTTGCGATGTGCCAATTAAAAAAGAAACGTTACGACTACCCGACGAAGGTATTAATCGCTAAAGAAAACTTCTTCTTCATTTCAAGTTCGCTCCGCTTAGCATCATCCTCTTGCAGTATAATTACAATCGACTGCTTTAGGATGTCGAAGAATTGCAAGCAGTGTTCCTCGCTTAATTCATGAACCCCAACGCTCAGAATGCTGTAAATTTTCGCGTGTTCGACCAGGAATTTGGGAAGGTGTCCTTTGAGGAAATCGATCTTCTCGGCCATTCTCAGCTTTTGGAAGTCCTCTTCGCTCCATTCCTCCTCATCCTTAAACTGCGTGAACCGGCCGTAAACGAGGCGTTCGAAAACGCGTCGAAGATAGACAAACGAGCCGACGCCGACACCGTGCGCGGCCAAGCCTACCGCTTTGTAAAATTCCGAAGCGTCTTCTTTAGTCATATGCTTGCGAAAGTCCGCGACCTCGCTGTTAGAGATGTCCGCGAGGGAAGGAAGTTGCCCGACCTTCTGAATACGCATGTCGTAAAGTTGAAAGAAAAAATGAACTTTATGGGCATGGTCCCTGGAGCATGTGACCGAAGCGTCTTCGAACTGCTTGCGTGTTTTTACGTATTGCCACGAAACGCCTGACAGTCCGAATGTATTATCGAGTACCCACGTCGTTGTTTTTCTGCAGTAGGGGCAGTGAGCGTCGAATTTGTAATTGGTTTCTGTCCTCCCTGCGAGGCCGCTCAAAAGCTTCAGGTCGTCGTTAAGTGTAAATTCCGCATACAGCGGTGCCTCAAATAGAAGCTGCTCGATCGTCTCAAGTTCCTTAGCCTTCGACATTGATCCTCCAAGGGCTATCGCACTTCTTCGGACCCATTAGCAGAGCTTTCAGATTCAGTCCAACTTGCCCATTTTGGTTGTCATTGCTGCGCGCTGTAGGAACCAGCTGAACGCCTATGCGAATATCATGTGGGCAAAAACGCGGCACTTGGAAATGCACCACAGTTTGCACTACAATGTTGGAAAAATGTTGGGTAACTGGTTGAAATATATAATGCGCGGCTTCAAATCGAAACATCTCGACCGCACCAAAGAAAACCTGCTTCGGCAGGTTTTTTTGTTTTTATCCCTATACTTAGCGCAACGGTGTCCCACGTCGGGACCATGCGTGGGACATCTGTTCGTTCCATTGCACCAAGCGCGAGTTTCCGGCTTCAATTCGTACGAATTACGCCACGGCGTCGTGTTCCTCGCGCGCAGCTTCCCAGACTTCCCGCGCTGCATCCAGGTTCATCAGTGCGATCCCCAGCCCAACAATTAAATCCGGCCAAGCCGACTGCCACAGGTAAGCCGTCGCCAGGCCCGCGCCGATGATGGCGACATTGGCAAAGGCGTCATTGCGGGCAGACAGGAATGCCGCCCGCGTGAGGCTGCCGCTTCCATGGCGGTACGCGGCGAGAAGGTATGCACAGAACAGGTTGATCAGGAGAGCGCCAAAGCCAGTCAGGGATAGTGCAAAGGGCTCAGGCGGGATTGGATCCATGAACTTCGCCCAAGCCGTCCATAAGAAGGCCAGCGCGGGGACCAGAAGAATGAATGCCATCGCCATACCGACACGTGCACGGCTCCGCGCTGTCCAGGTGAGCGCAAAGAAGATCAGGATGTTCACGACGTGTCTTCGAGAAAGTCGACACTATCGGCCAAGAGGGAAACGGAGCCGATGGCAAGCGCAACGAAGAATTCAACCCCGAAGTAGCCTAGGTTCAATAAGGCGACGATGAGCACGACGCGGCGTAAATTGTTATCCACTAAGGGTTTCCTTCATCCACTAAGGGTTTCCTTCAGAGCTACCGAAATACACCATCGACAATTTTGACGCACTTGCCAGCAATAGATTGCTATCCTGAGCGTTAGGTTTCGAGATATGCACTGCTCATGGAAGCCTCTGCCAACGCAGCCAGCAATGCCGGCTGCGCACCGGTCGCCTTAGACGGAGGTGCTCTGATCACCGTCGTCCGGCTGATCGCGAACCGCTTGCTGGTGCGTCTGGCGCAACGCGAGATCGGTACCGGTGCGGAAGGTCAGATGGAGCGCTCCCTTCGACAGGCAAGGCGCATTTGGGTGAAGATGTGGAAGGCTTGATCGACGGCGAGCGGCCGCCGGAGCTTGCGGCAGCGATTCGGCAGAAAATTGGCTGGTTGCGCCAACAGTGAGAAACGGCTTAGCCGACCGTCTATAGTCACCTTGTCTTGAGTACGTTCGCCTGCACCGGGTGCTCGATGCCCTTCAGCGAAAGCAGACGGGTCTCGGAGCCATCGATGAAGTCCGGCGCTTGGGCGGCCGTCTCCGCTGATACCAGGATCTCGCCGGCACCGGCCTGGGATTCGAGCCTTGCAGCCTGATTGACGGTGCCGCCGATTGCGGTGAAATCGCTGCGGAAGCTTGAGAATTCGCCAATCTCGACATCGCCGGTATGGATGCCGACACCAACGCCGAGCGTATGACCAAGGGTGCCTTCGAGGACCAGGTTCGAGCCGTCCAGGGCTGCGTGATGTCGCTGTATATCCATCGCCGCCTTGATCGCAGCACGAGCATGATCCTTTATCTCGATCGGGAAGTTGAAGATCGCCATCAGGCCGTCGCCCATCTGCTTGTTGACGATGCCGTCATGCGCCCAAACCGCCTGCGCGCAGCGATCCTGGAAAAGGCTGACAATTTCGCTCAGCTCAAGCGCTTCGATCCGCTCCGACAGATGCGTGAACCCCCGCATATCTGCAAACAGGATGGTAGCGCGGGTGGTTATGTGGCGTTGCTTCTTGACGTAACGGAAGGAGCGTTCGCAGATCGTGCAGATGTTTGGATTCATCTTGCTTCGGGTGATGCCGAATGCGCGGAAGGGAAGGGCAAGCGGGCCGCGGATCGGGATAGGTACGCGCATCTGATCCCAGCAGCCCCGGCATATGTTGGCGTTGCTGTGATGGGCAGGCTCGGGGGAAGAGGCAGTCGTCATGCCCTGCAATCTCGTCAGGCCGCAGAAACCTTTTGGTCGCGCGTTAATAAACTTCTAATATTCAGTTGCTTTTGGCAACTCGTGGTTTGGATCGGGCGACAATAAAGGCGCGGCGTATTCTGCTGCGCGTCTCACCCTGCAGTGTCAGCCGACTGCGCCCGCCAGAACATCCGACTTCGCTGGTAACCCGAAAAGTGCGAGGGAGGGAATTGCGAGGGGGGAATAACGGAAGTCGCGGTTACGCTTGCGCTTTGCGATCCGCGCAAGGGGTGACCGGCGGAGATGCTTGGCGCGCGCTCCGCTCCTCGAAAGCTGGATTGTTCATTGTCCAGCTTCCCCAAGCTTTCGCCTATCGCGCTTCAACCGGTCTTCGAGCTTCTCTTTCGAGGATAGGCGCTCTTTGCGGCACCTTCGTTACTCGGCGAAAGCCCGAACCGGCAGCTGCTGTCATTTAACCGTGCCGTCGGGCGAAACTTGTTGTGTTTCGTCGCCGGTGCTTGAACCTGCGGTCGGCGCGGTATTCGTCGGTGCCGGTATCCGGCCCTGCTTGTTGTCGATGCTGCCGGTGTGCTCCGGTGATGGTTGCGGTTGGATCTGGTCGACTGCCGTGGTCCGTTCGCTATCGCTGTTTTCGCTCCAGATTTCGGTGCCTCCCCACACAAGCAGCGCCAGAAACAGGCCAGCACCGAGGATTGCCAGAACACGCACACCCAGCGGACCCTGACGGCTTTCGCGCGCCGTAAAGTCCTCCCGGTCGGGATCATGTGTTGCTGAGATAGGATCGCCTCGCTCATCCAGATATTTGCTCATCGGATGACCTCCGTTGTTGTCATCGTAAACAACGGGCATAGAACAACAATGTTCCGTCTTGAGGCAAATCGCCCGGTCATTGGCCAGGGATAAGAGAAGCCGGAACGCCAACGAATTGGCGGCCCGGCTTCATATGTCATTTCAGCATGAAACGTGATGTTCAGTTCGACCAGGTGTCGGCGACACTGCGACGCACGAGCTTGTAGCTGTGATCGGGTTGAACTTCGTAGGTTTCGTAGACCATGGTGCCCTGGTGCAAGAAGCGGTTCTGAATCATCGTACCCGGCGCCGCCTGCGTCTTTCGCATTGGACCTGTCTCGCCGTAGGTGAGGCTGCCCGGTAACGGCTCGAGGTTGGGGGGGGCGGTGTTGCATCCCGCCAGAGCGAGAAGGGCGAGGATTGCGACATGCGTCGGTCTCATAGGCTGATCCTTGATTGAAAACCTGTGTTTGACACTAGACATTTGGTCCTGGGACGAAAAGCTCGGGTTCGATTGATATACTGCAGTCTGCTCGATCTCCTCGGTGGACGGCGCTCGCCAGGTCAGTTTCGCGCCAACTCGCTTGTGGTTTCTCGAACTTCTTGACGGCGCGCTCCCGCTTCAGTCGCGACAGGCGCTGGATCCAGAAAATGCCGTCGAGCTGGTCGATCTCGTGCTGGAGACAGACCGCCATCAGGCCGTCAGCGTCTTCCTCGACAGGCGTACCGTCGAGTGTCTGGTACCGAACGCGCACCATCCCGGGGCGCTCGACGTCTTCGGAAATTCCCGGCATCGAAACGCTGCCTTCGGCATGTTTGACCATGTTGGTCGAGTGCGAGACGATCTCGGGATTGACGAAGATACGCACACCACTTTCGCGGTCGAGTTCGATCACTGTCAATCGCTGCAGGATGCCTATGTGCGGCGCGGTGATACCGATCCCCGGTGCCGCGCGCATCGTGTCGAGGAGGTCGTCCGCAAGCGCACGCAAGGCGGCGTCGAACTCTTCGACGGTCTTTGCTTCCCGGCTCAGCAACGAATCTGGAAAACGAAGGATGGGGTGGATCGCCATCTGAAGCTCCTCGGCTGCGGCCGCATAGTGCTATCCGATCGCCCCGTCGATGTCGACTGCGCGTGCGCACGAGCGTTTCCCATGTCTTTGCAACAGCTTGAATAAATCTGTTGCCGCAGTGGCGACGTCCGCGTCTGCGATGTGGACCTCGGCAAGGCTTTGCGCTAGCAGGGCTGTAAGGCCCAATTCTGAGAGGAAGATCTGGGCGGCAAAACCGGCAGTGATGTACCCTTTCCAGAACCGCGCTTGGCGGGCTGGAAAGTTGGCAATCGTTTCGAGGGCGCGCTCATGAGCAATACCGGCGACGACGACCGCGATTCCGAAGAAATCCCCGCCTATGATGGGGCGGACATCTATGCCGAAGACGGTTCGGTGCGCTCCGACTTCCTGATGCATGTCGGCGCGGCGATTGCCGACCGCGACACGATCTATCTCCGCCAACACGTCGCCGGCCTGCACTCGTCCGAAATGGGCGACCTGCTCGAGGCGATCCAGCCGGAACAGCGCCTGGCGCTCGTCTCGCTGCTTGGCAAGGACTTCGATCTTTCGTCGCTGACCGAAGTCGACGAGGCCATTCGCCTCGACATCGTCGAGCATCTGCCCAACGAGCAGATCGCCGAGGCGCTTGGCGAGATGGATTCGGATGATGCCGTCTACATTCTCGAGGATCTCGATCAAGAGGACCAGGACGAGATCCTGGCGAAGCTGCCCTTTACCGAGCGCGTTCGCTTGCGTCGTTCGCTTGATTATCCCGAGAGCACAGCCGGCCGGCGCATGCAGACGGAGTTCGTCGCGGTGCCACCGTTCTGGACCATCGGCCAGACGATCGACTATATGCGCGAGGACGCGGACCTTCCGGAAAGTTTCACGCAGATCTTCGTCATCGATCCGACCTTCAAGCTCCTGGGTGCCGTTGATCTAGACAAGGTTCTGCGCTCCAAGCGCTCGATCAAGGTCGACGCCATCATGCGCGATACCAGCCATGCCATTCCAGCGGAGATGGATCAGGAAGAGGCGGCGCAGCTCTTCGAGCAATACGACCTTCTTTCGGCTGCTGTGGTGGACGACAACGGCCGGCTCGTCGGGGTTTTGACCATCGACGATGTCGTCGACGTCATCCAGGAGGAGGCGGAGGAAGACTTGCTGCGTCTGAGCGGCGTCGGCGATGAGGAGTTGTCGGACTCGGTCGCCGACGCTTCCCGCTCACGCGTCCCGTGGCTGTTCATCAATTCGATGACGGCCTGTATCTCCGCCTCTGTCATCGGCCTTTTCGATGCGACGATCCAGCAGATCGTGGCGCTTGCCATCCTCATGCCGATCGTCGCGGGCATGGGTGGCAATGCCGGCTCGCAGACGATGACCGTGACGGTGCGCGCGCTTGCGACCCGCGGCCTCGACATTCACAACGCGCCACGAATCATCCGGCGCGAAGCGGGGGTGGGTCTCTTGAACGGCATGATCTTCGGCACGCTGATCGGCCTTCTGGCCGGCCTCTGGTTCCAGGATCCGAATATCGGCGGCATTATCGCCACGGCGATGCTCATCAACATGATGGCCGCGGCCCTTGCCGGCATCATGGTTCCGCTCCTTTTGGAACGCTTTGGCGCCGATCCGGCGGTCTCCTCCGCCGTCTTCGTGACGGCTATTACCGATATCACCGGCTTCTCCAGTTTTCTCGGTATCGCCACCTGGTGGTTTCACGTCACGTGACGTTGCCGGTTGTTTGACTTTTACGTCAAGGTCAACGATAGTGATGGTCAAGAAATCATGGAATGGCAGCGTGAATAAGTACTATAGCATTACCGAATTGACGCGGGAATTCGGCATTTCGACCCGAACGCTGAGGTTCTATGAGGACGAGGGCCTCATTCATCCGGAGCGTCGCGGACGGACCCGCATGTTCCGCCCCGCGGATCGCCGGTTGATACAGGAGATTCTCCGGGGTCGGCGCATCGGTTTCACGATCGCCGAGATCCGCGAGATCATTCAGGTCTATAAGGACCCGCCCGGCGAACTTGGTCAGCTGCAGTTGTTGATGAGCCGCGTCGAGGCGAAGCGCGAAGAGCTCCGGCAGAAGCGCAAGGATATCGAGGACACGCTCACCGAACTAGACAATGTCGAGGAGGCATGTCTGACGCGTCTCGCCGAGATCGGCGTCGGCACCTGATTGGGTACCATTCAGCGCATGAAGATTAAAAAAGGTGGCTTTGGCCGCCTTTTTTATTGTCTATAAGCAGCCGATCAGATCCAGCGGCTCGTATGCCGGCAGTAGCGCTCGAACTCGAAGCCGAAGCGCGAAAGCAGATGCCGCTCCTCGTTGCGAATGGCGAAGATCGTGGTCAACATCACCGCCGCAATCGCCATGATGAAGAACCAAGGATTGAGTGTGATCAGGCCAAAGCCGATCATCATCAGCGTGTAGCCGAGATAGATCGGATTGCGCGTGAAGCGGAACGGTCCGTAGGTGACAAGGCACGTGGCGCACCGCTGCGGAAGTACGGCGGTGTGGCGATCCAGCAGCGTCTTGACGGCCCAGAGATCGAGCCAGATTGCTGTCGCGACAAGGATGGCGCCCGAAATCCAAGGCACCCAGCCGTGGCCATGAACCACCGGGATGGGCGAATATCGTGCAAGCAGCAAGGCTGCGAGGGTGGCGGTCCCGTAGAGCAGGGCCGGCCATGGGAAACTCAGCGGCTTGGCACGATAGGCATTCATGTCCTAGTCCCCTGATTGCACGTCCATTGTGCACTGGCCGGCGATTCGCGCAATGCGTTCATCCGTGTTCACGTTGATCTTTCCCCTGTTCAGGTCGTCGAACAGGTTCTGTTCCACCAGACGGTCGAGCGTACATCCGCAAAAGGCGTCACAAGGCACGGCCGGATTGCCACGGCCGCAGGCCTCGACGCAGTTGGTGCGGTAGGCCTGCTTGGGATCCGGCAGTGTCGGCGGCGAGACCAGTGAGAAGAGATAGACCAATCCGATGAGCAGCGGCTGGTGGAGGAGGTATATGGCCAGACTGTGACGCCCCCCGAAGATCAGCGCTTTCGTCCACAGCCGTCTCTTTCCGTCGTTCACCGGGCGCTTGGCAAGCCATGCCATCAGGCGTGCATGCACAAGCTTTGCGGTGCCGAGACCGAGGAGGAACGGTGCGAGCCACGGCAGCAGCGGCACGTAGTCGTTCGAGCGCGGAATCGTTTCGGAAAGGCCGACCCACCAGAGATAGGGTGCGTCGAAGATCGCAGAGCGGAGATAGAGCGGAGCGGCAAAGGCGGCGGCTGCAGCCACGAACGAAACGATTGCCGGAAGCGGCAGGAAGAGAAGGCCGACGAGGCTCGCCGCGGCAATCGAATGGAGGATCCCGAAAAATATGAAGGTGTTGGGGAAGGCGAACCAGGTCGCAATGCTGATAACCGCGGCCGCGCCGGCAATCTTGGCAAAACGACGCATGAAGGCATCGAAACGTATCCTCGGCCGTTGCCCGAGCACGAGGCTGTAGCCCGCCAGAAACAGGAAGCTGCTGGCGATCAGGCGCGCAAAAATCTTCCACCCGCCGGTACCGGCGGTCCCAGCCGCGACATAGCCAAAGAATTCCAGATCCCAGACGAAATGGTAAAGCGCCATGGCCACCAGTGCCAGGCCGCGCAGCACATCGATAAAGACGAGCCGGCGATGGGCGCTCGTCGTTGGTTGCGGTTCAGCGGTTGAGGTCATGTTGCTATCGGACATGGTGTTCGCCATCCTGTTGGCGCCAATGAGATTGGCAGGTCAGGCTTGCGCCAGACCGGCTTTGATTGCTTGGAAATGGAATATACGGCTGGATTCCCGTCCTGAGATATCCGAGACGCGTGGCGCGAGCAGTTAGCGGGCGGCGTCTTCCAACAGGGCCGCGCGCGCCTCCGAGAAGAACTGCCGGCGGGTCAGAACGAAAATGACGAAGATTGTCAGGCCGACGAAGGCGTAGGGGCTGATGAACCAGCCGAGATAGCCGATCGACAGGAAGATCGCCCTGAGACCGGCATTGAAGTGCTTTGCGGCGAGCACGTTCATGCGCACCGCGCGTTCGGCCGCGATCTCGGCGGCGTGCCGGTCGCGTATCATGTCCGCCGTCATCGGTATGCCGCCCATGAGGATCGAGCAGTAGTTGAACAGGCGATAGGACCAGCCGAACTTGAAGAAGGAATAGCCGAAGAGGCAGGTGAGCCCGGCGACCTTCAGCTCGAAGGCCGTTCGGCCCCCGTGGAAGACATAGGGCATGTCGGCGAAGATCATCTGCACCTGCTCGGTCGCGCCCAAGAGAGCGAAGCAGCCGCCGAGCGCAAAGATTGTTGTCGAAGCGAAGAAGGCGGTGCCCGCCTGCAGCCCGGCGATGATCTGGGTGTCGATCATTTTCAGGTCTCGGTTGAGCGAATTGCGAATCCACCGGCCACGATGCTCGTTCATCAGCCGCGTGAGACTGATGCGTTTGAAGCCACGGGTACCGTCTGTTGCCCAGCTGAAGCCGGCCCACAGCAGGATGAACACGGTAAGTGCTATGTAATCTTCGAAGGTCATACACGTGTTTTTGGCATGGCTTTTGGAAATTGCAAGGTGGGCGCGCCTGTGGAGAATCGGCGCTGCATCAACTAGTGTGATGAAATTGCGGCGGAATTTCTTCCCGCAAAAATGCGCGAACCCCAACGTTTGCTGTGTTGACCGGAGTGCGGATGCGCCCCTGTCACCTTTTCGCCATATTTCACCGTTGCGTCTTTACACTTTCTTCAGTATGGATTGCGCCATGCACGGGCCCTTGATGTGTGGCCCGCAGCCGTTGAGAGTTTTTCGGAGACATCATGGACAATACAATACAGAAGTCTTGCTGGGGCGTGACTGCTCGCGCCGTAGCCGGTTTCGCTGGCGTTCTTGTTCTTGCTTATCTTTTCGGCGGCCTTTGATACCCAAAAGTCCTCTGATTGACAGCGCGGCTTCCCGGAAGCCGCGCTGTTTTGATTCCGGGCAGTCGTATCGCGGGTTCGGGCGGCTGCGGACCGAATCGTCGGCGCAATGTCGCACCAACGGGAACTTATGTCGGTTGATCGCCTGATCGACAGGGATAGGATGGCTTAGAGTTTGATCCTATATCTAAGGGTGACGGTATTGCTTCGGTCCTGAGGAGGGATCGAGTTTGTATCGACTGTGCAATCATGCATATGACCGCATCCGGCGATGGGCCGGCGGCATATGTTCAGGCTCCGGGCAGGCAATTCATGTTTCTTTCCGTCTTCGACGTCTTCAAGATCGGCATTGGTCCTTCGAGTTCGCATACGATGGGCCCGATGTCGGCCGCCAATCGCTTTCTCGAACTCATCCTGTCCGACGAATGGCCGCGTCCGTCGCATGCCTCCGTCGCCGCCATCAAGGTCAGCCTGCACGGCTCGCTTGCCCACACCGGCATCGGCCATGGTTCGGGCAGGGCGGTTGTGCTCGGGCTTGCCGGCGAGCGTCCCGATCGCGTCGACCCCGACCGCATGGATGCACTGATCGACGACGTCGAGCGCACCGGGCGCATAACGCCGCCGGGCCATCCATCTTACGAATTTCAGCCGAAGACCGATCTGATCTTCGACAAGAAGGTGCCCTTGCCAGGCCACGCCAACGGCATGTCCTTTTCGGCCTTCGACAAGGACGGCCGCCTTCTGCTCAAGCGCATCTACTATTCGATCGGTGGCGGTTTCGTCGTGACCGATACGGAACTCGAAGCGATGCGCGCTTCCAAGAACAAGCCTGCTGGCGTCAAGGTCCCGTTCCCCTTCAGCACTGCCCAGGAAATGCTCGACATGGCCGCCCGCTCCGGCATGACCATCGCGCAGATGAAGCGGGCAAACGAAGAAACCACCATGTCGCCGCAGGAACTGAATGAGGGGCTCGACCGCATCTGGGGCGCAATGAGCAGCTGCATCGACCGCGGCCTTAGCCAGGACGGCATCATGCCCGGTGGTCTCAAGGTGCGCCGGCGCGCCCGCTCCATTCACGACAAGCTGCAGGAAGAGTGGCGCTCCAACAAGATCAACCCGCTGCTCGCCAACGACTGGTTGAGCGTCTACGCCATGGCGGTGAACGAAGAAAACGCCGCCGGCGGCCGCGTTGTGACGTCGCCGACGAACGGTGCCGCCGGCGTCGTTCCGGCGACCATCCGCTATTACATGCATTTCCACGACGATGCCGATCAGGACGGCGTTCGCGACTATCTGCTGACGGCAGCTGCCATCGGCGGTATCATCAAACACAACGCCTCCATTTCAGGCGCCGAAGTCGGCTGTCAGGGCGAGGTCGGTTCGGCCTCGGCCATGGCGGCAGCGGGCCTTGCTGCTGTCATGGGCGGTTCTCCGGAGCAGATCGAAAACGCCGCCGAGATCGCGCTCGAACATCATCTCGGCATGACCTGCGATCCGGTCGCCGGCCTGGTACAGGTGCCTTGCATCGAACGAAACGCACTCGGCGCCGTCAAGGCCGTTACTGCAGCGTCGCTGGCGCTCAAGGGCGATGGTCAGCATTTCGTGCCGCTCGATGCCTGCATCGAAACCATGCGCCAGACCGGCGTCGACATGAACGAGAAATACAAGGAAACGTCCACCGGCGGCCTGGCGGTCAATGTCGTCGAATGTTGAGCGGCGCACGAACGATTGTGGATGACGCTGCGCAATTCGCTTGACCGTGACGGCCGGACGGGTGTTCAAAAACAGCCATGTCTCTGCATCTCATAAAGCTCTGCGTCGGAGCGGAATCGATCGATGATCTGCGCGAATGGGTTTCGCGCAAGGCCCTGGCTGCGATTGCCGCCGGCCTTGAACCGCATTCATACCACACCACCCGAATGGTGCCGAAACGCATGGACGAGCTGCTGGAAGGCGGCTCGCTCTATTGGGTCATCAAGGGTCAGGTTCAGGCGCGCCAACCGCTGATCGGTATCGAAACCTTTACGGACGGTGAGGGGATCGGTCGCTGCAATCTGCTGCTCGGACCCGAAGTCGTTGAAACGGAGCTGCAGCCGCGTCGGGCCTTCCAGGGCTGGCGCTATCTCAAGGCTAACGAAGCGCCTCGAGATCTGGCGTCGCTTTCGGGCGATGGGGCCGAAATGCCTCTCGAGCTCCGGCGCGAGCTTGCCGAACTCGGTCTGCTCTAAGAGCCTTTCCAGGAAGAGTGCGAAGCGGTTTTCCGCCAGGAAACGCGAAGAACCAAAGAAATAGAACGCTTCAATGGCTCCGTTTAGGACGGAGCGCTCAACTGCATGTTTCCTTAAATCCTATTCGATTTAAGGATAAAAACATGCAGCAATTCAAAGCGCTGCAGCGACCTTTGCGCGTCTAATAAGACGCGCGGCGCTGTGGCCAGACGAAAAAGGCGGCCGAAGCCGCCTTTCAATCTCAGTCTATTCAAAGGATGCGCATCTTCAGCGGGTGGCGACGACCGGGTGCCGTCACGTGAAGATGGATGCCGGCGCGTGGCTGTGTCGAGCGCCAGGCGCGTGCACCATGGGTCAAGAGCATGCCTACCAGATCCTTGGTCTTCGCCTTCGGGCGGTTCAGACCGAGATCGGCAATGCGCATCGCTGCCTCATGCAGCGGATGCAGATTGATGCGCGACGGTTTCGCCCGTCGCCCGGGCAAGGGAGTGACACCCGGAACATTCTCGTTCATTGCCATAACTAACCTCGTACGCTTTACAAAACCGAGGAGGGTGGTCGGACTAACAGATCGGCCACCGAAACTAAATGCCGTCTACTGCTGGGCAGCCCAGCAGGAAATGCCTTTCTTCTTCAACGTCTTGCATGCGTTTACCGCTGCATTCTGGTCGTCGAACCCGCCAAAACGAGCGCGGTAGAGCTGAGCACCGCCATTGCTGAAGGCGACCGTAAAGGGCGTTGCCTTGCTGAGCGCCTTGCCACCCTTGTCCTTGGCGTTGCCGAGCAGGGTCATGGCCTGTTCCTTGTCCGGCGTCGCACCGATCTGGATGACCCAACCCTGGGGCTGCGGTACAGCCTGCGGCTCGGCTTCGGCTGCGACCGGCTCGCGCTTGGGAACGGAGTTGGTGATCTGACCGTCGACCATGCCTGCGGCAACCGGCTGACGCGACAGCTTGATGCTCTGGGCGTCAAGCGTATTGGGGACGATCTTCGGCGACAGGACCGGGTTGTCCGATGCGCGCTTGGTGCCGGCATAGGCCATCTGCACGCTGTTGGTATTTTCGCCACTGTAGCGCACGGACGGAACCGGTCCGGTGTTCGGCAGGTCGAGGCCAGCGGCAGCTGCGACCGGGCTGGAGACCGGCGTTTCCGCGACCTGCGCGACAGCGATAGGCTCTTCGGCGACAGGCGCAACCGGCGTCGGTGCGGTTTCAGCGATCAGGTTGCCACCGCCGCGGCGCGATGCCGCCGGCATGTACTTTGCCACCAGGCGACGCATCTGGGCGTCACGGCTGGCGCCAGAGGTGCCGCCCATGACGACGGCGACGATGCTGCGACCCTCGAGTTGAGCAGAGGTCACCAGGTTGAAGCCTGAGGCACGGGTGTAGCCTGTCTTGATGCCATCGACGCCACGCACATTGCCAAGCAGGCGATTGTGGTTGCCGATCGTCTGCTTGCCGAAGCGGAAGCTGCGCGTGGAGAAGTAATCGTAATACTGTGGAAAATGCTGGCGAAGCGCGAGGCCGAGGCGTGCCTGATCGCGGGCCGTGGTGCGCTGTTCGGTATTCGGCAGGCCGTTGGCGTTGCGATAGGTGGTGCGGGTCATGCCGAGCGCACGCGCCTTGTTGGTCATCATGCGGGCAAAACGCTGCTCCGAGCCACCCAGCAGTTCGCCAAGCGCCGTCGAGGCGTCATTGGCGGAACGGGTGACGAGCGACAGGATCGCCTGCTCGACCGTGATCGATTGCCCCGCGCGCACGCCGAGCTTCGAAGGCGGTTCGGCGGAAGCGTTCTTGGAGAAGGGAACAGGCGTTGACTTGCTGATCCGACCGGCTTCGAGCGCCTCGAACGCCAGATAAAGCGTCATCATCTTGGTCAGCGAAGCGGGGTAGCGCAACTCGTCGGCATCTTCGCCGTAGAGAACCTTGCCGGTTTTCGCGTCGACGACGATGCCCGAATACTTCGGGTTGGCCAAAGCGGGTGCTGCGAAGGCAACCGATGCGACGGCGCCCGCAAGGACGATCCGTCCTACCATCTTTGAAAAGGCGCCGAACGGGCGTTTCGCGAGATCAAGAAAACCTGATTGGGACACTACGCTGCTCTTCATTCTCATGTCATGGGTGTTGTCCGGACGCCGCCTCCGGGAACGACCGTTCCTGAGACAGTATCGGCATAGCGTTACCAATCGGTTTATGATGAATGATTGGTTTCCGGAATCGGACGCATTTGTACAGAGGTGATACCGGTGTAGCGCAATGGTGCGGCGCACAAGCCAGCATCACACCACTTGGACAAAATCAGGGCACGAGATGGCTTTTCACGAAGCCACCCACAGCATTGTCGATTTCGCGCCATTGCGGCAGCAGATTGCGGGAGAAGCGGTAAAGGACGACGAGATCCTTGCCGGCATGAATATCGCGCTGGCAGTCCGCACTCGTGGAGGCCTCGTTCGCGCGAGGCTCCAGACAGCGCACGACGTAGGGTGGCTCCTTTCCACGCGCAGCTGTGAAGAAGGCCTCGCCGGCATAGCTCGACGTCGCCTTGACGCCGTGCCGCGTCAACCCATTGGGGCCAGGGCCTGTGGCGCCCTCGAAGACCTGGGTGTAGATGGGGTCGAGCCGACCGGACATGTCGCGCGACATCGTGCTCTGCGCGATCTGCAGGAAGATCAGGGCCTCCGGACGGCTGACGTCATTGAAGAGGTTGCGGTTGTCGTCGCTGTACCCCTCGAGCGCTGGCCATGTCACGTAAACGTCGACCCGTTCGGCGATCGACGTCGCCCGCTGGTTTTCAAAGCGAATGACGTTGGCGGGCAGGCGTAGGTGATCCTGACCGATGAAGATATCGTAGGGCACGAGGCTTGACGTGTGGCCGGCCAGTGCGAGGTTTTCCCCGAACCAACGCCCCGACAGGGAAAGTGCGGCGGTGATCGCGGCAAGCAGGACAACGACCGCGGTGATCTTGTAGACGAAGCGCCTCGAAAGGAGCGGGCTGAGTTCCGGCTCCGAGTTCCCGTTGGAAGAGGTGCTCATCGATGGGGCGTCCCGTCGCGGTAGCCGCGCGATATGTGGCGGTTCAGCTGCCGCTGGTCGGTCGGCAGCGCAAGTTGGACTCTGGCAGGGGTGGCTTGCCTGACGCTGGTCGAAGGTGGTTAATTTTCGATTAAATAGGCGCGTCTTCCGCTTGTGCGCGCCTGATCTCGGCGCGCTGGGGTGGCCGAGAACAAGAAAGCCGGCTCCGAGGGACAGCGGAACCGGCCAGGGCCTGGTCTGAAACGGGGATGGGACTGACCGAAGCCCGGATAACTGATCGCGGCGCGGGAAATCACCCAACCACGCCGCGGTCATTCTGTGAGGGTTACTGGGTGCGGACGCTGCCGACTGCGACCGTGCGGCCATCCTGCAGCTTGACCCAGCGGCCAGCATGTTCGGTCGACTGCCGCTTGAGGTATGTGTATTCGGTATCCGACCACAGCAGCACTTTGTTGCGCATGTTGTCGAGGATGAAGTCGCCGCGATCGGTGCGCACGGTCAGGACCGCGTGGCCATCGCCATTCGGCTGAAGGACGACAGTGATCAAAAGGTCAGAGCCGGCGAAGCCGCTTTCGATGAGTTTGCGGCGCTTCAGCAAAACGTAGTCTTCGCAGTCGCCGACGCTGTCCGGGTAGGACCACTTTTCCTCGACGCCGTGGATTTCCATGTCGGTCATCGGCGTGACCGCCTGGTTGACGTCGTAGTTGACCTCGAGAATTTTCTGCCAGCTTTCGCGCGTCAGGACCATCGGGCCGCGATCGGCGCCGTTCGAGCGGCATTCGCCCGGATTGATCTTGCAGAACTCATAGTGGCCGATCGGCGGGTTGGTCGCACCGGTCACGGTCATGTTCGCCGGAAGGGCCATTGCGCCTTCGACCAGGCCGCCGGTCAAAAGTGCGGCGACAGCGATCATCTTGGTGATTGTCTTGAGCATGATTGTCTCCCCGTTATGGTTCGACAATGGCACGGACATTTTTATCGCTGGCGAATATGCGAGGTAAAACAAAGTACAAATGAAAATCGTATCAGAATAAAATAAGAACAGATTTTGAGATATATTTTAGTCGAATTTGATTCAAATTTTATCGATCTTGAACGGCCGTCGAGCACGCAAGTGGAATCTGTTAAGCATCTAAATGGTTGCAAGAGTGGGGTTTTGTGAGCGCATATCGACGGATAGCGTGCCAATGCCCGGGTGCATGGCGGCAGCTGGATGTGTCGGGGAGGGGCAATTTCGCCACTTTGCGTTTGGCCGCAATGCTTGATTTCAACGTGAAATCAACGCGACGAGCGAAAATACGGAGAAAAATTATTTGAAAAAAGTTGTGCCGAAAATCGGCAAAGGGAGCCACGGGCTGTGCTGAAATGGAGCAACAAGGCGCCGCGGTCGGAACGGACGCGCGGAAACATCGGTTCGATCGTCGAGAGTGTTGGGCCGGAATAGCCCCGATCCAGGGCGGTCTACCGCGTCGGCGTTGCCGATTATGCTCGGCCGCATACGGATGCCGCCGAGGACGAAGCGTCACGATTGAGGGCTGGCAATGCCGTTGAGGCGGCGGCCGAAATCGCCCAAAGCGCTATCGCGCAAACGAACGCAGCGATTTTGCGATAACGTCATGCGCATCACAAGAGTTTGAGGCGCAGTCCGCGGATACGACTGCTTAAATCCTTAAATCGGAATCGATTCAAGGAGAGAATCATGCAGCAGATTTAAAGTGCTGCAGCGTCCTTTGCGCGTTGACGCGCGGCGCCGTAGAGGCCGCGACGCGGTTTAGAGGAATTCCGTCAGGGCTTCGCGGGACTGGACGCCCGAGAATTCGATGGCAACGCCTTCCTGGAAATGACGGACAATCTTGCCCTTCATGTTGCCGAGCTTGATTTGCGTGCCGATCGGGGGGCGGTTTTCAATGTCCACCGCGGCGCCGGACATCGAAAGGTCGATGATGCGGCAGGGATACTTGGCACCGGTATCGAGCGTCAGCTCGGTCAGCGTCTTGCGCGGAGCAAGACGATCGTGGCGACGATCTTCGGGAAGGCCGAGTTCGTGCTTGTTGGCAATCCACGTCAATTGCGCCGCAAGCTTCTCGCGCTTGCGCTCCGTGGCGTTGAGCTGGATGACGAAGGCGTTTTCGGCGAGCCGAGACACGGTGCCTTCGAGCCGGCCGACGTGATCGATGTAGGCAATGATGCGTTCGCCGGCACGTGGGCGGGCTGGCGATAACAGAAGCACGTCACCCGGTGACATGTCGACGGCGGTGCAGTCGAATTCGTCGTGGTTGGCAAGCATCAGTCGCCCGGTAAGGTTCACCGAGACGCGCTGAAATGCGCCTTCCTGGTGCGGCTTCGGACCGGTATTTTGAGCTTGCTGGAACGAGAACATGATCACTCTGCATGACGTATCTTGGCAGGCAAAGCATAGTGCGGTCCGGTTAATAGAATGTTCGCCCTGCGGTTGGTGGCTGCGCGGATCTTGGCACAGGCGTTTGTCAGGCGTCGCGGCCGCCCTCGAAGACGCGCAAGTGTTGCACCTGCCGGATTCCGGGAGAAAATGCCTCGTCCATGGCCGGTTCCCTTAGGAGCGCCGCCGTCCGATCCGGATCGAGCACTCTGAGGCCCCTAACATCGAGACCGCTGACCGGTGCGGCGTGCAACCAGTACGGGCGCGACAATGGTGAGAGAGAACCGAGAATGCGGTCACTGTGACCTTCGTTGGAGGCGAGGGGAAGGAGCAGAGCCTCGATCTCCAATTCTCTCCTGTCTTCCGTCAGTGCAATCGCCGACAGCATGACGGGCACGTGTCGTGCCATCACCTGCGTGCTGACTTGAAGCGTTCTGCCAGCCTGGGTCCCGAACCAGAGTGTACCGAACTGCTGGCCGCGCAGTTCCTGGCCGAAGAGGGCGCAGACATGCGTTCCAGCCAGGCGGAATTTTATACTGGCGAAACTGTCCCTCTCGAGGATGAAGAGCTCAGGCAGGAGTGTCCGGATGGCCGACGGTTCGATTTCGTCGCGACGCGGTAGTTCACGGTCGCCACGAATGAGGTTCCAATACTGGAACAACTGCGTTGATGTCTTGCTGCGCATGATGTCGTTCATTCCATTTCGCGCGATCTGTGTGCCGATCCGGCACAAATTCGACCGCTCATACCGGTTGTCCTGATGACAGAGCGAATTCCGTGCCACCTGGAAATTAAGGTTAACAAACGGTTTCGATTGCTTCGGCCGCAGCGGGCTGGCACCTGAATGAACATCACTTCACGAAGGATTGCCTTCGGCACAGATTTTGAGCTCTGGGTATTGGGAGCTCACCGACCGTTCAGTTTTTACTGGACGGTCTTTTTTTGTTTGCTTATGGCTGGGCGCGCTGTCCGGCGATGCGCAATTGCCCGGCCGACTGGGTCGGATTGAAACGGACATGCGGACGGAAGAGAGCAGCAGCCATGGAACGAGATCAGGCAGCGACGCCACCGGAGGCGGAGCGGGAAGGCGCCGTCCAGCGCACGCACGAGCCCGCATTCAACCTGCCGGCGGGGCTGACGTGCATCCTGTTGTTCCTCGTCGCTATTCATGCGCTTCGCACCTATGTCTTCTCGAGCAGTCTCGACCAGGATATCATCCTGAACTTCGCCTTCCTTCCAGCGCGCTATGATCATCCGCTTGCCGAGCAGAGCCTTGCGTGGCTCTGGAGCCCGGTGACGTATTCGTTCCTGCACGGAAGCTGGGAGCACCTGATCTTCAATATCTTCTGGATGGTTGCCTTTGGGGCACCGGTGGCCCGGCGCATCGGCATGGCGCGGCTGGCTCTCTTCTGGGCTCTTTCGGCCGCCGCTGCCGTAGCACTTCACACAGTATTTCACTGGGGCGAGATGATCGTCGTGGTCGGCGCCTCGGGGGTCGTTTCGGGCTTCATGGGTGGCGCGGCGCGATTCGTGTTTTCGCCAAGCGGCCGCATCAGTCGGCAGTTCGCCCACCTCAATCGCAGGCTTTCCTTCAGCGAGGCGCTCTCCAATCGCTCAGTCGTCGTTTTCAGCGGCATCTGGTTCCTGACGAATTTCCTCGTCGGGTTCGGCATGTTCACGCCTGGCGGAGCCGACAGCGTGGCGTGGGAAGCGCATATCGGCGGTTTCCTCTTTGGCTTCCTCCTGTTCGCGTTGTTCGACCCACGCGATTGAGAACGCACCGATCCTGTTGCGATCATTGTCAGAACGCTTGATTTCCCGGGAACGCTGGCGCACCATTTGAAACGGCCGATATTGTCCATGGACGGTGCGGCCCGTGAAGGCCGGGTGCTCAAAGGTATAGCGCGTTTCTGAGGAGCGACGCGTCAGCCTTGCAGGTACCGGAGTGGGTATAGGTTCCGTTGCCCGACTGTGCCGCACACGACAGGCTGGAACCTTCCCCGCCGACCCGGCGTCGTCGCAACGGGGAGAAGTGTGCATGTCAGTAAAAGCGATACTCAATGAAAAGGGCCGGAACGTCGTGACCGTCGGTCCTCGCATGACGGTTCAACAGGCCGCAGTCCTTCTGCGTGACAATCATATCGGCGCAGTGATCATCATCGATGCGGATGATCAGATCACCGGCATCCTGACCGAGCGCGATATCGTCGCCGCCATTGCCAAACATGGCGCTGCCTGTCTGGAGAAGCCGGTCTCGGCCGTGATGTGGCAGAACGTCTATTGCTGCACCGAGGAAATGTCCGTCGATACGCTGATGGAAATGATGAGCAAGCTGCGAGCCCGTCATCTGCCAGTTGAAACGAATGGGCACCTGGCCGGCATTATTTCGATCGGTGACGTGATCAAGCATCACATTCGCGCGATGGAGCAAGAGGCCGAGCACATCAAGGCCTATATAGCTGGATAATTGAAAGGGGCGGTTTCCGCCGCCCTTTTGTTGTCCGTCTGCGGCGCAATCTCGAACAGTCGTGCTGAACGCGCGCTGGCACTTTCCGCCATCGCTAAATGTGCGACCGGTACAGCAATCCCTTGGAGCAACGCGGAAACCTGGCATTGCGCCCGTTGTCAGCGAACCAGGACTTCCTGCATCCGGCGGATTTCGGCGAGCTTGGCTTTCGCTTCCTGATAGCCGCGATCAATCGCCTCTCCGGCGCGGTGGAATTCCGAGAGCCCGATGTCGTTGAGCTTCGGATGGAGGGCCAGATCCGGAGGATCGCCGGCAAGGCGCGCACGCGAGATGCGATCCTGAATGATGTTGAAGGCCTGAACCATGACGCTGGTCATGCCCATGCGCGCCGAGTGGTGCGTCGGCTCGTTGATGGCCGGCATATCCAGGGTCTCTGTGCCGGCGCTGTGTTTGACCACGGCAGAGCGGCCATAGAGATCGTAGTTAAGGTTCACGGCAACGACGAGCTGCTGTTCATGCGCACGGCATACCGAAACCGGTACGGGGTTGACCAGTGCGCCGTCCATTAATGTCCGGCCGTTGGCATTGATCGGCTCGAAGATGCCGGGAAGGGCATAGGACGCGCGGATGGCGGTGATCAGAGAGCCCTTTTCCAGCCAGACTTCGTGGCCGCTATGCACCTCGTTGCAACCGCAATGAACGGTCGGTCGAGGCTCTCGATGCTTAGGCCCTTGAGATGCTCCTGCATGCGCTTGGTCAAGCGCAGCCCACCGAAGAGGCCGCCGCCGCCGATGGCGAAATCGAGCAGGCCGGCAATGCGTCGTACAGTCAGTGACCGGGCAAATGCTTCCAGTTCATCGAGCTTGCCGGCGAGATAACAGCCACCGACAAGAGCGCCGATGGAGGTACCGGCGATCATGCCGACCTCGATGCCTTCTTCGTCGAGCGCTCTGAGCACGCCGATATGGGCCCAGCCGCGAGCGGCGCCGCCGCCGAGCGCGATTGCGATCTTGGGCGGTCTGGGCGGCACGGCGGGTTCAGATGGTGTTGTCGAGAGTGATGACCCGTCCGGGTCGGTCAGGTCGGCAATCTGGCTGCTACGCGTAAAAGTCCAGTTCAACATCCGGCACCTCCAACACCGCCGAACACGTGGCAGCGCAACACGTCCTTCAGAATGCGCGAAGGGCGTCGTGGCGCTCCATGCATTGACTCAAACTTCCGAAGACCAGATTCGATCCTGGAACGACGCAATAATTTTGAGCGCACTTGTCTGGAGGAAAACCTGCCAAGCCGGCGCTGGTGCCGGCCTTGTCCTTATTCATCGCTGAAAGACTGGCACCGTTATTCAGATTACCATCGATCCTGTCGCCGCGTGCGGCGGGGCCGATAAACATTCACTACAGTTTGCAATGTTACCCGGCTTGCGGCCGTTCCCAGGGAAACTGCATCCTTGCCGAAGGATTAGGCGCCCGCTGGGTTACCAAAATATCAACGCAGTATGCACCCGCCCCAAAAAGATGCGCAATGCTTAATTTTTGTCATAAACCTCGGTCGGGTCGAAATGCCTGATGTCGTCGGTGATCGTAACGGTAGCACGGCCGCCATCGGTGCCGACCGTTCGAAAGAAGCAGGAGCGGCGGCCGGTGTGGCAGGTTGCGTCGTGTCCGGCGACCGACACCTTGAGCCAGATGGCGTCCTGGTCGCAATCGGTGCGAATCTCTTTCACCGTCTGAAGATTGCCGGAGCTCTCGCCCTTCTTCCAGAGGCTCTTTCGGGAGCGGCTGTAATAGTGGGCGACGCCGGTCTCGATCGTCAGCGCCAGCGCTTCGGCGTTCATGTGCGCGACCATCAGCAACTCGCCGTCGCGTGCGTCGGTGACGACGGCGGTGATCAGCCCCTTTTCATCGAAGCGGGGCGTGAAGGCCGGACCGTTTTCCAGTTCGGCATTGTTGGAGGAGGGGGTCTCGAATGTGAGCGTCATGAAAGGCTCCGTTGGTAGGAGCCTTACTTGAAGCCCCGCAGCATCGTCATGAAACGGGCCTGTTCGGCCGGTTCGGTCTGGAAAGTACCCGTAAATGTGGTGGTCAGCGTTGTCGAGCCTTGCTTCTGAACGCCGCGCATCGCCATGCACATATGTTCAGCCTCGATCATCACCGCGACCCCGCGGGGCGCCAGCGACTCGTCGATCGCCTTGGCGATCTGGGCCGTCATCGATTCCTGCGTCTGCAGCCGGCGACCATAGATATCGACCACGCGGGCGATCTTCGAAAGCCCAAGAACCCTTCCATTCGGCAGATAGGCGACGTGCGCCCTTCCGATGATTGGCACCATGTGGTGTTCGCAATGGGAATAGAACGGAATGTCCTTGACCAGCACCATGTCGTCGTAGCCGGCAACCTCTTCGAAGGTCCGGCCGAGCACGTCTTCGGCTGCGAGATCGTAACCACTGAAAAGCTCGCGGTAGGACTTGGCTACGCGTGCCGGCGTATCCAACAGGCCCTCGCGACTCGGATCATCACCTGCCCAGCGCAGCAGAACGCGCACGGCGTCCTCGGCCTCTTTTTGCGTCGGCCGGTCGCTCGCATTGTCGAGCACGGGGAAATTCTTCACTATGGCATCCATAATGGCCTCTTTGCGCAATACGGGGATTGCTTGACGTTTTATCTTTCGGACAACTCGCCACTGGCCATTCGCCTAACCCTGCAGGCTTGGGTTCCGTCGGCGGGCTCCGGGGCTTTCTGGTCCTTGCTTAGCAGTGCAATGGACCGTCCGGCACGGTTTCCCAAACAACAGGCGACATTTTGATCCTCTTGCGGAACTGTCGCCCCAACACGACATAGCATATAGTATGGTGCCACAGAGATGAAAGAGGCCGAGGGGACTGCGTCGTGCTTTTTTCCTGCCTATAGGAGAAAATCATGCGCCGATCACCCAAAACCGCGAAAAATCAGCCGGATCGCGTCAAATGATGGATGACATTTACAACAATCGTATTCTCGACTTCGCCGGCAATATCCCGCGTATCGGGGTTCTGGAAAATGCCGATGCCGAAGCGGTTGCGCATTCGAAGCTTTGCGGCTCGAAGGTCCGGATCTGGCTGAAGATGGACGGCGACGTGGTCACGGATTTTGCCCATGACGTCAAGGCTTGCGCGCTCGGGCAGGCATCGTCGTCGATCATGGCTCGTCATGTCGTCGGCGCGCAGGCGAGCGAAATCCGAAAGGCCCGCGACGAGATGCTGGCGATGCTGAAGGCCGACGGGGAAGGTCCCTCTGGCCGTTTCGAGGACATGCGGTTCCTGAAGCCGGTGAAGGACTACAAGGCCCGGCACGCCTCGACCATGCTCACTTTCGATGCTGTCGTCGATGCGATCGGCCAGATCGAGGCCAGGCGTCTGGCGACGGCCGTCTGAGCCATGTGCCGGGATCCGCATTGCGAACATCCGCCCATGGCTGGCTCTGAGTCTGCGGGCGGCGGGCGCAACTGGTCCGGTCCTTTCCGCAGGACGCCGGGGCGCCTGCTTGGCATGGCCTTCATCCGTGCCTATCAGTTGACCCTTTCCAGTTTCATCGGCAATGCCTGCCGGCATCTGCCGACCTGTTCGGAATATGGCTATGAGGCAGTCGCACGCCACGGCCTGTGGGCCGGTGGTTGGATGACGCTTTTTCGCGTCGCGCGTTGTGGCCCGGGCGGAACCCATGGGTTCGACCCGGTGCCGGAGCGCCTGAAGGGCAGGCATCATTGGTATGCGCCGTGGCGCTACTGGCAGCCGCGGCCAAAGGGCGGATGAACGCGATGACGATCCCGATGGAATATCGGCAGGCTTCGGTCGATTTCGACCGCTTCATCACCGATGCCCGCGATATCTCAGGGCTCCAGACGACGAACCAGGCCTATACGATGGTTCAGGCCGTGCTGCAGACCTTTCGTCGTCGCCTGGATGTCGAGGATGCGATCCTGTTTGCCGACGTGCTGCCGCCGGTTCTAAGAGCGATCTTTATCGCCGAGTGGGATCTCGAAGAACCCACGAGCCCGTTTTCGGGAAGGACGGCTATGACGCTCGAAGTGCAAGCGCTGCGTGGAGACCACAATATTTCGCCGGATACGGCAATTGCCGATGTGGCGGCAGCCTTGCGGAAGAACGTCGACGAAGCGAAGCTCGATCGCGTATTGGCCCATTTGCCGGCCGGTGCCGCCGACTACTGGCGTGCATGAGCCAAGGAGTTCCCTGCGTGAACAGCTACGTCGCGCTGCTCTATAGTATCGTGCTCAGCGAAGGGCGGCGCGTTGTGATGGGTGATCTGAAAGCCATGGCCGAGCGGCTCGGTCACCGGTCACCGCGCACACTCGCCGCCACGGGCAACCTGTTGTTCGAAACGGACAGGGTTGCCGTCGGAGAGCTGGAGGCGGCGCTCGAGACGGCATTCGCCGAGACGTTCGGCCGGCAGGTCGACATCATCGTTCGTCCTGGTTCCGATTGGCTGAGGCTTGCCGCAGCCAATCCGTTTCGCGTTGAAGGCGAGGAGGACGGCACCCGCGTCCATGTTCGCGTGATGCGCGAGCCGCTTTCCGGCGCCGTGCCTTCGGATTTCGAACGCTATTGCACTGCCGGCGAGCGTCTGGCGGTCGTCGATGGCGACCTTTGGGTTCATTTCACCGGCCAGGCAAGCGAATCGAAACTGCTCGGCGCCTTGACCAAAAAACGTCTCGGCATCGGCACGTTCCGCAACTGGAACACGGTTAAGGGCCTCGCCGCGATGCTTCGTGCATCCTGCATGTTTCCTTAAATCCTATTCGATTTAAGGATAAAAACATGCAGCCATTCAAAGTGCTACAGCGACCTTTGCGCGTCTGATAAGACGCGCGGCGCTGTAGGCTGTCCTTGCCTTTACTCCGTTTCGAAAAACCTCTATCAGGCCTGCGTCAAATAGCCGGCGGAAGCCGGTCAGTCATACCACACCATACCACCCGCATTCGTTGGCGGGACTGGATAGGAGATCATGATGTCGAATCCCGTTTCCCTTACATTTCCTGATGGCTCCGTCCGCGAATACGCCCCGGGCACGACCGGGCGCGATGTCGCCGAGTCGATTTCGAAGTCGCTGGCCAAGAAGGCCGTCGCCATCGCGCTCGATGGCGAGCTGCGCGACTTGTCCGATACCATCGCCGATGGCCGCATCGAAATCGTCACCCGCGACGACAAGCGTTCGCTTGAGCTGATCCGCCACGATGCGGCGCACGTGATGGCGGAAGCCGTGCAGGAGCTGTGGCCGGGCACGCAGGTGACCATCGGACCGGTGATCGACAACGGCTTCTACTACGACTTTGCCAAGAACGAGCCCTTCACGCCCGACGACCTGCCGGTCATCGAGAAGCGCATGAAGGAGATCATCGCTCGCAACAAGCCGTTCACCAGGGAAGTCTGGCCGCGCGAAAAGGCACGCCAGGTCTTCGCCGACAAGGGCGAGGCCTACAAGGTAGAGCTGGTCGATGCGATCCCGGAGGGCCAGGATCTCAAGATCTACTATCAGGGCGACTGGTTCGACCTTTGCCGCGGCCCGCACATGGCCTCGACCGGCCAGATCGGTACGGCATTCAAGCTGATGAAGGTTGCCGGAGCCTATTGGCGCGGCGACAGCAACAACCCGATGCTGACCCGCATCTACGGCACGGCCTGGCATACCCAGGAAGAGCTTGACCAGTACCTGCATATCCTGGCCGAAGCGGAAAAGCGCGACCATCGCCGCCTCGGACGCGAGATGGATCTCTTCCATTTCCAGGAAGAGGGTCCGGGCGTCGTCTTCTGGCACGGCAAGGGTTGGCGTCTGTTCCAGACGCTGACGGCCTATATGCGCCGCCGGCTCGCCAACACCTATCAGGAAGTCAACGCGCCGCAGGTGCTCGACAAGTCGCTGTGGGAAACGTCCGGTCACTGGGGTTGGTACCGCGACAACATGTTCAAGGTGACGGTCGCCGGCGACGACACCGATGACGAGCGGGTCTTCGCGCTGAAGCCGATGAACTGCCCGGGTCATATCCAGATCTTCAAGCATGGCCTGAAGTCATACCGCGAACTGCCGGTGCGGTTGGCCGAATTCGGCAACGTCCATCGTTACGAGCCATCCGGTGCGCTGCACGGGCTGATGCGCGTGCGCGGGTTCACCCAGGATGATGCCCACGTCTTCTGCACCGACGAGCAGATGGCGGCCGAGTGCCTGCGCATCAACGATCTGATCCTTTCGGTCTACGAGGACTTCGGCTTCAAGGAAGTCGTCGTCAAGCTGTCGACCCGTCCGGATAAGCGCGTCGGTTCCGACGAGCTCTGGGATCGCGCCGAAAGCGTCATGACCGACGTGCTGAAGACGATCGAGGCGCAGTCCGAAGGCCGCATCAGGACCGGCATCCTGCCGGGCGAGGGCGCCTTCTACGGTCCGAAGTTCGAATATACACTGAAGGACGCGATCGGCCGCGAATGGCAGTGCGGCACGACACAGGTCGACTTCAACCTGCCGGAGCGCTTTGGCGCCTTCTATATCGACAAGGATTCCGAGAAGCGTCAGCCGGTGATGATCCACCGGGCGATCTGCGGTTCGATGGAACGCTTCCTCGGTATTCTGATCGAAAACTTCGCCGGCCACATGCCGCTGTGGATCTCGCCGCTGCAGGTCGTCGTCGCGACAATTACTTCCGAGGCAGACGACTATGGTCGCGAGGTCGCGGAGCTTCTGCGTGATGCCGGACTTACGGTCGAGACCGACTTCCGCAACGAGAAGATCAACTACAAGGTCCGTGAGCATTCGGTGACCAAGGTTCCGGTCATCGTCGTTTGCGGCAAGCGCGAGGCGGAAGAGCGTTCGGTCAACATCCGGCGTCTCGGCTCGCAGGCCCAGACGGCGATGTCGCTCGACGAGGCGATCGCTTCGCTCTCGGCTGAGGCCACGGCGCCTGATCTCAAGCGCAAGGCTGAAAAGAAAGCCCGGGGTTAACACCCCGGGACCTTCGCTCTGTCAGCAAACTGTCATATTAGCGGAATATCCGGATGCTACAGCGCCGCGCGTCTTATCAGACGCGCAAAGGTCGCCGTCGTACTTCGAGTTGCTGCATGTTCCTATCCTTAAACCGGGTACGATTTAAGGAAGCATGCAGGAGGCCATCCATCGGAGACTTCCGTGCAGTTCAAAGAGCTGTCTTACGCAAATGAAAATGACCGGCGCCTGAAGCGCTGGTTCATCCGCTCCATGGAGGGCCTGGCGGGTCGCAACCGATACGTCAAGCTTTACGCGCGTTGGCAATCCGACGTCGTCGGCAAGAGCGACCGGATCTTCGGCGAGATGCTGAAGCTGATCGATGTCCGCCTGCGGCTTCAGGGCGAATGGCCGCCTCGGCACCTGCCCGACACCCCCTGGTTATCGTTGCCAATCATCCCTTCGGCATCGGCGATGGCATTGCCGTTCTGGCGCTTGCCGAGCAACTCGGCAGGCCGTTTCGGGTGCTGATCAACAACGAGCTGTTGAAGGTGCCGGAGATGGCGCCCTATTCGCTGCCGGTGTCCTTCGAGGAGACGAAGGAGGCCTTGGCGCTGAACATGGCGACGCGCCACGAAGCGGTGCGATTGCTGAAGGACGGCGTGACGATCGTGATCTTCCCGGCCGGCGGCGTAGCAACGGCGCGCTCGGGCTGGGGCAGGGCCGAGGATCTGCCGTGGAAGATCTTTCCGGCCAAGTTGATACAGGCCGCGCGCGCGAACGTCATACCGATCTATTTCGAGGGGCAGAACGGCCGCATCTTCCATCTCGCCAGCAAGGTCTCGCTGACGCTCAGGATCTCTCTCCTGATCCGCGAATTCCGAAGGCTGTCGGGCACGACGATCGCGGCCCGCATCGGGCATATCCTCACCTGGGAAGAGCTTTGCTTGCATGCTGACCGCAAGGATCTGCTCGGTCGCATCTACGAGGCGGTCTTTTCGATGGCACCGCCGCGTCGCCGTTTCCTCAAGCGTGCCGGCTGACGTAGCGTCAGGCGTGCCTGCCGCACGGTCAGCCTGGCGGCGTCAGATCAATCCTGTGCTTCCGCGGCTGCTTCCGGGCTTGCGGCCGCGCCGCCATTGGTCAGCAGCACTTCGATATCGGTGTTGACGCCGGCCTTCACCGTGAAATCGCGCTGGTAGATCTTGTTCTTGTTTCTTGCGACAGCCGTATAGTTGCCCTCGAGAAGAACCAGCGTCGGGAACGCCCCTTCCTCCTGGTCGACGATGTCGCCGGCCGAAGTCAGGATCGACCAGCCGGTGTCGGCGATGGCTTCGCCGCCCGGCTCGGAGACCAGCTTCAGCGTCAGCTTCGCAGCCTTGTGCTGGATCGTCGCTTCGGTCAGCTTGCCGGCTTCCACCTGGATGTCGGCCGTGATCACCGCATTTGTCGTGCCGTAGTTGGAGCTGACATGATAGGTGCCGGCGCCGAGGCGAAGGACGGTGCTGGGCTTCACGTCGGCGGCAATCAAGGCCCGTTCGCCATCGCTCTGCGTTTCGGACGAATAGATGGAGAAGCTGAGTTCGCCCGGCGGGATGCGCACATCGCTGCCTGAGACCGCATTCAACGTCATGCCGCCAGCATCAAGGACCAGTACCTGCTTGTCGAGCACGCCGTCTTCCGGGATGCGGATCTTGCGCGTCGCGGCCGCACGGCCAAATGCGACGTTGACGAAATACTCGCCCGGCACCAGGCTGAAGGCCGTCGATCCGCCTTCGGACGTCGCCAGCAGCGGCAGCTTGCCGTCGCTTCCGGGGATCGGGCTGAACACGCGCCAGGTCAGGCCGGCCTCGACGGGCTGACCCTTGCCGGTCAGAAGCGCCTCGAGTTTCACGTCCTTCAGTGTGCCGCCCTGTGTCGGGTCGCTGGTCAGCGGACTGAAGCCGGTCAGCTTCTGCGTCTTGCCGGTGGTGGAAATGGAGGGAAAGCTCTCGAAGGCCTCCGTGGCGTCCTGCGCCAGGACGCTGCCGGCGGTGATGCTTGCGAGTGCGACCGCCAAACCGGTTCTGATGAAAATACGAGGGCAGGTGCGCATGAGAGCAGTTGACTTCCTGACTGGGTGACTCCACTTGAGACGCCGGTATGGCATTTTCGTGGCTGCCGGTCGGCGGCAAAATAGTGGAATTCACCCAATATGAAAACCGAAATAAAGCTCGTTGACTATCTCGCGTCCCGCCGGTCCATTCCCGCTTTTCAGATGGGTGAACCAGGACCCGGTAGAGCTGAAGTCGAGGAAATGCTGAAGCTCGCCTCGCGTGTGCCGGATCACGGCAAGCTCGCTCCGTGGCGGTTCATCGTTTACCGCGGCGAAGAGCGGGCGCGCATCAGCGCCGAACTGAAGACAATGGCACTCGCCAAGAAGCCCGATCTGTCTGACGAGATGATCAAGGTCGAGGAGACGCGGATGACGCGGGCTCCGGTCGTCGTTGCGGTCGTCAGCAAGGCAGCCCCGCATTTCAAGATCCCGGAATGGGAGCAGCAGATGTCGGCCGGTGCCGTTTGCCTCAACCTGCTTATGGCGGCCAATGCGCTCGGCTATGCCTCCAATTGGCTGACCGAATGGTACGCCTTCGACGAAGCTGCCTATCCGTTGCTCGGCGTTGAGCCGGGCGAGAAGATCGCCGGCTTTATCCACATCGGCACCGCTACGGTCCCGCCAACGGAGCGTCCACGCCCGGAACTGGCCGAGATCGTCACCTGGGTCGGAGAAGACGCCTGATGTTCTACGACACGGCCGCAAACAGGCATGGCCTGCCGCATGATCCGTTCAAGGCCATCGTCTCGCCGCGGCCGATCGGCTGGATCGGCACGCGCGCCACGGACGGCTCGCTGAATATCGCGCCCTATTCCTTTTTCAATGCGATCAGCGACCGGCCGAAACTCGTGATGTTTTCGTCGAGCGGCTACAAGGATTCGGTGCGCAACATCGAGGCCACCGGCGAATTCACCGCCAGCTTCGCCAGCCGGAATCTGAGCGAGGCGGTCAACAAGACCTCGATTGCAGCTCCCCATGGCGAGAGCGAGTTTACGATAGCCGGGTTGACGCCGGTTGACGGGACGTTGGTCAAGGCGCCGTTCGTGGGCGAGGCCTATGCGGCGCTGGAGTGCCGGATGACCGAGATGTTCCAGCCAAAGGGGCTCGATGGCGAGCCCTCGGACAATTACGTCGTCATCGGCCAGGTGGTCGGCATCCACATTCGCGACGAGGCGATCCGCGACGGTCGTTTCGACATGGCGACGGTCCGCCCGCTCGCCCGCCTCGGCTACATGGATTACTGCGACGGCGGCGACGTCTTCCAGATGGTGCGTCCCACGCGCTGAGGCGTGGGTAGTCGGAGGAAGCGTCAGCCGCCTGTATCCAGCCATGCCGCTTGCTCCGGCGAGCGGCAGACCACGGAAGAAAAGCCATTGGCGCGGCTGGCAGCGAAGGCGCGCCGGACGGCCTTTTCAGTCACTGCCGTTTGCGGCAGCATTTCGTAACAGCCAAGACCCGCTTCATGGGCGCGAAGAGCAGCAGCGGCGCGCCCGGCGGCGATTGGTGCGACCAGAACCTCATCCTGCGGCTCCTTCGATGGTCTGCAGCCGATAGCCGCCGCCAGCGCAGAGGCATCGAAAATAATTCCTTCGAGACGCGGCGAGCTTTCGCCAAGGGAGTAGGGCGAAAGTACGCTTTCGGGGACCGAGCCATATTCGGCAAGGATAGCGACCTGCTGCAGGCGATTGCCTACGTTCGCCTCCGCGACGCGCAGCATGACATCGAGCCTCTGCACATCTGCGCGGCTCCGGCATCCGGAAAGCAGGACGCCGCTAATGTCGTTGCGAAGAAGCGAGGCCATGTCCTCCGCTGCCAGGCGGTTGATTGGAGCGATCCGTGCGAAGACACGGCAGGCACCGCGCGCGACTGCCACCAGCTGAGCTAGTGCATCGTCACCAAAACCGAGATCGACAATAATGCCATCGAAAGCGTTGAGATCGACGGACGTCGGTAGCGGCGCGCCGGCGCTCTGAAACAGCAGTGGTTTCATGGTTTTGAAGCGGTTAACGGACATGGTGAACCAATCTTAAACCTTTGCCGGCTAGGCTTCCAACATCAGGTGGCTTTGGGTGTCTAGTGGGGCGTCGGTGATCATACAAGCATTTCTTCGCTGGGTGGAGACGGCGAGAACGGGCGATCGTGCCCGCGCTGCCCGGGCCCTCGGTCGCGCCTATGTCGACGCGCAGATGAACGGTATTGATCGTCAGGCTGCCGAAATGGCAATGACCTTTCTGCTCGACGATCCCTCTCCGAAGGTACGTTCGGCTCTGGCCGAAGTGCTCGCGCCATCCTCCGATATTCCTCGTGCCATCATTCTCGGGCTTGCCGAAGACCAGCCGGAAATCGCCTACATCGTCATTTCCCGCTCGCCTGTTCTGACCGACGAGGACCTTGTCGATCTTGCAGCCCGGGGCTCGGTCGAGACACGGGCGCTGATTGCGGCCCGCGCATTCGTGTCACGTTCCGTCTCAGCCGCTATCGCTGAAATCGGCGGCGAAGAAGAAATGCTGATCCTGCTTGAAAATGGCGGTGCCCAGCTGCCGCGCCGGTCGTTGAAGCGGATCGCTGAGCGTCTCGGCTATTCCGCTGCCATCCGCGATCTGCTGCTGGACCGCGCCGACTTGCCAAGCGATGCCCGGCACGCGCTCGTCGAAGAGGTGGGGGCAGCTCTCGCCGCCTTCGGTCTGGTTCAGATGGCGATCGGAAAGACGCGGGTAGAGCGGATCACGCGCGAGGCCTGCGACGTCGCAGCGGTCGGCATGGCCGGCGCTTTGGCTGTGGATGAATTGCCTGACCTCGTCGCTCATCTGCGCGGGACCGGTCGCCTGACGCCGGCGTTCCTGTTGCATGCACTTGTCACCGGTCGGGCGGAGTTTTTCTCGGCAGCCATCGTCGATCTCTCTGGCGTCACGGAAAAGCGCGTTCGCTCGATCCTCTCGAGCGGCCGCATCCATTCCATTCGCGCCCTGTTCGAGAGCGCCGGCCTTGGGCGTGACGTCAGCGAAGCGTTCGCTGAGGCGGTCCTGCTCTGGCGCAAGGACGGCACGACCGGCACGGACGATTGTCGCGCCTCGGTCTGTGCCGCGCTGCTCGCAAGCTTGCACGGTCAAAGGGCGCCTTCGCCGGCCTGCAATGCAATGGCGGAAATTCTCGAGCGTCTGGCCTTTGCCGAGCAACGGCAGTCTGCCCGCGACTATGCCCAATTGGCCGCGCGCCAGGCCGCCTGACGTCAATTCGCCGAAAGGTCAGCCAGCCGTGCTGGCCGCCAAACCACGAGCGCCGAAAGCCTGATGAATGACCCCGCCTGATTGCGTCAGTCGGTGAACCGCCGCGCCACCCAGGAATAACCGTCCTCGATGTAGTGAACCGGCTTGCTGACCAGGGTCTTCAGCTTCTCACGGTCGGGAACGGCGCCGGAGAGAAACGCAAGGGCGCGCTTTGGCAGGGTCGGTTGCACCTCTGCTGCCTGCGGCGCCGGCGTCTCGGGCTGCGGAAGCGGAGCGACGACCTCCGGCTGCGGATCATTGGTGGCGAAGCCGGGGCCGGAACTCTCGCAGACGGCGACGACCACGGGATAGTTGGCATTGGAAAAGCGCGGCAAATGTTTCTGCGAATCCGTATCGCATTGGGCGATCGAGGGCCATGTCCCGTCGACCGTCGAGATATATTGGCACTGGCTGACGTCGTGGTCACAGCCAAGGATGGTCATAACGATCAGGGTGGCTTTCATGGTCTGGCTGTATCCATCTGGGCGCCGGTTGCACGACTTCTGCCTGTGTGATTCTTCCGGAATTAGGGCAATGGCCTGAACGCGCAGAAACAATTTGTTTCGCCGCGTCATTCGGATTGATGGGCAGGTCTGGTCCTTGCGCAATTTGACGTATTGGGTGCCGACCTACAGGCCGTTAGTTTCGCTTCAGAACCGCAAACGAACCAAGCCATTGCCGAGGATAAAAATTGCCTGACGTCACGATCGCCGAAGAGTTACCACGCCAGCCGGAAATCCTGCGCCTTCTGGAAATGTCGGACGCCTATGCCGCATTGCTCTATCCTGCGGAAAGCAACCACCTTGTCGATGTGCCGACGCTGGAGAAGCCAAGCGTATCCTTCTTCGTCGCGCGTTTTGATGGAGTTGTCGTCGGTTGCTGCGCGCTGGTCGAAGCCGGCGATGGTTCGGCGGAGATCAACCGCATGTTCGTCGACCCGCAGGCGCGGGGACTGAAGGTCGGAAAGCGTTTGTTGCAGACAGTCGAGCGGCACGGCGAGAACTGCGGTCTTGATATCATCCGGCTTGAAACCGGTATTCACCAGCCGGAAGCAATCGGGCTCTACAGGAGCGCCGGATATGTCGAGCGCCCGCCTTTCGGCAACTACCAGCCGGATCCGCTGAGCCTGTTCATGGAGAAGGCGCTGCGCACACCTGCAGATCTCGATCGATAGTCGGAGCGGCGTCTTTGAAGGCGCCTCGCAAATGGGCAACGCCCGTCGTTTCGGGCGTGCCATTATCGGCTTCACCCACGGTGCCTATCTGCTTGTAAACACATAGGCACCGCGACGTCTCGGTCGATCAGATATCGAGATTATCCGCGAACACGGCGCGTTCCTGGATGAACCGGAAGCGTGCGTCGGCCTTGGTGCCCATCAGGCTGTCGACGGCTTCGCGCGTGCCTTCGAAATCGACGTCGTCGATTTGGACCTTGAGCAGCGTGCGGAACTTCGGATCCATTGTCGTTTCCTTGAGCTGCGCCGGCAGCATCTCGCCGAGACCTTTGAACCGGCCGACTTCGACCTTGCCGCGGCCGTTGAATTCGGTGCGCATCAGCTCTTCGCGATGGGCGTCGTCGCGGGCATAGAGCGTCTTCGAGCCCTGGCTCAGGCGGTAGAGCGGGGGTACGGCGAGATAGAGGTGGCCGCCGCGGATGAGCTCCGGCATCTCCTGGTAGAAGAAGGTGATCAGCAGCGAGGCGATGTGCGCGCCGTCGACGTCGGCGTCGGTCATGACGACGATGCGTTCGTAGCGCAGGTCCTCTTCCCGGTATTTGCTGCGAGTACCGCAGCCGAGCGCCTGGATCAGGTCGCCGATCTGCTGGTTGGCGCCCTGCTTTTCCCGACCGGCGCTGGCGACGTTGAGGATCTTGCCGCGAAGCGGCAGGATGGCCTGGTTCGCGCGGTTACGCGCCTGCTTGGCCGAGCCGCCAGCCGAATCCCCTTCGACGATGAAAAGTTCCGCACCTTCGGCTGTGTTCTGCGAGCAGTCGGCAAGCTTGCCGGGCAGGCGCAGCTTGCGCACCGCGGTCTTGCGGTTGACTTCCTTTTCCTTGCGGCGGCGGACGCGCTCGTCGGCGCGCTCGATCACCCATTCAAGCAGTTTTGCCGCCTCGGCCGGGTTGTCGGCAAGATAATGATCGAAAGGATCGCGCAGGGCGTTTTCGACGATGCGCTGTGCTTCGACGGTTGCCAGCTTGTCCTTCGTCTGGCCGACGAATTCCGGCTCGCGAATGAAGACCGAGAGCATGCCAGCGGCTGAAATCATCACGTCATCGGTGGTGATAATGGCGGCGCGCTTGTTCTGCGTCAGCTCGGCGTAATTCTTCAGACCCTTTGTGAGCGCGATGCGGAAACCTGCCTCGTGCGTCCCGCCTTCAGGCGTCGGAATGGTGTTGCAATAGGAATGGACTTGCTGGTCGCCACCATACCAGGTGACGGCCCATTCGAGCGATCCGTGGCCGTTCGACTTCTCGGACTTGCCGGCAAAGATCTCGCGGGTAACCGTGAACTCCTTTCCGAGCGTTGCGGCAAGATAGTCCTTCAGGCCGCCGGGGAAGTGGAACACCGCCCGGTCCGGTATCTCGGAGCCTTCCGGCAGCAGCGACGGATCACACGACCAGCGGATTTCGACGCCGCCGAAGAGATAGGCCTTCGAGCGTGCCATGCGGAACAGGCGCGCCGGCTCGAAGCGGGCATGCGGTCCGAAAATCTGCGGATCGGGATGAAACCGAACCCGCGTTCCGCGTCGGTTGTGGACGTCACCTAGCTCCTCCAGGCCACCCTGCGGCACGCCGCGCGAAAAGCGCTGGCGATAGAGCTTGCGATTTCTGGCAACCTCGACTTCGAGATCGTCCGACAGCGCGTTGACGACGGAGACGCCGACGCCGTGCAGACCGCCGGAAGTTTCATAGGCCTTGCCGTCGAACTTGCCGCCGGCATGCAGAACCGTCATGACGACTTCGAGCGTCGATTTGCCCGGGAATTTGGGATGGTTTTCGACCGGAATGCCGCGGCCGTTGTCGGTTACCGACAGATAGCCGTCGGCGTCGAGATGGACTTCGATGAAGTTGGCGTGCCCCGCCACCGCTTCGTCCATCGAGTTGTCGATGACTTCGGCGAAGAGATGGTGCAACGCCTTTTCATCGGTGCCGCCGATATACATGCCCGGACGCCGACGGACAGGCTCCAGCCCCTCCAGCACCTCGATCGCCGAAGCATCATAGTCGCCGCTGTCGCTGCCTTTGGGAGCAGGGCGCGGTTCTTCACGCGGAGCCGGCGCCGTTCGCGCAACAGGCGCGGCGTCTGCCACGACGGGCTTCGGTTGTTCGGGTATTGCGGAGAAGAGGTCGCTGTTGTCGTCCATGGGGCGTCTAGATCATTCCTGTCGTGCGGAGGTGCTGAAGGCCATAGCAAGACCTCGGTCTTGTCGCCATCCCCAGTCATTCGAATCACCCGAATTCTGCCAGACTCTTGCCGATTGTGCGAACAAAAGGAGAATGGCCGCGCCGGATGCCTGCAAAATAAAGCCTCTGCGTCGGCGTTTGTTACCAACTGTTGCTTTGCTGTCGGGCCGATGGCAAGGCTTTGCCGCGAACCAGGGAGCCCTTCGTTGTCCGTGTCCACAGCTGATTTTTGCTTTCGCCGGCTTGCCGCCATTTTTCTGTCCGTCGGCCTTTTTGCAAGCTCGATCGTTTGCGCCGAGGCGCAGGTGCTTAAGCCCTACAAGGACGATCTGTTTTCATACGGCAAGGTGCTGGAGGAGAGCGAGGGCGGTGACTACCGCGTCGTCGACTATCAGGAACTGCGCGATATCAATGAACGCGACGAAATTCCGGAGCGGCGCGTCAAACGCGCCTTCGTCTCGTTGGGTGTCAAAGGCGAGCAGGTCAACGAGACGCTCGATGTTGGCGGGCGCTCGCTCGACGTGACGCGCGTCGGTCGGGAGCGCGGCGCAGCATTCACCGTGATTTTCATCCATGGACGCGGGGGAGACCGGCGCCTCGGCGCCAATGATTTCTCCTTCGGCGGCAACTTCAATCGCCTGAAGAACCTCGCTGTCGCCAATGGGGGCGTTTATTACGCGCCGAGCGTGCGGTCCTTCGATGCGGCCGGGGCCGCGGACGTTGCAGGCCTGGTCAAACTTGCCGCCGAGCGCTCCGGCGGGAGACCTGTCGTGCTGGCCTGTGCCTCCATGGGCAGTTTCATTTGCTGGGGTGTGTCTCGTGACGCGGGCGCTGTGGCAGCGCTTGGCGGCATGATGATCATGGGCGGCGCTGCCGATCCTGATTTTACCAAGAGCGCCGCCTACAAGGCGAAATTGCCGATGTTCTTCAGCCATGGCAGCCGAGATAGTGTCTATCCGGCAGCGAGCCAGAAGGCGCTGTACAGCGCGTTGAAAGGGCAGGGCTATCCGGCCCGCTTCGTGCTCTTTGAGACCGGATCGCATGGAACGCCGGTCCGTATGACCGATTGGCGCGACGCCTTGAACTGGATCGGCAGCCGCTGACGGACATCGCTCGCGGCTCGGCATTTGTTAACCAGAACGGCAATTTCCGGGTGTAGGCGCGCTGCTTATTTCCACCTTTGAAAGTGATCGGCGCGATTATCCCCGGCAGATATTGCTGGGGTAGATTTCATGAATGCGCATATCGAAACACGGCAAATTCCGTTGTGTGTCGACTTGGATGGCACCTTACTGGCTGCCGACACACTGTGGGAAGGTGCTGCGATCATCGTTTTGCGCAATCCGCTGATGCTCTTCCCGATGCTCATGTGGCTATCGCAGGGCAAGGCGCGTCTGAAACATGAGGTTGCCTTGCGCTCCGGACGAATGGCGGCGGACTGGCCGTATCGCCAGGCCGTCCTTGCTCGATTGGCCGCCGAAAAGGCCCAAGGACGCGACATCGTGCTGGTTACCGGTGCTGCACCTTCCGTCGCGCGAGAGGTCGAAGCGCATATCGGGCTCTTTTCTTCGATCATGCATTCGTCGGAGGCACTCAATCTGACCAGCAGCCGAAAGCGTGATGCGTTGGTGGAACGGTTCGGCGAAGGTGGCTTCGACTATATGGGCAACAGCCGCGACGACATCGCGGTCTTCGAGGCGTCGCGCCGGGCAATCGTCGTGGCACCCGATGCGGCGGCTGAGAAATGGCGTCGTAGTCACGATGCCGAGAAACTCGACACCGGCAAAGTGAGCATGCTTGCGCCGCTGAAGTCGATCCGCGTCCATCAGTGGGCGAAGAACGTGCTGATCGGCGTGCCGATGATCCTCAATCATGAGGTGCTGCATCTGGATGCGCTGGTGAGTGTTGCCATCGCATTCTTTGCGTTCAGCTTCCTGGCCTCCGCCGTCTACGTCATCAACGACCTCTCCGATCTGGCGAACGACCGGCGCCACGCGAAGAAGCGCAACCGGCCGCTTGCCAGCGGCCAGATGTCGGTGCCGACGGCATTGGTGCTGGTCGTCTGCCTGACCCTGGCCTCGGTTTCGCTGACCTTTCTCCTTCCGTGGAAGTTTGCTGGCGTGCTGGCGTTTTATGCCTGTGCTACGACGGCCTACACCTTTGTGCTCAAGCGCAAGCTTCTCGTCGACGTGTTCACGCTTGCCGGCCTCTACACGACCCGTATCGTTGCCGGTGCGGCGGCGACCGGAACGGAACTTTCCTTCTGGCTGGTGTCGTTCGCGATCTTCTTTTTCCTCAGCCTGGCTCTGGTGAAGCGCTACGTCGAACTGCATGAATTCGACAACAAGGACGGCGGTGCCGTTCCCGGGCGCGGCTATCTCGCGGTCGATTTCGAGATGGTCGGGCAGGCAGGCGTGGCCTCAGCCTTCACTTCCGCTCTGGTGCTTGCGCTTTACGTGCACAGCAAGGAACTGCAGGAAATGTACACGACGCCGTGGGCATTGTGGCCGCTTTGCCCGCTGGTGCTTTATATGCTCCTTCGGATCTGGATGCTGGCGCGCCGTGGCATGCTGCACGAGGATCCGGTGGTCTTCATCATGCGCGATTGGCGCAGCCAGCTGACCATGCTGATCGGGGCGTTACTTATTCTTTTCGGAGCCGTCGGGCCGCAATGAACGCACAAGACTACGAAAGTTGGGGCCGGCTCGACCGTCGGCCACGACAGGGCATTTCACCCGACGACTACGAAGATCGCATCGGCAATATCGAGCCCGATGCCTTCCTGCCGTTCGGCAACGGCCGCAGCTACGGCGACAGCTGCCATAACGATCGCGGCATGCTGATCGACAACCGTCGACACGCGCGCATAATCGCCTTCGATCCGGGCACAGGGATGATGACCTGCGAAGCCGGCGTTACCCTTGGCGACGTTTTGGCCCGCGCCATTCCGCACCGCTTCTTTCTTCCCGTGACACCAGGTACGGCTTTTGTCACCGTTGGCGGCGCGCTTGCCAACGATGTCCACGGCAAGAACCACCATGCCCGCGGTACCTTCGGCAATCATGTGACTGGCTTTACGCTCCTGCGTTCCAATGGCGAGCACCTGGCCTGCACTCCGGCGGAGAACCAGGAGCTGTTTTCCGCCACGATCGGCGGAATGGGGCTCACCGGCTTGATCCTGACCGTCAGTCTTCGCCTCACCAAGGTGCCGTCGCCGCATGTGCAGCAGCACGCGATCCGCTTCGATAATCTCGACGAATACTTTGGTCTCGTCGATCGCGTCGACGAAGAACACGAATACTCAGTCGCCTGGATCGACCAGCTTGCAACGGGACGGCGTATGGGCCGTGGGGTTCTGCTGGCCGGCGACCATGCCGATGGCTCTTGCGAGCTTCCCGATATGCCGAAAGGCATGAAGCTCTCGGTGCCGTTTTCGCCACCGTTCAACCTGCTCAATTCAGCGACGCTCAAGGCCTTCAACGAATACTATTTCCGCAAGCAGAAACCGGGCGAGGCCGTGTCGACGGTGCCGTGGACTTCCTATTTCTATCCGCTCGACGCCATCGGCGCGTGGAACAGGCTGTACGGCCCCAAAGGTCTGTATCAGCACCAGAGCGTCTATCCCGCCGAGAATGCGCGGGAGATCACCGCGACGCTGATGGAGACCGCGCGCCGTGCCGGACACGCATCGTTCCTGACCGTCTTGAAGCGCTTCGGGGACGTCGCCTCCCGCGGGCTCCTATCGTTTCCGCGGCCTGGTTTTACTTTGACGCTCGACTTCGCCAATCAAGGTGAACGGACGGTTAAGCTGCTGGACAGGCTGGATGCAATCGTTGTCGAAGCCGGGGGCGCGATCAATCCTTACAAGGATGCGCGTATGAGCCCGCAAGTCTTTGAAAAATCTTTCACTTCCTGGAGGGAGCTTGAGGCTTTGCGCGATCCAGCGCTGACGTCGAACTTCTGGCGCCGCACGGCGCTGGCTTTGCCAAAGTGAGAATGCCGACAATTTTATTAAATTAAACACGCGAACTTCACTGAATATGCGTCTCTCGCGTGTAGGTACTTCCCCGGGACTGGGGGTAAAACTATGAAATATATTCCATTCATTCTCTTCACTGTGCTGACCAATGCGGCGGCACAGTTGATGCTGAAACAGGGCATGATGTCACTCGGGCCGATCTCGATGACGGCAGAGACGGCGATTGTTCGCCTGTTCCAGATCGTTTTCAATCCATGGGTCTTCGCGGGTCTCGCGACCTTTGTCATCTCGATGGCATCGCATCTCTATGTGCTGTCGAAGGTAGAGCTTTCCTTCGCCTATCCGTTCCTGAGCCTGGCCTATGTGGCGGTTGCGATCTTCGCCTACTTCGTCTTCCGCGAGGACCTCAATGCCTGGCGCATCGCCGGCATCGCGCTCATCTGCGTTGGAACGGTTCTGATCGCCCAGTCGGGCATGTCATCCCATGGCGACGAAAAGTCGATCGATACGGCTGGTGCAAGAACAGCAGATTTCGGGAGCAAGTCATGAAGCATATTATCTTTGGTGGCGACGGTTTCGTCGGCCGGCATCTGGCGCAGCGCCTCGTTCAGGATGGCGAGGAGGTCGTGGTCGCCGATATCGTCAAGTCCGATCTGCCGCACTACAACCGTGCCCGCTTCGTCCATTGCGATGTGACGCAGATGAGCGATGTGCTGAAGGTCGGTATCGGCCCTGACGACATGGTCTACAACATGGCGGCCAAGATGCTGTCACCGTTGCAGATCCGTTCGAAGCGCTGGGATTTCTTCTGGCCGGTCAACTACTACGGTGCCGAGAACATCATGAAGGCCATGGGCGCAGCCAATGCGTCGCGTCTCGTTCAGTTCACCACGGACATGATCTACGGCCACACGGTGCAGTCGCCGCAGACCGAGGACCATCCGGCAAAGCCGCTCGGCGAATACGGAAAATCGAAGTGGGCAACGGAGCAACTTGCCGCTCAATGGCGCAAGCAGGGCATGAACATCTCGATCTTCCGCCCACGCCTGATCATCGGACCCGGCCGCCTCGGTATCCTCGAAAAACTGTTCAAGCTGATCGACATGAACCTGCCGGTGCCGATGATCGGTTCGGGCAGGGTACCGTACCAGTTCATCTCGGTGTTCGACTGCGCCGAAGCGGCGCGGCTCGCCTGGAAGGGTGGCGTGCCCAACGAGGCCTACAACCTCGGCTCGGATAGTCCTCCTTCGGTGCGTGAGCTTCTCGGCAACCTGATCAAGCACGCCGATTCAAAGTCCTTCCTGCTGCCGACGCCTGGCTTCGCAGTGAAGCAGACACTGGCGCTGTTCGATCTGATCAACAAGCCGATCATGGATCCGGAGCAGTACCTGATTGCCGACGAACTTTGCGTCCGTGAAACGGGCAAGCTGAAGCATCAGCTCGGCTGGCGGCCGGAGTTCAACGATGGCGACATGCTGATTGCCGCCTATGACGAGTATCGGGCCAAGAAATCCGGCGCTGCCATGCAAAACGCCGCAGCCGTACCGGCCGAGTGAGGGGAATGACAATGCTGGATAGACCGAACCGCACAGGCGTCTCGGCGCCGTCGATCGAAGGCGGGGTCGCAAGGCCAAATCTGATCACGGTCGAGCAGGCGAAAGCCATGTCGATCGGGGACATCACGACCGCCTTCAAGGACCATCTCAACCCTGGTCAGCTTCACTTCATGAAGCTGCTCGGCTTTCACAAGGTGAAGATCGAAAGCGCCGAGGGCATGTACTACACCGATCAGAACGGTCGGAAGATTCTCGACTTCTTCGGCGGCTTCGGTTCGCTGGCCTTCGGCCACAACCATCCGCGTATTCTCGAAGCACGCCAGAAGTTCCAGGACGAGAAGCGCCACGAAATTGCGATCGCCTTCATGTCGCAATATGCATCGGCGCTCGCCAAGAACATTGCCGCCTGCTCGCCTGCTGATCTCGACATGGTCTTCCTCGGTTCCTCCGGTTCCGAGGCGATGGAGGCAGCCGTCAAGCTCGCCGAGCGCGCCGCCGGCCCGAAGCGTCCGAAGGTCGTCTACGCGGAAAATTCCTTCCATGGGAAAACCAAGGGCGTGCTTGCCATTACCGACGGCCAGCTTTACCGCGCCGAGTTTAGGGTTGCCGACAACACGGTCCGCGTTCCCTTCGCCGATATCCAAGCCGTCGAGAACGCCTTCAAGTCCGATCCCGAAATCGGCGTGATCGTGCTCGAGACGATCCTGGGCGGCGGTGGCATCATCCAGGCGCCGGCCGAGTACTGGCAGCAGCTGCGTGCGCTCTGCGATCGCTATGGCGTCCTGTGGGTCGCTGATGAAGTGCAGTGCGGTTATGGCCGTTCGGGTCGCTTCTATGCTTTCGAGCATTATGGCGTCATTCCTGACGTCACCGCGCTCGCCAAGTCGCTCGGTGCCGGCAAGGCGGCGGTTGGCGCAATGATCGCCCGCCGCGACGTCTACATGAAGGCTTATGGCACATCGAAGACGGCGATGATCCACGCCATGGCGACCTTCGGTGGCATGGGCGAAGCCTGCGTCACCGCGATCGAGGGCATCAATGTGCTCTACGACGATCATCTGATCGATCGCGCCGCTGACAGCGGCGACTATCTGCTTGAACGCCTGCAGGCGCTGAAGGAAAAATATCCGAAGATCATCAAGGACGTACGCGGCAAGGGACTGATGGTTGGCCTGGAGTTCCAGGATTTCAGCCAGACGTTGCCGATGGTTCTGCGTCCGGTCGTTTCCGTGTTGGATGACAAGCTGAAGGGCTCGCTCTCTGGCTTCATCGGTGCGTTGCTTCTGCGCGACTACGACGTGCTGGTTGCCTTTACCGAATACAATCGCAATGTCATCCGGCTCGAGCCGCCGCTGATCTGCGAGCGCGCGCACGTCGACCAGTTCATCGCGGCACTGGATGAGCTTCTTGGCCGCGGCATCGTGCATATCGTCAAGGATTTCCTCGGTAGCCAGATCGGCGGCTGAGCGGAAACCCAAAAATACCTCGAAGGGCAGGAGCTTAGTGCTTCTGCCCTTTTATGTTCATGTCGAATTCGACGACATTGGAATAGATCGGCGTGCCGACGTCCATGCCGTAGGGTGAGCGAAAGATGCTGCCGCGGATTATGAAGGAGATCGACCGGCTGTTCCAGTCCATCAGCTTGACGGAGAACCGTTCCTTCCGCGCTTTGCCGCGCGCCGTCAACGTGCCTTCGACGGCGGCCGTGTCCGGGCCGGTCTGCTTGACGCTGGTCGAGCGGAAGGTGACGGTGCGATAGGTCGCGCTGTCGAAGACCGCACTCGACTTCAGGAAATCTTCGACGCGGCTTTCTCCCGTCTCGACACTTTCCGGGTAGAGGGTGAACTCGACCGACGAACGGGCGATGTTATTGCCATCGATACGGAAATTGCCGGAGAACTTGCCGAAGTCGCCGATGATGCCGCCGCCACCGACTTGCGCAACGGAGAAATGCACACGTGACGCACCGGTGATGCCGTAGCTGCCGGCAGCGTCCGAGAGTTGCGGCGCACTGGCACTTGTGGCGCTTGGTCCGAACGTCGTGGCAAGCACGACGCCAAGTGCCAATGCTGTTGGCGTTGCCTTCGATTGCTGCTTGATCATGGTTCACTTCCTCTTGGCAATGACCTGACTGCCCTTGGTCTTTTCGACCTCGCCGCGCCGCAGCAGTCGCGTCGGCAGCATGCGAACCAGAACTTCGTCGCGGCGCACCATGTGATGGTAGAGCGCGGCCATCGCGTGGAGCGCGACAAGAGCCAGCGTCGCGTAGGCGAGGATTGCGTGGGTCGACGTCCAGAAGCTCTCGGCTGCTTCCGATTTCGCCATCGGCAGATGCGAGATGACGAACCAGTCGAAATAGAAGCTTGGAATGTTCAGCGTCGAGGTCGACGCAACCGCCCAACCGGCAAGGGGCACGGCTATGGTCAGGCCGATCAGGATTGCATGCGTGGTCCGGGCCGCGCGTCGTTCGAGCACGGAAAGGCCTGAAGGCGCCTGTGGTTGCCTATCGAGCACATGCCAGACGGCGCGTAGCGCGGCGAGGGCAAGCACGGTGAAGCCGAAGGATTTGTGCCATTGGTAGAGCGAGAACTGCAGGGCTGGATCCAGGGATAGCCTGCGCATGACAAAGCCGAGTGCCAGTAGGCCAAGGATCGACATGGCGATCAGCCAATGGAGGATGATCGTCACCCAGCCGAATGTAGACTTGCTGTTTTGCAGCATGGCACGCTCCTGCGGCATTCGGACGAAATATTCGCCTTCGTCACCCGGATAAGACCCGTTGGCCCCATCTTTTATTCTCCGACGATACCGTAAATTCGCAGGCCGATCCTGTTGATACAGTCGAAAGATATCTCATCTGCTCCGCGCAGGGCAGTCGACGGGCTGGTCTGATGGTTGCAGATCCAACGTATTGCGGAACATGAGACATGACGCAGAATAGCGCGACGACCGAGATGATCCCACTTGAAAACGTGGTGTTGAAACATGCCAACGCCGGCATCGCGCTGGGGGCGGAGCATCGGTTCGCAGAATCGCTCGAGCAATGCGGCGCAACTGGCGGACGCGAACTTCGAGGGGGAAGACCTCTATTATTGGGTCAAAGGCGGTTACGGTGCCGCGCTCCACGATGTCAGGCTTCACCGCGAGAGCATCGCTGTTTCGAAACTCGTTCGCGAATGGACGCTTTCACTGCGCCAGCCGCTCGGGTCGATGACCATCGCCCGCTCCTATCTGGCGCTCGGTGAGGCTGAGCATGCCTATCCCCATATCCAGGACGTCCAACGGCTGACGGGGGACGAGGTGTTCGACCTGTTCGACCGACAGCACGTGGCTGATATCCGCAAGGCACTTGCGGCAAAGGCGTAATACCAACCTGCGCTGATATTGACCGATTGCGCCGGAGCGATTTTGGTTTCCGGCAAGGAGATAACCGCAGCCGGACCGCGTGGTCCGGTGAGGATTGTCAACGCCATCAAGGGGCAAAAGTGCCCGGCCCTTCGGGCGGGCCGTCTGTCGCCCACTGGCAGCGTCGCAATCCTCGACCGATGCCAAGGCATCGCTCTCAGGTCCGCTCCTCGCCGGATGACCGCACACGGTCCCACGCAATAGGTCAATATCAGCGCAGGTTTGGTATAGGTCAGGATGCCCCGGTTATCTCCTGAAACGAGATGCCGAGATCGTCCGCGACGGCCTGCATCATCAGGCGGCGCACGGTTGTCGGCGATAGCAGCGGCATAGGCAGCACTGCCATGCTGGAAAGGCCAATTCCGAGACCGAGGATCCGCCAGGAGATCGTTTCTGCGAGCACGCCTGCACGGAATTCATCCGCCGCGACACCGTCCGCAATGATGCCGCAAAGCAGACGATGCCAGCCGGAAACGGCCCGGGCGTAAGCGCCGGCCAATTCTGGGTCGGCCTGGGCTGCCCGCCATGCCTCCGCCCAGAACCGCATACCGCTTTCCCGTGTATCGTCCGTGTGGTCACTGACGAAGAGCTTGAGCGCTGCCGTCGCACTGAGTGCAGGGCGCATCTCCACGAACTCGGCACGGGCCGCAGCCTCGTAATGCAGGAAGGCCGCACACTTGAGGTCGCTTGCCGTTTTGAAGTGATGGTGGATGATGCCGTTGGCCGCTCCCATTTCGGCTGCAACCCGACGTGTCGTCATCCCGTCGAAGCCGTCCTTCAGCATGACGGCGATGGCCGCCGCAATGATCGCCTCGCGCCGGGCGAGGCGGGTCATGTACACCATATTCAGTCTCCGGTTGTATGCGATTGACATAGCGCAGATTTGATCATATGTCCAATTTGAGCGTTGGCTCAAATCGTTGGCGGACGATCTAAAACCGCGGCCGGCCTTTTTGGCTTGGTCCTCGTTTTCATCCATTTGATTTTCAGGAGTCGCTTATGAGCGAACATGCATTGCCGTCTGATGCAGAAATTACCTTCCGCCGTATCTCCGCGCTTACCGTTTGCGAGGTCTGCGAGCTCAGCGAAACGCTGAGCGAAGGACAGCGCAATATGGTCGCCGACAACGGCACCTCGATTGCGGAAGCGCATTTCTCCGAGAATGCCTGGTTCCGCGCGATCTACGCCGAGGAGACGCTCGTCGGTTTCATCATGCTGCACCAGGGATCGGATTGGGACGACGGCATCGATTGCCCGGGCGTCTACCTCTGGCGCTTCATGATAGCCCGTCCATTTCAGGGCAAGGGCATCGGCAAGAAGGCGATCGAACTCGTCGTGCGCGACCTCAAGGCGCGTGGCATCCGCGAGCTCTACACCAGCTGCGGACTGGGTGAGGCGAGCCCAGAAGGTTTCTACAAGGGGTTGGGCTTTGTTCTGACAGGCGATAGCTACGGCGAAGAGCCGGAGGCCGTGCTCAAGTTTGCGGCCTGAAAGAGGCATCACTGGCGGCGCTCGGCGGGTTGCCGCTCAGAATATCTTATGAGAGAGACATGCAAAACGACCAACACGAGGCCAATCGGCTCTCAGAAACGGTGATCCGGCCTTACCGCGCGGAAGATCGTGACCGGCTGGTGGCCATCTGGCTGTCCGCCTCGCGCATCGGGCATCCCTTTCTCGGCGAAGAGCGGCTGGTCACCCAGCTGCAGATCGTCCGCGACACGTACCTGCCGATGGCCGACAATTGGGTCGCAGAGGTCGGTGGGCATCCGGCGGGCTTCATCGGGCTGATCGACAATTTTGTCGGCGGGTTGTTCGTCGATCCCGAAGTCCATGGCGCCGGCATCGGCCGCGGACTGATCGAACACGCCGCGACGCGGCTCGGTCATCTCGACGTCAGCGTCTACGCCGACAACGCGAGCGCGGTCGAATTCTATCACCGTCGCGGCTTTGTCGTCACGGGCCGACAGGAGAGGGATGATGAAGGATTGCCTTTTGCGGTGATCCACATGGCTCGCACCGTCGCCCGCATATAGATCCTTAATTCGGAATCGATCCAAGGACGATATTATTCAGCAGGTTGAAAGCGTTACAGCATCCTTTGCGCGTCATACTTAACGCGCGGCGCTGCAATGCGAGAGACCACCGGCCGGGCCGATCGTTTTGGTCCTGCCGGAATATTCAGCGACGGATGCTTTCCTTTGCCGGCTGCATTTGCTAGGCCGCTTGCCGAGAAAATGACCTGACCCGGAGGAAATTTCATGACGCCTGACATCCGCCCGCTCGTCGCCGGAAACTGGAAGATGAACGGAACGCGCGCATCGTTCGATCAGATCAAGGCGATGGCCGAAGGGGTCAAGGGCGATCTGTCGAGCAAGGTCGAGACGCTGATCTGCCCGCCCGCGACGTTACTCTATGTTGCGACCGCGCTTTGCGACGATAGCCCGCTGATGATCGGCGCCCAGGATTGCCATCAGAAGCAGTCCGGCGCACATACCGGCGAAGTTTCTGCCGAAATGATCGCCGATTGCTTCGGCACCCATGTGATCGTCGGCCATTCCGAGCGACGCACCGACCATGCCGAGCATGACGGGTTGGTGCGCGCCAAGACGGACGCCGCCCACGCCGCCGAACTGGTCGCCATCGTCTGCATTGGCGAAACCGGTGACGAGCGACAGGTGGGCAAGACGCTCGACGTGCTCAAGCGTCAGCTTGCCGAAAGCCTGCCCGACAGCGCCACGGCGGAAAACACTGTCATTGCCTATGAGCCGGTCTGGGCGATCGGTACGGGTCTGACGCCGACGACTGCCGACGTCGAAGAGGCGCATGCCTTCATGCGCCAGGAACTGGTGTCGCGGTTCGGTGGTGCCGGCGGCAAGATGCGCATTCTCTACGGCGGTTCGGTCAAGCCGTCCAATGCCCGCGAATTGATGGGCGTTGCCAACGTCGATGGCGCGCTGATCGGTGGTGCGAGCTTGAAAGCCGAAGACTTCCTCGCCATCTACCGGGCTTATGAAGATTTGACGGCCTGATTGTCCGGCACAGGCCGGGCAGGGGGTTGGAATAGCGGACGGCTTGGTATAAAGAAGCGCGAAAATTGCGCCCGGGAAGCCCCGAGTCCGCGCAAGATTTGATTCGTTTGCCCAAAGGGCAGGACTGGAAGCTGATGCAGACCGTACTACTCGTCATCTATCTCATGGTCGTCGTTGCCCTGATCGGCGTCGTTCTCATTCAGCGCTCCGAAGGTGGTGGCCTCGGCATCGGCGGTGGCTCGGGCTTCATGTCCGCACGCGGCACTGCCAATGCGCTGACCCGCACGACGGCGATCCTCGCGGCACTGTTCTTCGTTCTGGCCCTGGCGATGGGTATCCTCGCCCGTTACCAGCCGCAGGCGACCGACATCCTCGACCGTATTCCGGGCACCAGCTCGGGCGGCGGCGTCCTCGATTCGCTTGGCGGTGGCAACACTCAGGCTCCGGCCGGCGGCGCGACCCAGCAGCCTGCGACCGGCAACGGTGCAACAGCACCGGCTCCGGCGACCACAGGCGAGGCTCCGGCTAGCGGTGCCACGACAACGCAAACGCCTGCAGGCGGCGCCAACGGCAACACGGGATCGCAAGTTCCCAGCGGCCAATAAGGTCGCAATTTAAATGAACCCACCGGCGGATGGCACCATCCGCCGGTTTTATTTTGTGTGAAATCTGATTCCCTTCGAAGACGGAAAAATTCGGATAGGCGAATTTTTCGGTGGCGGAATCGTTTGTTAAAAGGTAACCGGTGACTCCCATGGCGCGATATGTATTCATCACTGGCGGCGTGGTTTCCTCCCTCGGAAAAGGCATAGCTGCGGCTGCTCTTGGAGCGTTGCTGCAGGCGCGTGGCTACCGGGTGAGACTGCGCAAGCTCGACCCCTACCTCAACGTTGATCCGGGCACCATGAGCCCGACCCAGCACGGCGAGGTGTTCGTCACCGACGACGGCGCCGAGACCGATCTGGATCTCGGCCACTATGAACGCTTCACGGGGCGTTCGGCGACGAAGACCGACAACATCACCACCGGCCGGATCTACAAGAACATCATCGACAAGGAACGTCGCGGCGACTATCTCGGCGCAACCGTTCAGGTGATCCCGCACGTTACTAACGAGATCAAGAACTTCGTTACCGAAGGCAACGATGACTATGATTTCGTGCTGTGCGAGATCGGCGGCACCGTCGGCGACATCGAAGCGATGCCGTTCATGGAGGCGATCCGCCAGCTCGGCAACGATCTGCCGCGCGGCACCGCCGTTTATGTCCACCTGACGCTGATGCCCTACATTCCGGCGGCTGGTGAACTGAAGACCAAGCCGACCCAGCATTCGGTCAAGGAACTGCAGGCGCTCGGCATTCATCCCGACATCCTGCTCGTCCGTGCCGATCGCGAAATTCCCGAGGCCGAACGTCGCAAGCTTTCGCTGTTCTGCAACGTCCGCCAGTCGGCGGTTATCCAGGCGCTCGATGTCGCTTCGATCTACGACGTGCCGATCGCCTACCACAAGGAAGGCCTCGACAACGAAGTGCTTGCCGCCTTCGGCATCGAGCCGGCACCGAAGCCGCGCATGGAAGCGTGGGAAGAAGTTGCCGATCGCATCCGTACGCCGGAAGGCGAAGTCACCATTGCGATCGTCGGCAAGTACACCGGCCTCAAGGACGCCTACAAGTCGCTGACCGAAGCGCTCTATCACGGCGGCATCGCCAACCGGGTCAAGGTCAAGCTCGAGTGGATCGAGTCGGAGGTCTTCGAAAAGGAAGATCCGGCGCCGTATCTCGAAAAGGTACACGGCATCCTGGTTCCCGGCGGCTTCGGCGAGCGTGGCTCCGAGGGCAAGATCAACGCGGCGCGTTTCGCCCGCGAACGCAAGGTGCCGTATTTCGGCATCTGCTTCGGCATGCAGATGGCAGTCGTCGAAGCGGCGCGCAACCTTGCCGGCATCGACAAGGCATCCTCGACCGAGTTCGGCCCGACCAAGGAGCCGGTCGTCGGCCTCATGACCGAATGGGTTAAGGGCAACGAACTTCAGAAGCGCTCGGCTTCCGGCGATCTCGGCGGAACCATGCGCCTTGGCGCCTATCGTGCGTCGCTGAAGACCGGCACGAAGATTGCCGACATCTACGGCACGGCCGATATTTCGGAGCGTCATCGCCACCGCTACGAGGTCAACGTCGATTACAAGCCGCAGCTTGAATCCTGCGGCCTGGTCTTCTCGGGCATGTCGCCTGATGGCATTCTGCCTGAGACCGTCGAGTACCCTGACCATCCGTGGTTCATCGGCGTGCAGTATCACCCGGAGCTGAAATCGCGCCCCCTTGATCCGCACCCGCTGTTTGCGAGCTTCGTCGAAGCGGCGCTGGAACAGTCGCGCTTCGTTTGATCCGTCAGCACGGTTCTGAAAATTGCGGCCGGTCCTACGTGACCGGCCGTTTTCGTTTTGGCTTCATATGCCGCATCGACACCGAAGCGCCCGGCGAGCAGGGTCGCCGGGTGCGATCTCGATCTCGCCGAAAAGAATGGTCTACCGCCGATCGGCGCTTGCAAGGTTGCGCCATTGCGGCACGCGCCAAATGGTGATGAGGCGCAGCAGCCATTCCAGCGGTCCATAGGCGAAGCGTTGCAGCCACCAGCGGCTAAGAACAAGCTGGGCGGCGTAGACGACAAGGGCCATCGATACGGTTTCGAGCGGCGAGATATGGCCGATCAAGCCGAAACCGTAGCCATGAAAGATAAGCGCGCAGATGAGCGACTGTAGCAGGTAGTTGGAAAGCGCGGTCCGGCCGGCCGGCGCCAACAGGTTGCGCAGCCACCGTCCAGCGGCACTATCGAGGAACAGCATCATCGCGCCGACATAGGCTCCCGTCAGAAACGGCGCGGTCAACAGCCCGACGGCAAGTCCGGTGATCGCCTGAGGCGAATCGGCCATTTGGACGCTGGTATAGGCATAGATGACGGCGCCAGGCAGGCCGACGAAAAGGCCGAGGCGAACAAGCCAACGGAACAGGGCGCGGTTCTCCTGCGGCCGAGACAGGATCTGCCGACGTCCGGCAATCAGGCCGACAAGAAACATGGCCAGCGCCGATGGCGCCTGCAACAGGCCGAGGATGACCCAGACCGATGACAGTTCCGTCAGGTGCTGGCCGATGATGGATTGCCAATCGCCCCGAAAGGCCGCTTCCGTCGCTGCAGCCGCGGCGATGATGGCGTACCGCTCAAGGACTGGAGGCTCCAGGACGGCGGCGACGCCAAGGGCGAACCAGGCAAGCGCCGTACTGATCACCAGCAGGCGAGCGAGACGCCAGAGGCTGGCATCGCTTCGCGTGCGCAACATCATCAGGGCGATGCCAAGGACGGCGTAGGTCGTCAGGATGTCGCCATGAAACAAAAGCACCGCATGCGTCAGGCCAATCAGCCAGAGCCCCGCCTGCCGCCGCAAGAGTCGCGGCACGAAGGCGTCGCCTGCCTTTTCGGCGGAGCGCATCTGCAAGGTGAAGCTGTAGCCGAAGAGAAAGGAAAAGAGCAGGTAGAACTTCATTTCGAAGAACAGTGCGACAGCGAAGTGCACCGCGCGGTCTAGGCCGGTATCGAACGATGGGTCAGGCAATTCGAGGCCGTAAAATGCCGAAGCGAAGGCCATGATGTTGACGAGCAGAATGCCGAGCAGCGCGAAGCCGCGCAGCGCATCGACCCCGTCTATGCGGTCTTGGGTGGTCATGGTCATCTCCGTAACGGCAGGCGATGTGGCGGCCGGCCGGATCCATCTGATTCAAAACGCCTATCGCCGAACGGGCATGGTTGGGCGAACGGTCGACGTAGCTCCGCCAACCGGGGGGTCGGCAGTGGGTGGCGCAAAACGTTCAAGGGCGGCTCAGTGGCGTTATAATAAATAGAGTAATCTATCTAATAATAAGTTTCGAGGACGTCAAGGGGTTCGCCGAGCCGATGCAGGCGACGGCGTTCAACGGATTGAGGTTGGGGGGTGCGGTCCGCGGAGGCTAGTTTGCTGCGGCTTTGGCCTTCAGCCAGGCGGTCTGGCGTCGCGCGCGGCGCAATGCCGTAACGGCTGCCCCGACCGAGACGACAACAAGGGCGACGAGCAGTACTTCGCCATCGCCGAGCCACAACCCTTCAAAAGCCGAAACGACGGCCGCCAACGTGATCACCGCCATGCGGTGCTGTTTTGCCAACGGGCCGGAAAAGTCGCTCGGTGCGCCATTGGCACGGCCGAGTTCGCGGACATAGGCGGTGAGCACGGCGAAGGCGCCTGCGGCAAAGCCGAGCGCAGGCAGGCCGACGCCATAGCCGGCGCCGGCGAAAATGAAGAGGTCGGCGACCGATCGGGAAATTCATTCCAGAACGGACCGTCCGGTTCACCCTTGCCGCCCTCGACGGCAACCATACCGTCAAATAGATTGCAGAGCAGACGCATCTGGCAGAACAGGGCCGCCGCGATGAAAAGCAGGGCGCGAAGTCCGTCCTGGGTCTCGCTGGTCAGCCAGAAAGCAACGCCTGCCAGAGCCGCGGCCGCCATGCTTGCCTGCGATATCTGGTTGGGCGTGATCGACATCGCGGCGAGGCGTCGGGCGATTGCCTGCGCCCAGCGGGTGTTTCGGCTGGCCAACGGCCTGCGGTCGCCGGTTTCTGTCATTGGTCAAGCTCCCCCGCGGCTGATCGAATAGTTGTAGAGCACTGCATAACTGCCCGATACCAGCAGCGGCACGGCAATGGTTTTGAGAATTTCCGGTGTTCCGGTTGCCGCGTGCACGGCGACGAGGATGCTTGTCGAAGCAAGGCAGGCGAGGAGCGGCGGCATCCAAAGCTGCGAAGTGCCGCGGAAACGAAGAGACAGCGCGTCGATGGCCGATTTCAGGCACAGTGTCAGCGCGGCTGAAAGGGCGCCCTGCACCAGGCCGGCTACGAGTGGTCGCGGCATTGGGTGGTGCCTGTTGGCAAACAGCGCCCATCCGCCCATTGCTATGAAAGCAAAAAGCACGTGGACGATGCTGCTGCGGGCAAAAGCGCGCAGGTGGCCGCTCATGTCAACGACCACCAGTATCGCGTCAGATGAAAGAAGATCGGTGCCGAGAATACGACCGAATCCAGCCGGTCGATCAAGCCGCCATGGCCTTCGATCAGGTGGCCCCAGTCCTTGACGCCGCGATCCCGCTTGATCGCCGACATCACCAGCCCGCCGAAGAAGCCCATCATCGTGATGATGAACGACATCACCCCGGCCTGGATCGGGGTAAACGGCGTGATCCACCAGAGCGAGGCGCCGAGCAGCGTCGCGCTGGCAACGCCGCCGACGAACCCCTCCACTGTCTTCGACGGCGAGAGCTTCGGCGCGATCTTGGTGCGCCCGAAGAGCTTGCCCCAGACATATTGCAGCACATCGCTCGATTGCACGACGATCACCAGGAAGGCGATCAACAACACGTTGCGCCCCCCGTAGCCGGGTATCTGCAGCGTCAGCAAGGCCGGTACGTGCGAGGCGCAAAACACGCAGATCATCAACGCCCATTGGACTTCGGAAATCCGCAGCAGGAAGTTTTGCGTATCGCCCCGCAGGACAGCAATGATCGGCATCAGCAGGAAGGCATAGACAGGAATGAAGATCGCGTAGATGCCGTATTCTTCGGCCCAGAGCAGATAATAGTTGATCGGTAAGGCCAGGAAAAAGGCAGCAGCGATCGCCCAATGGTCGGCGCGGCGCGTATTGATCAGCGTGATGAATTCACGTAGCGCCGCAAATGAGCAGAAGGCGAAAAGCAGCAGCACCCCGACACGTCCGGCGATGAAGGCGATGGCAATGAGGAACACCATTGCCCACCAGGCCTTGATGCGGGCGTTGAGGTTCTCGATCGCTCCATTGGAGCCGTCGGGCGAAAGCCTGCGCTGCAGTACGTAACCGACCGAAGAGGCGAACAGCAGGATGCCGCCGACGCCGAGCAGCAGGGTGACCATATCGGAAGTCGTGGTACTCATGCGTCGTTATCCGTCTGTGCCGGGGCGAGGGAAAGCAGTGCTGCTTGCGCCCTGGCGATGAAGTCTTCCTTGCTCTCGTCTGGTCCAACCTTCAACGGCTCGCCGAAGTTGATCGTGCAGATCAGCGGGATCGGAACGAACTCGCCCTTCGGCATCACGCGGTTGAGATTGTTGATCCAGACAGGGACAAGCGCCACGTCCGGCCGCTTGCGTGCGAGGTGATAGAGCCCGCTCTTGAATGGCAGCAGCTTGGCCTCGGTCTGGTTGCGCGTGCCTTCGGGAAACACGATCAGCGAGGCACCTTCGTCCAGAGCCGTCGCCATCTGTTCGACCGGGTCGCTTGTGCGCGCGGCGGGGTCGCGTTCGATCAGCACCGCATTGAAGACGTCGCGGCCGATGAACGATGTCAGCTTCGACTTCAGCCAGTATTCGGCGCTGGCAACCGGGCGGGCGCGGTCGCGCAGCCAAGGCGGCAGCACGGCCCAGATCAGGATGAAATCGCCATGGCTGGAGTGGTTGGCGAAATAGATGCTCTGTCTCGGCGGCAGGCCGGTTTCGTGCCAGAGTGCCCGGGCAGCTGTCAGTGCGCGGGCAAACATCATGATGGCGACCGAAGCGAGCTTGGCAATCAAATCGCGAATCATGCCGCCTCAACTCCATGTTGAAGGCATCCAGGTATCGAAGGTTGCCTTGCTCCGCGTATCCGGATGTGTCCCCCGCCGTGCAATGAAATGATCAAATGTTGCCCCTAAAAACGCGCAGGCCCATCGTAACCTCAGGCTGCATCGGCCGACTTTACGCGATTGCGTCCGCTTCACAAGCGGCCGAAGTCGCTCCTGGGATGATGACGTGTGGGCGCCGCAAATTCTTCGATCTCTGCACGTTTTTAGCTGACACGCTGAAAACGATGCGACGTCACACCGCAGTCTTTTACCGAAAGGCGGCTTCTACTGAACGTTGACCGCTTGCAGCGCAGCCGCCAATTTTCGAGTGTTGTAAGAGGAGCGTCGTTCAATGCGCCAGTTTCCTGATCGACAGGTTTGTGCCGACCTTTATCGCGACCTGCGCCATCAAACGCGATCTTAGTGTTTGACGCGAATGGCCCGACCTCGTTGTTCGGGCGCTGAACGCAGGTGTAACGAGAACAACCGCAGCGGCCGACGCGACGCTGCGGTTCCCAGTCCCTCGTGTCGCCGTGTTACGTCGTGTTACTGTTACGTACTCCCCAAAACACCGGTTTCAGCCTTTTCTGTTCTTCAGCTAAAGAAAGGGTCAGTACCTATGCGCTTCATAACTTTGTTGTTCGTGCCTTTGACGATCGCCCTGCTAGGGCTTTCGGGCTGTGCCACGACGTCCTCGAGCAATACGACCTACGCGCAGCCGCAAACATTCGCCCCCGGTCTCGGGGCTTCGAATACGGGCAACGCCACCGCGGCGCCGGGATACTATTGACGCTCGGGCAGTTCGGCACCTGGTGGCAACCATAAATCTGCGGCGGGCGGTGCCCGGCGCGGATGGATTCTGTTCTCTGCAGATGTTTGGGTCCAGACGGGCAATCGGTGCCATGGCCGCCAGTCGGCTTGCAATCGCCGGACAAAAGTTGCAAACAGCGGCAAACCATCAGGGAAACCGCCATGAGCCTCTCCAAGCGCACCACCCGCCCGCTCGATCATCTCGTGCTACCGGTGGACGCACTTGAACAGGCACGGCGTCGCCTCAATGATCTCGGTTTCACGGTGGCCGAGGATGCTCGCCATCCCTTCGGCACCGAAAACGCCTGCGTCTTCTTCTCCGACAACACTTATCTTGAGCCGCTTGCCGTCGCTTCGCGCGAAGAATGCGAAATGGCAGCCCTGGACGGCAACGCCTTCGTCGCCCGCGACCAGGCTTTCCGATTCCGTCAGGGGCCGGAAGGTCTGTCAGCGATCGTGCTCGGCACTGAAGACGCTGCGACGGATCATATGCGGTTTCGCGCCCGTGGCATCTCGGGCGGCGAGATGTTGGAGTTCTCGCGGCCCATGCGGCTGCCGGATGGCCGGGAAGGGCTTGGCTCCTTCCGGCTGGCCTTTGCCGCCGACCTGCGCTCGCCGGATTTCTTCCTGTTCAGCTGTCAGCGGGTGCGCGCGCTTCCAATCGATCGTGGCGCGCTCGAGCGGCACGACAACAGCGTGCTCGGCATTTCCGAGGTCGTGCTTTCGGAGACGAACCCGACCGATTTCCAGTACCTGCTGCAAGAGGCGGTCGATGAGCGCGAAGTCGCGGCTCACTCCTTCGGCATGGATATCGAGACGACGAACGCCAAGATCTCTGTGCTGAGCGCCGCCGGCATGGAGGCTTTCTTCGGCCGTTCGGTCCGCAGCGCCGAGCGCGGCTTGCGCGGCCGGGCCGTGATCTTCCGCGTCGCGGACCTCGAAGTGACGCGTGCGCTCTTCGCGCGCAACGATATCGAATTTTCAGAAATGGGCGGACGCCTCATTGTCCCCGAAATGCCGGGGCAAGGGGTGATCTTCGCGTTTGGAGCTTGATGATGGAAACGAATGCCAGAGTAGTCGTCGGTGAAGGTGCCAAGCAGGTCGCCTTCTCGCAGAGGGAGCGCCTGTCGCTGATCGCCGGCCCCTGCCAGATGGAAAGCCGCGAGCACGCCTTCATGATGGCGGGAAAGCTTGCCGAACTATGCAAGTCGCTGGATATCGGCCTGGTCTACAAATCGTCCTTCGACAAGGCCAACCGTACATCGCTTTCTGGCAAGCGCGGCATCGGCCTCGACACGGCGATGGAAATCTTTGCCGATCTCAAGAAGGAGTTCGGTTTCCCGGTCCTGACCGATGTGCACACCGAGGAGCAGTGCGCCGTCGTCGCCGAGACCGTCGACATCCTGCAGATCCCGGCCTTCCTGTCGCGCCAGACCGACCTTCTGGTGGCAGCTGCCAAGACTGGCCGCACCATCAACGTCAAGAAGGGCCAGTTCCTGGCGCCTTGGGACATGAAGAACGTGCTCGCCAAATTCACCGAAAGCGGCAATCCCAACATTCTTCTGTGCGAGCGTGGCGCGTCCTTCGGCTACAACACGCTGGTTTCCGATATGCGCTCGCTGCCGATCATGGCCTCGCTCGGCGCGCCCGTCGTCTTTGACGCCACCCACTCGGTGCAGCAGCCGGGCGGGCAGGGCGGTTCGACCGGCGGTCAACGCGAGTTCGTTGAAACGCTGTCGCGTGCAGCCGTCGCTGTCGGCATCGCCGGCCTGTTCGTCGAAACCCACGAGGAACCGGACAACGCTCCTTCCGATGGCCCCAACATGGTGCATCTGAAGGACATGCCGCGGCTGCTCGAAAAGCTGCTGGCCTTCGACGCCGTCGCAAAGGGCTGAGACAGGCTCGTGAAATTTTCATGAACCCCGGTGGCGCGGTTGTTTTTACATCTTGCGCGCCATTGAAAATCCCGGGCCTTCGCTTATGACAGGCCCGACCCACCACCGTCCTCAAGCAGGGAAGAGATCATGACAGCAATCATCGACATCATCGGCCGAGAAATTCTGGACAGCCGCGGCAACCCGACCGTCGAGGTCGACGTCTATCTGGAAGACGGAAGCTTCGGCCGCGCGGCCGTGCCGTCGGGTGCCTCGACCGGTGCGCATGAAGCGGTCGAACTGCGCGATGGTGGAACGCGTTACCTCGGCAAGGGCGTCGAGCGCGCCGTCGACGCCGTCAACGGCGAGATCTTCGAGGCGATCGGTGGCCTCGATGCGGAAAACCAAATCCAGATCGACAAGACGATGATCGAGCTTGACGGCACGGCCAACAAGTCGCGCCTCGGTGCCAATGCCATCCTCGGCGTGTCGCTGGCCGTCGCCAAGGCTGCCGCCGAAGCTTCCGGCCTGCCGCTCTACCGTTACGTCGGCGGCCCGAACGCCCACGTGCTTCCGGTTCCGATGATGAACATCATCAACGGTGGTGCTCATGCCGACAACCCGATCGACTTCCAGGAGTTCATGATCGTTCCGGTCGGTGCCGATACGATGCGTGACGCGGTCCGCATGGGTTCGGAAGTGTTCCACACGCTGAAGAAGCAGCTTTCCGCCGACGGCCACAACACCAATGTCGGCGACGAAGGCGGCTTCGCGCCGGGTCTGGCGTCCGCTCCGGCAGCACTCGACTTCATCATGAAGTCGATCGAGAAGGCTGGCTACAAGCCGGGCGAAGACATGTTCATCGCACTCGATTGCGCCGCGACGGAATTCTTCAAGGACGGCAAGTACGTCCTCGAAGGCGAAGGCCGCACGCTTGAGCCGGGTGCAATGGCCGAATACCTGGCGGAACTTGCTGCCAAGTACCCGATCTTCTCGATCGAAGATGGTATGGCGGAAGACGATTGGGACGGCTGGAAGGCTGTGACTGACCTCATCGGCAACAAGTGCCAGCTCGTCGGCGACGACCTGTTCGTCACCAACTCCGCCCGCCTGCGCGATGGCATCAAGATGGGTGTTGCCAACTCGATCCTCGTTAAGGTCAACCAGATCGGCTCGCTGTCGGAAACACTTGACGCTGTCGAAACGGCACACAAGGCACGCTACACCGCCGTCATGTCCCACCGTTCGGGCGAGACCGAGGACGCGACGATCGCCGACCTCGCCGTTGCCACCAACTGCGGCCAGATCAAGACCGGCTCGCTGGCCCGGTCCGACCGGCTCGCAAAGTACAACCAGCTGATCCGCATCGAAGAGCAGCTCGGCCTGCAGGCCAACTACGCCGGCCGCTCGATCCTGCGTGGCTGATAGCCTCGATCGATCGCTGAAAAAATTGACCCGCTCACGGTTGCCGTGGGCGGGTTTTGCTTTATCCGGCCATTCATGGTCAACGGTCGGTTAATCAATGCCGGTTAGTCTCACCCTGTATTGCGTATCAGGGTGTGAACGGGATGTGGACAAGGCATCATAAGAAACGGAAACTGGGCCGACTGGTGCTGCCGCTGATCGCGGTCGCCTTTCTGTCTTATTTCGGCTATCATTCCATTCACGGCGGCTACGGCTTGAAGGCGACGGAGCAATTCGATCGCCAGATCGTTGAGCGGCAGGCACGGCTGGACGAGCTCACAAAGCGGCGAACGACCCTCGAAAAGGAGGTTCAGCTGATGAGCGACGGTTCGCTGGAGCGTGACATGCTGGATGAGAAGGCTCGCCTCGCGCTCAATATGTCGCGCAGCGATGAAATTGTTATTTTCCACCGCATGACGAATTAACCGAAATTCGGTTAATTGGCATTTCATATTTAAATTCAATAACTTGCGCGGAATGCGAGCCATGCAAATATGGCATTGCTGTGGCGCTTTTCTTTCCCTATGGTAACCCTCAAAGGCTAACCATTGGGAGGAATGAATGGCTCCGCGAAAAAACGCGTCCGTCTCCAGCCGTAAGACCGCAGCAAAGCCGGCCAAGAAGGACCTGAGCGGCGGTAATATCGCCGAATTCACCAAAGAAGACGAACTGAAAGCCTACCGCGAAATGCTGCTGATCCGGCGTTTCGAGGAAAAGGCCGGCCAGCTCTATGGCATGGGTTTCATCGGCGGCTTCTGTCATCTCTACATCGGCCAGGAAGCTGTCGTCGTCGGCATGCAGATGGCGCTGAAAGACGGTGACCAGGTCATCACCGCCTACCGTGACCACGGCCACATGCTGGCCTGCGGCATGAGCGCCCGCGGCGTCATGGCCGAACTCACGGGTCGTCGCAGCGGTCTTTCCAAGGGGAAGGGCGGCTCGATGCACATGTTCTCCAAGGAAAAGCATTTTTACGGCGGTCACGGCATCGTCGGTGCCCAGGTGTCGCTCGGCACCGGCCTTGCCTTTGCCAACCGCTATCGCGGCAACGACAATGTCAGCGTCGCCTATTTTGGGGATGGCGCGGCCAACCAGGGCCAGGTCTATGAAAGCTTCAACATGGCGCAGCTGTGGAAGCTTCCGGTGATCTACGTGATCGAGAACAACCGCTACGCCATGGGCACGTCGGTCACCCGCGCATCGGCGCAGACCGATTTTTCGAAGCGCGGTGTCTCCTTCGGCATCCCGGGCTTCCAGGTCGATGCCATGGATGTTCGTGCGGTCAAGGCGGCGGGCGACGAGGCTGTCGAGTATTGCCGTTCGGGCAAGGGCCCGATCATTCTCGAAATGCAGACCTATCGCTACCGCGGCCACTCCATGTCCGACCCGGCGAAGTACCGCTCGAAGGATGAAGTGCAGAAGATGCGGTCGGAACACGATCCGATCGAACAGGTGAAGGCACGTCTGACCGAAAAGGGATGGGCGAGCGAGGACGAGCTGAAGCAGATCGACAAGGACGTCCGCGACATCGTCGCCGACAGCGCCGATTTTGCCCAGGCTGATCCGGAGCCGGATGTATCCGAGCTCTACACCGATATCCTGCTTTGATCCGGGGAGGCTCAAATATGCCAGTAGAAATTCTCATGCCCGCCCTTTCCCCGACGATGGAGGAAGGCACGCTCTCGAAATGGCTGAAGAACGAAGGCGACAAGGTCTCCTCCGGCGACGTCATCGCCGAGATCGAGACTGACAAGGCCACCATGGAAGTGGAAGCCGTCGATGAAGGCACGATCGGCAAGCTGCTGATCGCCGCCGGCACCGAAGGCGTCAAGGTCAATACGCCGATCGCAGTCCTGCTGCAGGATGGCGAAGGCGCTGGCGATATCGCCGCACCGAAGGTGGATGCGCCCAAGGCTGCCACCGCCAGCGAAGCACCCGCAGCTTCGGCGCCGGCACCGGTTGCGGCCCAGCCGAAGGTCGAAGTTGCCGCCGATCCGGCAATCCCGGCCGGCACCGAAATGGTGACGATGACCGTGCGTGAAGCTCTGCGCGACGCCATGGCCGAGGAAATGCGCGCCAGCGACGACGTCTTCGTCATGGGCGAAGAAGTCGCCGAATACCAGGGCGCCTACAAGATCACGCAAGGCCTGCTTCAGGAATTCGGCGCCCGTCGTGTCATCGACACGCCGATCACCGAACACGGCTTTGCCGGCGTCGGCGTTGGCGCTGCCATGACCGGCCTGCGCCCGATCGTCGAGTTCATGACCTTCAACTTCGCCATGCAGGCGATTGACCAGATCATCAACTCCGCCGCCAAGACGCTCTACATGTCCGGCGGCCAGATGGGCGCGCCGATCGTGTTCCGTGGCCCGAGCGGTGCTGCGGCCCGCGTAGCGGCGCAGCACTCGCAGTGCTATGCCGCCTGGTACAGCCACATTCCAGGTCTCAAGGTTGTCATGCCCTATACGGCAGCTGATGCGAAGGGCCTGCTGAAGGCGGCCATCCGCGATCCGAACCCGGTCATCTTCCTCGAAAACGAAATCCTCTACGGTCAGTCCTTCGAAGTGCCGAAGCTCGACGATTTCGTGCTGCCGATCGGCAAGGCCCGTATCCACAAGGTCGGCAAGGACGCAACCATCGTTTCCTTCGGTATCGGCATGACCTATGCGATCAAGGCGGTCGCCGAACTGGAAGCGCAGGGCATCGACGTCGAGCTGATCGACCTTCGCACCATCCGTCCGATGGATCTGCCGACGGTGATCGAATCCGTCAGGAAGACCGGTCGTCTGGTGACAGTCGAAGAAGGCTATCCGCAGTCTTCCGTCGGTACCGAGATTGCGACCCGCGTCATGCAGCAGGCCTTCGACTATCTCGATGCCCCGATCCTGACGATCGCCGGCAAGGATGTGCCGATGCCTTACGCCGCGAACCTCGAGAAGCTCGCGCTTCCGAACGTCGCAGAGGTCGTCGATGCGGTGAAAGCCGTTTGCTACAAATAAGGGGAGGGCCCTTCGATGCCTATCAACATCACAATGCCTGCCCTCTCTCCGACGATGGAAGAAGGCAATCTGGCCAAGTGGCTGGTCAAGGAAGGCGATAAGGTCAAGTCCGGCGACGTGATCGCCGAGATCGAGACGGACAAGGCGACGATGGAAGTCGAGGCCGTCGATGAAGGCACCGTTGCCAAGATCGTCGTTCCCGCCGGCACCGAAGGCGTCAAGGTCAATGCGCTGATTGCGGTCCTTGCAGCCGACGGCGAAGATGTCGCCGCGGCCGCCAAGGGCGGCAACGGTGCAGCGGCACCGGTCGCGGCCGAAACGAAGGAAGCGCCCGCGCCGGCAGCGGCCAGCGCTCCGGCGCCCGCTGCAACTCAGCCGGTGGCGGCAGCGCCGCAGGCGGCCAAGACGGAATCCGGCAGTCGCGTGTTCTCGTCGCCGCTAGCGCGTCTCTTGCCAAGGATGCCGGCATCGATCTCTCGGCGATCGCCGGCTCCGGCCCGCATGGCCGCGTGATCAAGAAGGACGTCGAGACTGCTGTTGCCGGTGGCGGCGCGAAGCCGGCCGCTGCACCAGCAGCAGGTGCTGCAGCTCCCGCTGCCGCGCCGCTTGCCAAGGGCATGTCGGAAGACGCCGTACTCAAACTGTTCGAGCCCGGCTCCTACGAGCTCGTGCCACATGACGGCATGCGCAAGACGATCGCCAAGCGGCTCGTCGAATCCAAGCAGACGATCCCGCACTTCTACGTCTCGCTCGATTGCGAACTGGATACGCTTCTGGCGCTCAGGGCCCAGCTCAATGCTGCCGCTCCGGAAAAGGACGGCAAGCCGGTCTACAAGCTCTCGGTCAACGACATGGTGATCAAGGCGCTGGCGCTGGCTCTGCGTGACGTTCCGGATGCCAACGTGTCCTGGACCGACAGCAACATGGTCAAGCACAAGCATGCCGACGTCGGCGTCGCCGTGTCCATCCCGGGCGGCCTGATCACGCCGATCGTTCGCCAGGCGGAGCTGAAGAGCCTGTCTGCCATCTCCAACGAGATGAAGGACCTCGGCAAGCGCGCCAAGGACCGCAAGCTGAAGCCCGAGGAATATCAGGGCGGCACGACGGCGGTCTCCAACATGGGCATGATGGGCGTCAAGGACTTCGCCGCCGTCGTCAACCCGCCGCACGCCACGATCCTTGCGGTCGGTGCGGGCGAGGAACGCGTCGTCGTCAAGAACAAGCAGATGGTCATCGCCACTGTGATGACGGTCACGCTTTCGACCGACCATCGTTGCGTCGATGGCGCGCTCGGCGCCGAACTGCTCGGAGCCTTCAAGCGCTACATCGAAAACCCGATGGGCATGCTGGTCTGATGTGGACAAGGACCGGCCCTCGGGCCGGTCCGTTCCTTGATCGCAACGCCGAAGGCGGGCCCGGACGATGAAAACACTTCTCTGCTACGGTGACAGTCTGACATGGGGCTATGACGCGTCCGGCCCGGGCCGTCATGCACTCGCAGACCGTTGGCCGAACGTGCTGCAGAAGGCGCTCGGGCCGGACGTTCATGTTGTTGCCGAAGGGTTGAATGGACGCACGACCGCCTATGACGATCACCTCGCCGATTGCGACCGCAACGGCGCGCGGATGCTGCCTACCGTCCTTCACAGTCATGCGCCGCTCGATCTGATGGTCATTCTGCTCGGCTCCAACGATATGAAGCCGATCATTCACGGCACGGCTTTCGGCGCGGTCAAGGGTATCGAGCGCCTGGTCAATCTCGTGCGTCGTCACGATTGGCCGGTCGAAACGGCGGAAGGCCCCGAAATCCTGATCGTTTCGCCGCCGCAGCTTTGCGAGACGGCAAACAGTGCGTTCGCGGCGATGTTCGCCGACGGCATCGAGCAGTCGGCGATGCTGGCGCCGCTCTACCGCGACCTTGCAGACGAACTCGATTGCGGGTTCTTCGATGCGGGATCGGTTGCAAGGACAACGCCGCTCGATGGCGTGCATCTGGACGCTGAAAACACCCACGCGATCGGCCGGGGCCTCGAGCCGGTCGTCCGGATGATGCTCGGTGTCTGAGATGACGGACGACGTCACCATCAGACCGGCGGAACGAAACGAGGCGGCAGAACTCGCCGTTCTCGTCGACATCGCCTCGCAAGGCTTTGCCGCCTGGCTCTGGTCTGGCGCGGTTCTTGGCGGGGCGACCGATACGGCTTTCGAGCGCGGGCGCAACAAGCTGCGCGAGGATGTCGGCCCTGGAAACTGGCGGGATGCGGTCGTTGCCGACCTCGATGATGAAATCGCGGGGGTATCGATCGGCTACGGTATCGACGCTTCGGTGGCGGAAATCGAAGCGAAGCATGCTGTGCTCGAACCCCTGCTGGCGCTGCAGCGGCCTGTGGTCGGCCACTGGTTCATCGATAGCCTCGGCGTTTACCGCCATCGGCGCGGCCGCGGCATCGGACGCAGACTGCTTGCACATGAAATTGCACGCGCCGGCTCGGCGCCGGTGAGCCTGATCACCGAAAGCCACAATGACAGGGCGCAGGCACTCTACAGGGCAAACGGCTTCGAGGAGGCGGCTCGGACCGAGGCCGTGCCGCTCTTCGAAGGTAGCAGAAAACACGACTGGGTGCTCTTCACCCGCAAGGTCGCTTGAGACAAAGGCAGGAAACACATGGCTGAGAATTACGACGTCATCGTCATCGGTTCGGGTCCGGGAGGCTATATCGCCGCTATTCGTGCGGCGCAGTTGGGCCTCAAGACTGCGGTCGTCGAGCGCGAGCATTTGGCTGGCATCTGCTCCAACTGGGGCTGCATTCCGACCAAGGCGCTGCTTCGCTCGGCCGAAGTGCTGCACTATGCCCAGCATCCGGGCAGCTACGGCATCAAGATCGAAGGTGCGGTGACGCCCGATCTGAAGGCGATCGTTGCCCGCTCGCGCGGCATTGCCGAGCGCATGAACGGCGGCGTCGGCTTCCTCATGAAGAAGAACAAGGTTGACGTCATCTGGGGCGAGGCCAAGCTGACCAAGCCCGGCGAGATCGTCGTCGGCAAGACGACGAAGGCGATCGTTCAGCCGCAGGCGCCGCTGCCGAAGAACACCAAGGGCGAGGGCACCTATACTGCCAAGCACATCATCATCGCCACCGGCGCCCGCCCGCGGGCCCTGCCGGGCATCGAGCCCGATGGTAAGCTGGTCTGGACCTATTTCGAGGCGATGAAGCCGGAGGAAATGCCGAAGTCGCTGCTTGTCATGGGCTCGGGCGCGATCGGCATCGAATTCGCTTCGTTCTACCGCACCATGGGTGTCGACGTGACCGTGGTCGAGGTCATGCCGACCGTGATGCCGGTCGAAGACGCCGAGATCTCCGCCATCGCCAAGAAGCAGTTCGAAAAGCAGGGCATGAAGATCCACCTTGAGGCCAAGGTGACGAAGGTCGATAAGGGCGCGAACTCGGTCACCGCCCATGTCGAGATGAAGGACGGCAAGGTCGAAAAGATCACCGCCGACCGGATGATCTCCGCCGTCGGCGTTCAGGGCAATATCGAGAACCTTGGTCTCGAAACGCTTGGTATCAAGACCGACCGCAGCTGCATCGTCATCGATGGCTACGGCAGGACCAATGTTCCCGGCGTCTACGCGATCGGCGACGTTGCCGGCCCGCCGATGCTCGCCCACAAGGCCGAGCACGAGGCCGTCATCTGCGTGGAGAAGATCGCAGGCTTGCCGAATGTCCACCCGATGGACAAGCTGAAGATCCCGGGCTGCACCTATTGCCACCCGCAGGTCGCCTCGGTCGGTCTCACCGAAGCCAAGGCAAAGGCCGAGGGCCGCGATATCCGCGTCGGTCGCTTTCCCTTCGTCGCCAACGGCAAGGCGATTGCCCTTGGCGAAGATCAGGGCATGGTCAAGACCATCTTTGACAAGAAGACCGGCGAGTTGCTGGGCGCGCACATGGTCGGCGCCGAGGTGACCGAACTCATCCAGGGTTTCGTCGTCGCGATGAACCTGGAGACGACAGAAGAAGACCTGATGCACACGATCTTCCCGCATCCGACGATTTCGGAGACGATGAAGGAAAGCGTGCTCGATGCCTATGGGCGTGCGCTGAACGCCTGATGGACCGGCCGTCGCCGGAACTTTTGGCGCGATCCCGCATTGATGACGCGACCTTGTCCTCAATGCACGGAGATCACCATGGCTGTAAACGGCGTCGGCATCCTGGCTGCGATCATCATCGGCGGTTTTGCCGGATGGCTTGCGGAGAAGTTCATGAACAGCGATGTCGGGCTGTTCATGAACATAGCGCTCGGCATCATCGGCGCGGTGGTGTCGAATATCATTCTGGCAGCCTTCGGCATGGCTTTTTCCGGCTGGCTTGCCTATCTGGTCTTCGGCTTTATCGGCGCCTGCCTGCTGATTGCCGTCGGCCGCGCTGTCAAACGATAGCCTGCGACGCTTCCTGCGTCAGCGATCGGGCTATCCAGAAAAAGGTGGCCTGACATTTCTCGTCGAGCCATCTATATAGATCGAAAAAGGGTCTGCCGGCACCAAGCCGCAGCCGCCGCGACGAGGAAGACAGTATGGTAACGGTATTCGATGCCGTCTCTGAAGGGGCGCAACGCGTCCGCCATCCGGAAAAGGCCCACAAGCCCGATACCGAAATGCTGCGCAAGCCGGAATGGATCCGCGTCAAGGCGCCGACCTCCAAGGGCTATCAGGAGACGCGCGAGCTGGTGCGTTCGCACAATCTCGTCACGGTCTGTGAAGAAGCCGGCTGCCCCAACATCGGCGAGTGCTGGGACAAGAAGCACGCCACCTTCATGATCATGGGCGAGATCTGTACCCGCGCCTGCGCTTTCTGCAATGTCTCGACCGGCAAGCCGAATGCGCTCGACATGGCCGAACCCGAGAACGTCGCCAAGGCCGTCAAGCAGATGGGCCTCTCCCACGTCGTCATTACCTCCGTCGACCGCGACGACCTGGCCGACGGTGGCGCCGAACATTTCGAGAAGGTGATCTGGGCGATCCGCGCCGCTTCGCCGCAGACCACCATCGAAATCCTGACGCCCGACTTCCTGAAGAAGCCTGGCGCACTGGAGCGCGTCGTCGCCGCCAAGCCTGATGTGTTCAACCACAACATGGAAACCGTACCGGGCAACTATCTCACCGTCCGTCCGGGCGCCCGATACTTCCACTCCATCCGCTTGCTTCAGCGCGTCAAGGAGCTCGATCCAACGATGTTCACCAAGTCCGGCATCATGGTCGGCCTCGGCGAAGAGCGCAACGAAGTGCTGCAGCTGATGGACGACCTGCGCACCGCCGACGTCGATTTCATGACCATCGGCCAATACCTGCAGCCGACCCGCAAGCACCACAAGGTCGAGAAGTTCGTCACCCCGGAGGAATTCAAGTCCTACGAGACGGTCGCCTATACCAAGGGCTTCCTCATGGTCGCCTCGAGCCCGCTGACCCGCTCGTCGCACCATGCCGGCGACGACTTCGCCCGCCTGCGGGCAGCGCGCGAAAAGAAGTTGGCGGCTGCTGCCGGGTAGAACCGAGGCACTTCGAAACAACAGGAACTCCGGCCCCAGTGCCGGAGTTTTCGTTTGACGGTTACTCATCTCGGGCGATGTGCATAATTTCCCGATTGCGCGCGAAACTTGCGAATTTTTGGCCGATCGCGTATCGGCTGTTCTCTCTTCCTTGATTGGAATGCTGATGGTTCGATATTTGTCGAACCAAGACGCCGCTTTTCTTTTGAAGAGCCTATGCCGGGTGCCGATCATCTGATCGATCGTCAGGTTTCGATCGTGACAACGATCATTTTCCAACCGACCCTAGACCGGGATTGTTTGGCGGAGTTTGTCGATGGATCAGCCAGTAGCGCCTGGGAACGTGAACGACGTCGACGATGCCGTTGCTGCCGGTCATATCCGCAATGCCAGGCGTATCCTCGTGGTCGGATGCTCCGGTGGTGGCAAGTCGACGCTTTCGCAGAAGCTGGCTCGGCATTTCGACCTTACCTACATCTCCATTGATCGCGATATTCTGTGGTTGCCTGGCTGGGTCCAACGCGATCGGGCCGAACAGCGCCGACGCATCGTCGAGAGGATCGCCGACGATCGCTGGATCATGGATGGCACCAATCCTTCGACCTTCGATGTCCGCGTGCCGAGAAGCGATATCGTGGTCTGGGTGCGGATGCCGCGGCTTCTCTGTGTCTGGGGCGTCGTCACCCGCTGGCTGAAATATCTCGGCCGCGCCCGCCCGGAAATGGCGCCGGGCTGCATCGAGAAGGTCGATTGGCAGTTCCTCGAATTCATCTGGACCTTCGAGGACAAATTCTCGCCGCGTATCGTCGCAGGCCTTGCCCAGCACGGCCCGCATGTGCCGGTTCTGCAGTTGAAATCGCGGCGCCAGATGCAGAGGCTCCTTGATCTTCTCGGCGTGCCCGCTTAACTCCCTTCTATGCCGCACTTTGAAACAAACCATGTCGTCAAGCACACGGCCGACCAGATGTTCGATCTCGTCGCTGATGTCGAACACTATCCGGAATTCCTGCCGCTCTGTGAGGCGCTGACCGTGCGCTCACGCAAGGAAAGGGATGGCAAAATCCTGCTGCTGGCTGACATGACCGTCGGCTACAAGGCGATCCGCGAGACCTTTACGACGCAGGTGCTGCTCAACAAGGCCGAGCGCCAGATCGAGGTCAAATATATCGACGGTCCGTTCAAATATCTCGACAATCGCTGGCGCTTCGAGCCAGCGGGTGAGGGGCAGTCGATCGTGCATTTCTACATCGACTATGAGTTCAAGAGCCGCATTCTCGGCGCCTTGATGGGCTCGATGTTCGACCGTGCCTTCCGCATGTTCTCCGACGCCTTCGAGAAGCGCGCCGACAAGATCTACGCCGTCTGAGCGACCTCGGTCAGCATCTCGAGCGCCGTTCGGATGGTTGCCAACCGCACGGCGTCGCGGCCGATATCGCCGTAGCGCATCTCGCGGTGGAGGGCTGCGCCGTTGCGGCCGGTTGCTGACAGATGGACCAGGCCAACAGGCTTTTCCATCGATCCGCCGCCCGGGCCGGCAATGCCGGTCACGGCAACGGCAAAGTCTGCCTCGGAGCGCGCAACCGCGCCGCGCGCCATTTCGATGGCGGTCTGCCTTGAAACTGCGCCGTGCGCTGCGAGCGTTGCCGGATCGACACCGAGCATCTGGATCTTGGCGTCGTTGGAGTAGGTGACGAAACCGCGGTCGACGACGGCGGATGATCCGGAAATTTCCGTCAGTGCCCCGGCAATCAGGCCTCCCGTGCAGGATTCGGCGGTTGCCACCTTGAGACCGCGCGCGGTGAAATCGGCAATGATTTTGCCGGCCGTCGCCTGAATGTCATTCGGCCACATCATGGGCTCCCCCTCCGGTGTAGACAACGGTTGCGGTCGCGATTGCGGCGATACCCTCGTCGCGGCCGATGAAACCGAGCCGCTCGTTCGTCGTCGCCTTGACCGAGCAGCGGTCAAGATCGATGCCGAGCATGTCGGCAAGGTTCTCCCGCATCGCCTGGCGATGCGGCCCGACTTTCGGGGCCTCGGCAATCAGCGAAATATCGGCATTGGTGATCGTGCCGCCGCGCTGACGCACAATGTTTGCCGCATGTTCGAGGAAGATGCGCGATGCGGCACCCTTCCACTGCGGGTCGGACGGCGGGAAGTGATCGCCGATATCACCGGCACCGCAGGTAGCAAGCAGCGCATCTGTGAGCGCGTGCAAGGCAACGTCGGCATCGGAATGGCCGGAGAGCTTCTTGGTGTGCGGAATAAGGACGCCACAAAGCGTAACGCCATCACCTTCGACCAGCTGGTGTACGTCATAGCCATTGCCGGTGCGAACGTCCGGAATCAGATGTCGCTTGAGTTTTTCGTCGGCCATGGCGATGTCCCTTTTCAGTGTGAGCTTGACGTTGTCGACCGTGCCTTCGACGAGGGTAACAGGGATCCCCGCCCATTCGGCGATTGACGCGTCGTCGGTGAAATCTGTGCGGCCGCTTGTCGCTGCGGCTCGGTGGGCGTCGAGGATGGTCTTGAGGTCGAAGGTCTGCGGTGTCTGTGCCGCATGAAGGTGATTGCGCGGAACGGTTTCGGTCACCATGCCGGCGGCATCGGCGCGCTTGAGCGTATCGGAAACGGCAAGCGCCGGCAGCACGGCACGCGCTCCCCTTGTCAGCGCATCGGCACAGCGCGACAGCAGGGCGTGGTCGGCAAAGGGGCGCACGGCGTCGTGAATCATCACGTTGCGTGAGCCGGTTGCCGCTACGGCTTCAAGGCCTGCGAGAACCGATTGCTGTCGCGTTGCGCCGCCGTGGACCACGATCAACTCGCGCGCCAGCGATCGCCTGCGTGCCGCTGCCAGCAGATCCTCGTCATCGGGGTGGATGACAACCACGATCGGGCCGGTCCCCGGCCATGTCGCGAAAGTGTCAAGCGTATGGGCGATAACGGGCTTGTCGCCGATGGTGCGGTACTGCTTCGGCCCTTCGGCCGACTGTCCCGCGCGCTCGCCGCGCCCTGCTGCAACAATCACGACGCCGCAGGAAAGCTGTTCTTCAGGCTGCATCTTCTGTATGTGGTCCCGGATTTCGCCAATCTTCGCCGTGATGTACCGCGAAGGTCCGTGCTTTGCCAGCCGAGCAGGGAAATTTGCCCGACGCATCGAAATCGCTTGGCAAGCCAAAGAACAATGTCTAAAAATAGTGCAAGAACAACATGTGCCTGAAAGATATGCATTTGCCAGCTCCGGCTCTGTCAACACCGCTTCGGATCGGGAATATCGAAATCCGCAACCGGGTGGCGCTCGCCCCGATGTCTGGCGTCACGGACCTGCCATTCCGCACCTTTGCCTGGCGCTTCGGCGCAGGGTTCGTCGTGACGGAAATGGTGGCGAGCCGCGAACTGGTCGGCAACGCGTTGGAATCCTGGGCCAGGCTGAAGAACTCCGGCATCAAGCCGCATATTGTTCAGCTTGCCGGACGTGAGGCCCATTGGATGGCCGAGGCGGCAAAAATCGCTGCCGCTAATGGCGCCGACGTCATCGATATCAACATGGGCTGCCCGGCAAAGAAGGTGACGGGTGGCTATTCCGGCTCGGCGCTGATGCGCGATCCTGACCATGCTCTGTCCCTGGTCGAGGCAACGGTCAACGCCGTGGATGTACCGGTCACGCTGAAGATGCGGCTTGGCTGGGACGAAAACTCGATCAATGCGCCGCTGATTGCAAGAAGGGCGCAGGAGGCCGGTGTCCAGGCGATTACCGTGCACGGCCGCACCCGGATGCAGTTCTACACCGGCAGGGCCGATTGGGATGCGATCCGCGCCGTGCGCGAGGTCATTTCCGTGCCGCTGGTTGCCAATGGCGACGTCGATACGGTGGCGGATGCCGAAGAGATCCTCAGGCGCTCCGGCGCCGACGCCGTCATGGCCGGGCGGTCTTCGCAGGGCCGTCCTTGGCATGTCGGCGTTCTCGCTGGCGCGTCAAGCCATCCCGACCAGGCTGAGATCGCCGACATTTTCGTGGAGCACTATGAGATGATGCTCGAATTTTACGGTGCCGACACGGGCCTGAGGCATGCACGCAAGCATGTCGGCTGGTATCTCGACCGTTTCGCACCTGATCTTGCCGGGGCAGAGAAGGGGGCGATCCTGACATCGACCGATGCCAGATCAGTCGCCGCGCGCGCATCCGATGCAATTCAAAGTTCGCTTGCGACCTTCTCTGGCGAAGGGATCGCCGCATGACCGAAAAACCCAATCCGGAAGCCTTGGCTGCTGCCAACGGGCTGTCGATGGCGGTGCTGAATGCCATTCAAAATCCGGTGATCCTTGTCGATGAGAACGGTCTCGTCGCCTTCGCCAACTGGGAAGCGGAGTCCTTTTTCGGTGCCAGCGCCAATCATCTGGCCCGGCACGATATCAGCGCCTTCATTCCGTTTGGCAGCCCACTTCTGACGTTGATCGAGCAGGTGCGCGAGCGCAGGGCCCCGGTCAACGAGTATCGCGTCGATCTCAGTTCGCCGCGGCTGGGCGCCGACAAGCTGGTTGATCTCTATGTGGCGCCAGTCATTTCGGAGCCCGGCTCCGTCGTGGTCGTCTTCCAGGAGCGGTCGATGGCCGACAAGATCGATCGCCAGCTGACACATCGGACGGCGGCGCGGTCGGTCACCGGCCTTGCCTCGATGTTGGCGCACGAGATCAAGAACCCGCTTTCCGGCATTCGAGGGGCCGCGCAATTGCTTGAGACTTCCGTCAACGACGAGGATCGGGCGCTGACGCGGTTGATCTGCGACGAGACCGACCGGATCGTCTCGCTGGTCGATCGGATGGAAGTGTTTTCCGACGAGAGACCCGTCGATCGCGTGCCGCTCAACATTCACTCGGTGCTCGATCATGTGAAGGCGATCGCCAAGGCGGGCTTTGCGCGCCGGATCAAGGTGACGGAGAATTACGATCCATCGCTTCCGTCGGTCTTTGCCAACCGCGACCAGCTCGTGCAGGTGTTTCTCAATCTCGTCAAGAACGCAGCGGAAGCGATCGGTGATCGCCACGAAGGCGAGATCATGCTGACGACCGCCTACAGGCCCGGTATCCGGCTTTCGGTCGCGGGCACCCGAGAAAAAATCTCGCTGCCGCTCGAATTCTGCGTGCATGACAATGGTCCCGGCGTTCCTTCTGACTTGCTGCCGCATCTGTTCGATCCGTTCATTACGACCAAGACCAATGGTTCGGGCCTCGGACTGGCGCTCGTCGCCAAAATCATCGGCGGCCATGGCGGCATCGTCGAATGCGACAGCCAGCAGAACCGCACGACTTTCCGCGTCCTGATGCCGGCCTCCAAGGGGCAGGCGGCGGACGAAGACGAACTGCCTATGACAAAAGGAAACATTGCATGACGGGTGCCACCATCCTCGTCGCGGATGACGACGCAGCCATTCGCACCGTGCTCAATCAGGCGCTGAGCCGCGCCGGCTACGATGTCCGGATCACGTCGAATGCGGCCACGCTCTGGCGCTGGATTTCCGCCGGCGATGGTGATCTTGTCGTCACCGACGTTGTCATGCCCGACGAGAATGCATTCGATCTGCTGCCGCGCATCAAGAAGGCGCGTCCCGATCTGCCGGTTCTTGTCATGAGCGCGCAGAACACGTTCATGACGGCGATCAAGGCCTCCGAAAAAGGCGCCTATGATTATCTGCCGAAGCCCTTTGACCTGACCGAGCTGATCGGCATCATCGGTCGGGCGCTGGCCGAACCGAAGCGCCGCCCGTCCAAGGTCGACGACGATTCGCAGGATGGCATGCCGCTCGTCGGTCGCTCGGCAGCGATGCAGGAAATCTACCGGGTTCTCGCCCGCCTGATGCAGACCGATCTGACGCTGATGATCACCGGCGAATCCGGCACGGGCAAGGAACTGGTGGCACGCGCACTGCATGACTACGGCAAGCGCCGCAACGGCCCCTTCGTTGCGATCAATATGGCGGCAATCCCGCGCGATCTGATCGAATCGGAATTGTTCGGTCACGAAAAGGGCGCCTTCACCGGCGCCCAGACGCGTTCGACCGGTCGTTTCGAGCAGGCCGAAGGCGGCACGCTGTTCCTCGACGAAATCGGTGACATGCCGATGGACGCACAGACGCGGTTGCTGCGTGTGCTGCAACAGGGCGAGTACACGACGGTTGGCGGTCGCACGCCGATCCGCTCCGATGTGCGCATCGTCGCGGCAACCAACAAGGACCTGAAGCAGTCGATCAACCAAGGTCTCTTCCGCGAGGACCTGTACTATCGGTTGAATGTGGTGCCGCTGCGCCTGCCGCCGCTGCGCGACCGCGCGGAAGACATTCCCGATCTTGTGCGCCACTTCGTGCAGCAGGCCGAGAAGGAAGGTCTGGACGTCAAGCGTTTCGATCAGGAAGCGCTCGAACTGATGAAGGCGCATCCGTGGCCGGGCAACGTGCGCGAGCTCGAAAACCTCGTGCGCCGACTGACTGCGCTTTACCCGCAGGACGTCATCACGCGGGAAATCATCGAAAACGAGTTGCGCTCGGAGGTCCCCGACAGTCCGATTGGAAAAACACAGGCGCGCAGCGGTTCCCTTTCGATCTCGCAGGCGGTCGAGGAGAACATGCGGCAATATTTCGCCGGCTTCGGTGACGCGCTTCCACCGAGCGGTCTTTACGAGCGTGTGCTTGCCGAGATGGAGTATCCGCTGATTCTTGCGGCTTTGACGGCGACGCGCGGAAACCAGATCAAGGCGGCCGATCTGCTCGGGCTCAACCGCAACACGCTGCGCAAGAAGATCCGCGAACTCGGCGTGTCAGTCTATCGCAGTTCACGCACGGCTTGACTTGGTCACAGCCACCGTTGCATTTTCGCCACAATACGTTGCTTGAACGTGTTATGACCGCCGAGTCGAGCGGTGTTGCGCTGCTTTGCCTGGCCGTTGGAGCTGTGGCTCATGCGCAACAGCCCCGATTGACGGTCCGGTCAATACCTTGACCCGGAATGTGAGTGAGAATTGCCGGTGCCCACGGGCGTCGGTTGGGGGAATGTCTTTATATGGTGGACGCAATGGCCTTGCCGCTGGGGACAGATGACGGAGTCGCGGCGCAGGACCGCCGCGCGTCCTTTGCCCTGCCGGGCCTCATGCTGGCGATCGGTGCCCTGGTCTGCGCAACCCTGTCGCTGCTCGTTTTGCTTGGGCTGACGCCGATCAGACTGGAGCGCAACGTCTTCATCGCCTGCGCGGCGATCAACGGCCTGTTCGTGATCGGCCTGATCTACCTCATCGTTCGCGAGATCCTCAGATTGCTTCGCGCGCGTCGCAAGGGCCGCGCTGCCGCACGGCTTCACGTGCGCATCGTCGCGCTGTTTTCGATCGTCGCCATCACGCCTGCCATTCTGGTCGCGATCTTCGCCAGCATAACGCTGGATGTCGGCCTTGACCGCTGGTTCTCGCTGCGGACGCAAGCGATCGTTCGCTCGTCGATCAGCGTCGCCCAAGCCTATGTGCTGGAAAATGCCAGCTATCTGCAGGGCCAGACCGTGTCGATGGCGAACGATCTGGAGCGCAATCGGCAACTCTACAGCCTCGACCGAACCGGCTTTACCGAGCTGGTGACGCGCCAGGCGAGGGGCCGCGGCATGCTTGGCGCCTTCCTCGTCCGTGCCGATGGTAGCGCCATTCTCCAGGCCAATATCTCGACGGAGAAGCCCTTGCCGGCCATCCCGCCGGACGCGCTGAAAAGCTCGGTTTCCGGCCAGCCGACATTGATACCACCAGGGATTACCAACCTGGTGGGGGCGGTGATCCCGCTTGACGACATTCCCGGCACCTATCTCTACACCGTTCGTAACGTCGATCCGGAAGTGATGCGTTCGCTGCGGCTGATGGAAGAAAACACCGCCGAATATAAGACCCTAGAGGCGGGCCGCGCCTTCACGCAGATCGCCTTCGGCGTTCTCTACATCGGCTTTGCGCTGATCGTGCTGCTGGCGGCGATCTGGACGGCAATCGCGGTTGCCGACCGTATCGTTCGGCCGATCCGGCAACTGATCGGCGCCGCCGACAGCGTTGCCTCGGGCAATCTCGACGTCGTGGTGCCGGTGCGTGCCGTCGACGGCGACGTCGGCAATCTTTCGCGCACGTTCAACAAGATGGTCTCCGAAATCCGCACCCAGCAGGAGCAGATTCTGGAGGCCAAGGATGAGGTCGATCATCGGCGGCGGTTCATCGAGGCCGTGCTTTCAGGCGTGACGGCAGCTGTCATCGGCGTCGGCCGCGATCGGCAGATCACCATTGCCAACTCTTCTTCAGAAGAGTTTCTGAAAAAGACAGCGCCGGATCTGCTCGGTGCCGATCTGCGCGCGGTTGCGCCTGAGATCGAGGAAGTGCTGGTCGAAGCTGAAAGCCGGTACCGCAACAACTTCCGCAAGCAGATCAACATCATGCGCGGCGGAACCGAGCGCACGCTGAACGTCCAGGTGACGCGTGAAGAGGGCGGCGAGGCAAACGAATCCTACGTCATCACCATCGACGACATCACAGATCTCGTAATCGCACAGCGCTCGACCGCCTGGGCCGATGTCGCGCGCCGCATCGCACATGAAATCAAGAACCCGCTGACGCCGATCCAGCTTTCTGCCGAACGTCTGAAGCGTCGCTACGGCAAGCAGATCGACCAGGAAGACAGGGTCGTCTTCGATCAATGCACCGACACGATTGTCAGGCAGGTCGAGGATATCGGCCGAATGGTCGACGAGTTTTCTGCCTTTGCCCGCATGCCGAAGCCGACGAAGGAGAAGGTGGATCTGCGCGCCATCCTGAAGGACGCGGTCTTCCTGCGCGAAATGGGCAACAACCACATCAGCTTCATTCGCGATTTTGGCAACGAGCCGCTTGAGGGCATGTTCGATGGCCGCATGCTCGGCCAGGCTTTCGGCAATATCGTCAAGAATGCCGTGGAGTCGATCGAAGCGGTGCCGACGGACGCTGTCCGTGGCGAGCCGAAAGTGCACGTACGGAGCCAACGGGACGGAACCAGCGGCCGGTTTGTCGTCGATGTCATCGACAATGGCAAAGGCCTGCCGACCGAGAACCGGCATAGAATTTTAGAACCGTATATGACGATGCGCGAGAAGGGCACGGGCCTTGGCCTCGCCATCGTCAAGAAGATCATTGAGGACCATGGCGGACAACTGGAATTGCACGACGCACCGGCCGATTTCGATGGCGGCGTCGGAGCAATGATCCGCGTGATCCTGCCGCCCGCCGGAGAAGCCGGGGGCGAAGACACTTTGAAGGGTAAGGGTACGAGCGATGGCCGCTGACATTCTGGTTGTGGACGATGAGGAAGACATTCGCGAGATCGTATCCGGCATCTTGTCCGACGAGGGGCACGAGACCCGAACGGCTTTCGACAGCGACAGTGCGCTCGCAGCGATCAGCGACCGCGTGCCGCGGCTCGTCTTTCTCGATATCTGGATGCAGGGCAGCCGCCTCGACGGCCTCGCTTTGCTCGACGAGATCAAGGGACGCCATCCCGATTTGCCTGTTGTCATGATCTCGGGTCACGGCAACATCGAGACGGCCGTCAACGCCATCAAGCGCGGCGCCTATGATTTCATCGAGAAGCCGTTCAAGGCCGACCGTCTGATCCTGATCGCCGAGCGCGCGCTCGAGAACTCCAAGCTGAAGCGCGAAGTCTCGGAGCTGAAGAAGAAGTCGGGCGACCCGGTCGAGCTGATCGGTACCTCCGTTGCCGTTTCGCAACTCCGGCAGACCGTCGAAAAGGTCGCGCCGACCAACAGCCGCATCATGATCCAGGGACCGTCCGGCTCCGGCAAGGAGCTGGTGGCGCGCATGATCCACCGCAAGTCGACACGCTCGACCGGGCCGTTCGTGGCGTTGAACGCTGCGGCGATCACACCCGACAGGATGGAGATCGCGCTTTTCGGAACCGAGGGAACGCCGGGGCAGCCGCGCAGAACGGGTGCGCTCGAAGAGGCACATGGCGGCATCCTCTATCTCGACGAGGTCGGCGAAATGCCGCGTGAAACGCAAAACAAGATCCTGCGTGTTCTCGTCGATCAGCAGTTCGAACGGGTCGGCGGCACCAAGCGCGTCAAGGTCGATGTCCGCATCATCTCCTCGACAGCCTACAACCTCGAAAATATGATCTCCGAAGGTCTTTTCCGCGAAGATCTCTTCCACCGGCTCGCGGTCATCCCCGTGCGGGTGCCGGCGCTGGCCGAGCGCCGTGAGGACATTCCGTTTCTCGTCGATATGTTCATGCGCCAGGTCAGCGAGCAGGCGGGCATTCGCCCGCGCAAGATCGGCGACGATGCGCTTGCCGTGCTGCAGGCCCACGACTGGCCGGGCAACATTCGCCAGCTGCGCAACAATATCGAGCGCCTGATGATCCTTGCCCGCAGCGACGGTCCTGACACGCCGATCTCGGCCGACATGCTGCCGACCGAGGTTGGCGATACCTTGCCGAAGATCTCCGCGCAGGGCGACCAGCACATCATGACGCTGCCGCTGCGCGAGGCTCGCGAAATGTTCGAGCGCGATTATCTGATCGCTCAGATCAACCGATTCGGCGGCAATATTTCCCGCACCGCCGAATTCGTTGGAATGGAGCGGTCGGCGCTTCATCGCAAGCTAAAGTCGCTGGGCGTTTGAGCGGTAAACTTCTTCCGGCTGGTGGCCGCCTGTTCCTGGGTGAAACAACGACATGAAGGTGATCATTTGTGGTGCGGGGCAGGTCGGCTACGGCATCGCCGAACGGCTTGCTCAGGAAGACAATGACGTCTCGGTGATCGACACCTCGGCGGCGTTGATTGCCAACATTACCGAAAGCCTCGATGTGCGCGGCTATGTTGGACACGGCGCCCATCCGGATGTGCTGGCAAAAGCCGGTGCCGACCAGGCCGACATGCTGATTGCGGTCACGCTGTTCGACGAAGTCAACATCGTCGCCTGCGAAGTGGCGCATGCGATCTTCAGCGTGCCGACCAAGGTCGCCCGTATCAGAGCGCAGAATTATCTGGCGCCGGAATACGCCAACCTGTTCTCCCGCGAGAACGTCCCGATCGATGTGACCATTTCGCCCGAGGTCGAAGTCGGGCGATTGGTGCTTCGGCGCATTTCGTTCCCCGGCGCTACGGATGTTGTGCGCTTTGCCGACGACCGTATTGCCATGGTGGCGATCGAGTGCATGGAAGACTGCCCGGTCGTCGACACGCCGCTGCAGCAGCTGAGCGAGCTGTTTCCCGATCTGCAGGCAACCGTGACCGGCATCTTCCGCAACGGCAAGCTGATCGTGCCGCATTCGACGGATCAATTGCAGACCGGCGACCTTGCCTATGTTGTCTGCGACCGGGATCATGCGCGCCGGACACTGTCTCTGTTCGGCCACGAAGAACAGGAAGCGCGTCGTATCGTCATCCTCGGCGGCGGCAATATCGGCTATTTCGTCGCCAAGGCGATCGAGGAAAACCAGCCGAGAACCCGCGTCAAGCTGATCGAAAGCGACCGCGACCGAGCCGTGATGATGGCTGACAAGCTCAGCAACACGGTCGTCCTCAACGGTTCGGCGATGGATCAGCGCATCCTGATGCAGGCCGACGTGCAGGACGCAGACCTGGTCGTGGCGCTGACCAACAACGACCAGATCAATATCCTCGGCAGCATGATGGCAAAACGCCTCGGTGCCAAATCGACACTCGTCCTGATCAACGAGCCGTCCTACCAGGACTTCGCGGGAACCGCCGGCGTTGATGCCTATATCAACCCGCGTGCGGTCACGATCTCGCGCGTTCTCCAGCATGTGCGCAAGGGGCGCATCCGCTCGGTCTATGCCGTCCAGAAGGGGATGGCGGAAGTGATCGAAGCAGAAGCGCTGGAGACGTCGCCGCTGGTCGGCAAGGCGCTACGCGAGCTGGATCTGCCCGACGGCATCCGCATCGGCGCCCTCTACCGGGACCAGACATTCATTCGCCCGCACGGTGACACCAAGATCAAGGCCAAGGACCGCGTGGTGCTCTTTGCGTCTGCCGATTCGGTGCGCCATGTCGAGCAGCTTTTCCGCGTCAGCATCCAGTTCTTCTGAGGTCAAACAAAAGCCATGCCGAGAATTGCCTATGTCAACGGCGCCTACGTGCCGCACGCCGATGCTGCCATCCACATCGAAGACCGCGGCTACCAGTTCGCCGACGGGGTCTACGAAGTCTGCGAGATCCGTCATGGCTTCATCGTCGATCTGACCCGGCATCTCGACCGCCTCAGCAGATCCTTAAGCGAACTTCGCATCGATTGGCCGATGAGCCGAGCCGCGCTGATCCACGTTATCCGCGAGGTGCTGCGCCGCAACCGGGTGCGAAACGGCCTGTTCTACATGCAGGTGACGCGTGGTACCGCGCGCCGCGATCACGTGTTTCCGGCAAAGGGTACTGTGCCGACCATCGTGGTGACGGCGAAACGCACCGATGCCGCAGTGATCGCCAGGAAAAATGCCGAAGGCATCTCCGCGATCACGGTTCCGGAGAACCGCTGGGATCGCGTCGACATCAAGTCGGTCGGCTTGTTGCCGAACGTGCTTGCCCGCCAGAGGGCCAAGGAGGAGGGCGCCCACGAGGCGATCTTCGTCGACCCCGATGGTACGGTGAAAGAGGGCGCCGCCACCAACGTCTGGATCGTCGATCGCGACGGCGTGCTGCGCACGCGCCCGGCCGATCACGGTATCCTGAGAGGCATCACCCGCACGACCCTGATGGACGTCGCAGCACCTCTTGGCATCAGGATCGAGGAAAGAGCATTCACCGTCGACGACATGCTCGCAGCCCGCGAAGTCTTCATCACTGCCGCCACGAGCATCTGTTTTCCGGTCGTTTCCATCGACGGCAAACCGATCGGCAACGGTCATCCGGGAAGCATAGCACAGAATATTCGTGAAGCCTTTTTCGGCGTTGCGGAAAAGACATTGATTTGATACCAAACTGACAGAGGTGTCGGGGGAAGCGTACTTGTGACGCCTCTGATTGAAAAAATAGACAAAATGCACCGGCGCGAGACGTCGGCAAATAAGAAAGAATCGGCGCGATGGCGGAACGTTCTCAGAACTTGCAGGATCTTTTTCTCAATACGGTCCGCAAACAGAAGATTTCTCTGACAATTTTTCTTATCAATGGCGTCAAATTGACGGGCGTCGTCACGTCTTTTGACAATTTCTGTGTGTTGTTGCGCCGCGATGGTCATTCGCAGCTCGTCTACAAGCACGCGATCTCGACCATCATGCCGGGCCAGCCGCTGCAGATGTTCGAGAACGAAGAAGCCGCATCCTGACGGGACGTTAGGCACATTACCAAACGGGATTCAAAGTCGTCGTCGATCATTCCGGAGCTTGAAACGCTCCGCGACGACATGCGCGCGGTCGTGATCGTGCCGGTTCTGAAAAAGACCGGCAGGCAGGCGGCTGAAACTCTCTCTGCAACCAGCACCCGCACCGACGAAAGTCGGCTGGAGGAGGCGACTGGCCTGGCTCGGGCGATCGACCTGAACGTCGTTCATGGCGCCATCGTTTCAGTGGCTCAGCCAAAGCCGGGGACGCTGTTGGGCACCGGCAAGATCGAAGAGATTGGCCACATCCTCGTCGAACAGGATGCCGGCCTCGTCATCGTTGACCATCCGCTGACGCCCGTGCAGCAGCGCAACCTGGAAAAGGAATGGAACGCCAAGGTCATCGACCGGACGGGCCTGATCCTTGAAATCTTCGGGCGACGCGCTTCCACCAAGGAAGGCACGCTGCAGGTCGATCTGGCGCATCTCAATTATCAGAAGGGCCGGCTCGTGCGCAGCTGGACCCACCTTGAGCGTCAGCGCGGTGGTGGCGGCTTCATGGGCGGCCCCGGCGAAACTCAGATCGAGGCCGACCGGCGCCTGCTGCAGGACCGCATCGTCAAGCTCGAGCGCGAGCTGGAGCAGGTTCGCCGCACCCGGCAATTGCATCGCTCCAAGCGCAAGAAGGTTCCGCACCCGATCGTGGCGCTTGTCGGCTACACCAACGCCGGCAAATCGACGCTGTTCAACAGAATGACCGGAGCCGGCGTGCTGGCCGAGGACATGCTGTTTGCAACGCTCGACCCGACGCTGCGGCGGTTGAAACTGCCGCATGGCCGCATGGTGATCCTGTCCGACACAGTCGGCTTCATCTCCGACCTGCCGACGCATCTTGTCGCCGCCTTCCGTGCGACGCTCGAAGAGGTGCTCGAAGCCGACCTGATCCTGCATGTGCGCGATCTTTCCGATCCGGACAATCAGGCGCAGGCAAGTGACGTTCTGCGCATCCTTGCTGATCTCGGTATCGACGAGAAGGAAGCGGCAGCGAGGCTTGTCGAAGTCTGGAACAAGATCGACCGGCTTGAGCCGGAAGCGCGCGAAGCCCTGACGAACAAGGCTGCAAGCACTGATAACACCGTGGCGGTCTCGGCGATTACAGGCGAGGGCGTCGACGTGCTGCTTGCCGAGATCGGTCGTCGTCTGTCCGGCGTCTTGACAGAGTGCACCGTCGTTCTCGGCGTCGATCAGTTGCAGCTTCTGCCCTGGGTCTACGAACACGCGATCGTCGATGGTCGCGAAGATCTCGAGGACGGCACGGTCAGCCTCGATCTGCGCCTGACCGAAAACGAGGCTGTGGACCTGGAGCGGCGTCTCGGCAACGGGCCGAAGCCGGTCGCCGAAGACTGGTAAGATCTTCTGCCTGAGGCGCTATCGCCTCAGGCCAATTGCCGTTCGATCGCCTTGGCCGCTTGCCAGAGTTCTTCCATCCGTTCCAGCGTTGCCGCCTCGAGCGTTTCTCCGTGAGCTTCAAGCTCATGCTCGATATGGGCAAAACGGCGGCGGAACTTGGTGTTGGTGCCGCGCAGCGCCATTTCAGGGTCGGCGCCGACATGCCGGCCGATATTCACCACCGCAAAGATCAGGTCGCCGAGTTCATCGGCTACCTTCGCACGGTCCTTTTCCCGCAGCGCTTGGCGCAGCTCGCCGATCTCTTCCTCGATCTTGTCGAGGATCGGTTCCGGCTCCGACCAGTCGAAACCGACTTTGGCGGCGCGCTCCTGAAGCTTCAGCGCCTCGATAAGGGCCGGGAAGCTGCGCTGGATCGAGCCCAGATGACTGGCAGCGCCGTCGGATGGCAGGCCGCGTGTGGCGCGCCGCGCCTGGCGCTCGGCCTTTTCAGCCTGCTTGATCTTGTCCCACTGGGTCTTGACCGTTTCCGGCGTGTCGGCGTCCGAACGGGCGAAAACATGCGGGTGGCGGCGGATCATCTTGCGCGTAACGGCCTCGACGACATCGCCGAAGGCGAATTCGCCGGCCTCTTCGGCCATGCGGGCGTGAAAAACCACCTGCAGCAGCAGGTCGCCCAGCTCGTCGCAAAGGTCATGCATGTCGCCGCGCTCGATTGCGTCGGCAACTTCGTAGGCTTCCTCGATCGTATAGGGCTTGATCGTTTCGAACGTCTGGACGACGTCCCAGGGGCAGCCGGTCTCCGGCTGCCTGAGCGCCTGCATGATGTCGAGAAGGCCCTTGATGTCGCGTGATGGTTCCATGGGATCAGTTCAACGGAATGGCGTTGTCGTTTTTGCCCGACTGGTAGCTGTCGGACAGGTGCTGATAGCGCTCGCGGATGCGCGCGTCCTGGGCCGCAAGCTTCTCTCGCGTTGACTGGTCGGCGTCCTTTGCGACCGCTGCGATCGACGACGACGTCCAGAAGGCGTTGTTCTGCGCGTAGCCGCCGGGTTCAAGCAGGAACACTTCCTTCAGGATCTTCAGGTCGTGCGGAATGGAGAAGCTGTCGCGCGAATCTTCGTGGCTGAAGAAATAGTAGAAATTGTCAAAGCCCGCCCAGGTGATCGCCGACAGGCACATCGAGCAAGGCTCGTGCGTGGAAAGGAAGATCAGATCGCGCGTGTCAGGCTTTTCTGCCATCTCGTAGAAGCGCTTGAGCGTGTGCACTTCACCGTGCCAGAGCGGGTTTTCGGTCTCGTTGTTGGTCTCGGCGAGAACGAGAGAAAGGTCTGTTTTGCGCAGGATCGCGGCGCCGAACACCTTGTTGCCTGCGGCGACACCCTTTTCCGTCAGGGGCAGGATGTCCTGCTCGATCACGTTGAGCAGCCGTTCGGCCAGTTCGGATTGTGTCATGTCTTCAGTCTCCGGCAGATGTGTTGCGGCATTTAACGGAGGTTGCCCCTTTGGCGCAATGGCCACCGACAGCGCCACCGGCCGGCCCTTCCGGAGATATTTGCTCAAAATGCTGCATGGCCGAGCAAAACAATACGTGACCCGAAAGCCATTGAAATTTCTGTTTCTTCAATTGCCGTGGGCTATGCGGGATATTCAGCGGAGCCTGTAGTAGGAACCGATTGCAAGAACATGGTGCAGCAGCTCTCCGTCTTTCCCGCATTCTTTCGCGTCGCGCAAAAGCGCGTGGCGGTGTTCGGCAATGGCGACGAGGCCTTTGCAAAGGTGCGGTTGCTGCTCAACACCGAAGCTTCGATCGTCGTCTACGCGGACGCGCCCGAGGCAGACTTCGCGGCATACCTCGGCGAGCGCGTGATTGAAACCGTGCGCGATACCTTCGCTCCGCACCAGCTTGAAGGCGTCATCCTTGTGTTTGCCGCGACTGGCAATGCGGCCAAGGATCGCCAGATCGTCATTGCTGCACGCGAACAGAAAATCCCGGCAAATGCCGTCGACCAGCCCGACTACTGCGATTTCTTCACGCCGGCGCTCGTCAATCGCGCACCAGTTGCCGTTGCGATCGGCACCGAAGGCGCCGGCCCGGTGCTTGCCCAGATGATCCGGGCACAGATCGACCAGCTGCTGTCGCCGTCGCTGGGGCTCGTTGCGTCGCTCGCAGCCAGCTATCGTGATGCCGTCGATCGACTGGTGCCGCGCGGCGTTGCGCGCCGCCTGTACTGGCGCCGTTTCTTCCAGGGGCCGGTTGCGGACAAGGTTGCGCTGGGTGATGTCGCCGCCGCGCGCCGCGAGGCTTCTCGCCTGCTTGATGCCGCGCATGCCACCGCGGGCCACGTCTGGCTCGTCGGCGCCGGTCCGGGCGCCGAAGACCTGCTGACGCTCAGGGCGCAGCGCGTGATGATGGAAGCCGATGCGATCGTCTATGATGCGCTGGTGCCGCAGGCGATCGTCGATATGGGTCGCCGCGATGCGGAAAGGCTCTCCGTCGGCAAGCGCAAGGGTTGCCACACGAAGTCGCAGGACGAGATCAACCAGCTGCTGGTGGAGCTCGCGGGTGAGGGCAAGCGCGTCGTTCGCCTGAAATCCGGCGATCCGCTTGTCTACGGCCGTGCTGGCGAAGAGATGGCAGCATTGCGCGATGCGGGCATTACCTATGAGATCGTGCCGGGCATCACTTCCGCCTTTGCCGCTGCTGCCGATTTCGAACTGCCGCTGACCCTGCGCGGCGTCGCGTCGTCACTGGTCTTTACAACCGGCCATGATCTGACCGGTGAAGTGCTGCCCGACTGGGCGCGGCTTGCCGTCTCCGGCGCCACGATCGCCGTCTATATGGGCCGCACTGTCGCTGCGTCGGTTGCCGGTCGCTTGATGCAGGCGGGCTTGCCCGCAGAAACCACCGTGGCTGTGATCGAGAACGCCAGCCGTGCCGATCGCCGGCTGATGCATGGCACGCTGAAGGACTTGCCGGACCTAGAGGGCCGCACGGAACTTTCCGGCCCGGTGATGGTCATTATCGGTGACGCTGTCGCCGGCGCGAATTTCGAGCGTTCCGAGCCTCTGGTGGCGGGCAAACGCACCAACAAGCAAACGAAGATCGAAGCTGCGGAGCGCAGCGAACAGATTCTGAACTAAGGGAAACGTCATGGTGAACAAGGTTTTGACGGCAAATCGGCTTTCGGATGGCATATCCGTCTGGCTGGATGCCTCGGGCAACTGGGTCGAATCGCTCCAGCAGGCCTTCATCGCCCGCCATGCCGAGGCGGTCACCGCACTGGAAGCGACAGGCAAGGTTGCCTTCGACGACAACAAGGTGGTCGATGCCAATGTCGTCGACGTCGAGGAAGTCAACGGCACCCTGCGGCCCTTGCGCATGCGCGAGCGTATCCGGGCCGAAGGCCCTTCGATCCCCTATGCCGCCGGATACAATGGCCTTGCCGGCCCGAACTTTGCTGCCTGAGGAACCGATACAACATGTACCGTTACGATGAATTCGATCATGCCTTCGTCTCCTCGCGCGTCGACCAGTTCCGCGATCAGGTCGAGCGCCGCCTGAGTGGCGAGTTGGCCGAAGACGCATTCAAGCCGCTGCGCCTGATGAATGGCGTATACCTGCAGTTGCACGCCTACATGCTGCGCGTTGCGATCCCCTATGGCACGCTGTCCAGCCGCCAGATGCGTATGCTCGCCCACATCGCCCGCAAGTATGACCGCGGCTATGGCCACTTCACCACCCGTCAGAACATCCAGTACAACTGGCCGCGCCTTTCCGACACGCCGGATATCCTGGATGAGCTGGCAAGCGTCGAGATGCACGCGTTGCAGACGTCGGGCAATTGCATTCGCAATGTGACGGCCGATCATTTCGCCGGCGCTGCTGCCGATGAAGTCGCTGATCCAAGGCCTTATGCCGAAATCCTCAGACAATGGTCGAGCGTTCACCCGGAATTCTCGTTCCTGCCGCGCAAGTTCAAGATTGCTGTCACAGGTGCTGAGCGCGACCGCGCCGCGATCCAGGTGCACGACATCGGCCTGCACCTGAAAAAGGATGAGGACGGCCGCATCGGCTTTGCCGTTTATGTCGGTGGCGGACAGGGCCGCACGCCGATGATTGCCAAGAAGATCCGGGACTTCCTGCCGGAAGAGGACCTGCTGTCCTACACGACGGCGATCATGCGCGTGTACAACCTGCATGGCCGTCGCGACAACAAGTACAAGGCGCGCATCAAGATCCTCGTCCACGAAACCGGTGCCGAAGAGCTTTCCCGTCAGGTCGAGGTCGAGTTCGCGGCGCTGAAGGATACGGAGCTGAAGCTTCCAGAAGCTGATATTCAGGCCATCTCCACCTATTTCGCGCCGCCAGCGCTGGAGCCGCGTGCCGAGGGCTGGGAAAGTCTGGCGCGCTGGAAGAAGACCGATCCGGAATTCTCACGCTGGGTTCACCAGAACGTGCAGCCGCACAAGCATCCGGACTACGGCATGGTGACGATCTCGCTGAAGCCGATCGGCGGCATTCCGGGGGACGCGACCGACGCGCAGATGGAGGCTGTTGCAGACATCGCCGAGGAGTATGCCTTCGACGAGATCCGTGTCAGCCACGAGCAGAACCTGATCCTGCCGCATGTGGCTCTGGCTGATCTGGAGCCGATCTACCGGGCGCTCGTCGTTGCCGGCCTGGCGACAGCCAATGCCGGACTGATCACCGATATCATTGCCTGTCCCGGGCTCGACTACTGCGCGCTTGCAAATGCGCGCTCCATCCCGGTGGCGCAGGAGATCTCGACGCGCTTCGGCGCGCCTGAACGTCAGGCTGAGATCGGCGAACTGAAGATCAAGATCTCCGGCTGCATCAATGCCTGCGGCCATCACCACGTTGGCCATATCGGCCTGCTCGGCGTAGAGAAGAAGGGGGCGGAACTCTATCAGATCACGCTCGGCGGCTCCGGCGACGAGAACACGTCGATCGGCGAGATCATCGGTCGCGGTTTCGAACCGGAAAAGGTGACCGACGCGATCGAAACGATCGTCGATACCTATCTCGGGCTGCGCAATGACAAGTCGGAGACGTTCCTCGAAGCGTACCGTCGCGTCGGCCCGCAACCCTTCAAGGACGCGCTCTACGGCGGCAGCGCACAGGAAGCCGCTTGAGGCGCAAGGAACGGACATGACAAAAATCTGGAAAGAAACCGGCTTTGTGAGCGACGATCCCTGGATCATCGAAAACGACGAGACCAAAGCGGGTTCCAACGAGAAGGCGATACTCGGCTTCGAGACGTTTCTCGCCAAGGTGGCTGAGACGGACGAGGTGGGTTTAGGCGTAGTCGTCGCTCCTGCAGATGACGTTGCCAAGCTACAACCCTATCTCGATCGTATTGCGCTGGTCGCGGTCGCGTTCCCGGCCTTCAATGACGGGCGGGCTTTCAGCCATGCGTCGCTGCTGCGCGCGCGGCTTGGTTTTGCCGGTGAGGTGAGGGCTGTCGGCGACGTTCTGATCGATCAGATCCCGTTGATGCTGCGTTGCGGCGTCGACAGTTTCGCGGTAACCAATGCCACGGCCCTGAAGCGTCTGACGGAAGGCCGGTTGCCCGGTATCGCCAACCACTATCAGCCGACCGCGAGACCCTCTGCTGACGCCAGGTCCTATAGCTGGCGGCGCGTTTCTTGAAGGCAGTGCTGACCGCGACAGTGTGAAGCACGCCGAAATGCGCGAAAGCGACTATATTTAGAAGGGAATTCCTTCCCGTTGAGTGCGGCTTGGAATATCCGCGTATTGTTGATAGACAGGGTCATCATTTACAGGACTGTAGCCACGATGAATGCTCCGGCAAAAACGGAAGATTTCGCGATCCAGGCACCCGCCGGTGTCTTCGTTGAAACGGTGACGAGCGTCACCCACTATACGGATCGGCTCTTCCGCTTCCGCATGACCCGTCCTGCGGAGTTCCGCTTCCGCTCCGGCGAGTTTGCGATGATTGGTTTGATGGTCGGCGACAAACCCGTCTACCGCGCCTACTCGATCGCAAGCCCGGCCTGGGACGAGGAACTCGAATTCTTCTCGATCAAGGTTCCTGATGGCCCGCTGACATCTCACCTGCAGGCGATCAAGCCAGGCGACAAGGTGCTGATGCGCAAGAAGCCGACCGGCACGCTGGTGCTCGACGCGCTGGTTCCCGGCCGCAGGCTCTACATGTTCTCGACCGGCACCGGCATTGCGCCTTTCGCCAGCCTGATCCGCGACCCCGAGACCTACGAGAAGTTTGAGGAAGTCATCCTCACGCACACCTGCCGCGATGTGGCCGAGCTGAAATACGGTTTCGACCTCGTCGAGGAAATTCGCAATCACGAATTCCTGAACGAGATCGTCGGCGACAAGCTTCGCCATTATGCGACGGTGACCCGCGAGGACTATCCCTTCAAGGGCCGTGTGACCGACCTGATGGTCAACGGCAAATTCTTTGCCGATCTCGGTCTGCCGCCGCTCGACCCAGCCATCGATCGCGGAATGATCTGCGGCTCGACGGCAATGTTGAAGGACACCAAGGAAATCCTCGAGGCCGCAGGCCTGACCGAGGGGTCCAACAACAAGCCGGCCGAGTTCGTCATCGAGCGCGCCTTTGTCGGCTAACTGACGACAAGATACGAAACATCGTCGCAGCATTTGGAGGGCGCATCATCGGGTGCGCCCTTTTTCGCATCTGTGCGACAGTCGCGACCGGAGCATGAGCTATGCGTTTCCGGCAGCCCCGATCTGAGCAATCAGCGTACCGGCAGCCTTTCGCAGACACTATCGTTCCCCAGCATTTTCATATGTCGCTCGACCGCGTCCATGCGGAACGAACGGCCAAGAAGGAGTCCCCGCCGGAGATCGCCGGCGACAGCGGATCTTGCAGGGAGTGGCCCATGAGCCTTGAGACCAGAATTCGCCGCAAATCGTTGCATGACCGGATCGTCACGCCGGAGGCGGCGGCGGCGCTCATCGAGGATGGCATGACGATCGGCATGAGCGGCTTTACCAAGGCAGGCGACGCCAAGGCGGTGCCGTTGGCCATGGCGCAGCGTGCGGCGCAGGAGAAGTTTCGCATCACCTTGATGACCGGGGCCTCGCTTGGGCACGACATCGACAAGATCCTGACGGAAGCGGGTGTTCTCGCACGCCGGCTTCCCTTCCAGTCCGATCCGGCCCTTCGCGCGGCGATCAACCGCGGCGAGGTCATGTTCATCGACCAGCATCTGTCTGAGACCGTCGAGCAACTCCGCTCCGGCCAGATCAGCCCGATCGACTATGCCGTCGTCGAGGCCGTGGCGATCACCGAGGATGGCGGCATCGTTCCTTCGACATCGGTCGGCAACTCCGCAAGTTTTGCGATCCTCGCCAAGAAAGTGATTGTCGAGCTCAATCTCAGCCACAGCCCGGAGCTTGAGGGGCTGCACGACATCTACATCCCGGCGAAACGCCCATCGCGCACGCCGATCCCGGTCGTTGCCTGCGACATTCGCGTCGGCTCGCCCTATATCCCTGTTGATCCGGACAAGATTGCCGCGATCGTCATCACCGAAAAGCAGGACAGTGCCGCGCGCATTTCGCCGCCCGATGCCGAGACCAATTCGATCGCGGGCCACCTGATCGGCTTTCTTCAGGACGAGGTGCGCAAGGGTAGGCTCGACATGACGTTGAACCCGTTGCAGGCGGGTATTGGCGTTATTGCGAATTCGGTTCTGAGCGGCCTCGTCGACAGCCCCTTTCATGATCTGCGCATGTACAGCGAAGTGCTGCAGGACAGCACCTTCGAGCTCTTTGAGGCCGGCAAGCTCAGCTTCGCCTCGGCGGCATCGATGACGCTGAGCAGCGCCTGGGCCGATCGCGTCTTTCGCAACATCCGCGCCTACAAGGACAGGGTGATCCTGCGGCCGCAGGAGGTCAGCAACCACCCGGAAATCATCCGGCGCCTGGGCGTCATCGGCATCAACACCGCGCTCGAGTTCGATATCTACGGCAACGTCAATTCGACCCATGTCGGCGGCACCGACATGATGAACGGCATCGGCGGTTCCGGCGATTTTGCCCGCAACGCCTTCCTGTCGATCTTCGTCGCCAAATCGGTGGCCAAGGGTGGGGCGATCTCGTCCGTGGTGCCGATGGTTTCCCATGTGGACCACACGGAGCATGACGTCGATATTCTGGTCACCGAGCACGGGCTTGCGGATCTCCGCGGGCTGGCGCCGCGCGAGCGCGCGCCGATCATCATCCGCAACTGTTGCCATCCCGCTTACCGCGAGTTGCTGGGGGATTACTTCAAGCGGGCTGTTGCAGCGCGTGCGGGGCAGACGCCGCATATCCTCGAGGAAGCCTTCGACTGGCATGTACGTCGGCTGAAGACGGGCAGCATGTTGCCGGGCGCCTGATGCCTCAATCCCGAGCCAGGTAGTCCATCAAGGCTGACATCGCCGCCGCGGCACCCTCGGCGTCGGCAAGCACGATGGCGTCGATCGCCTCGATGTGGCGGTCGACCGATCCGCGCATTCGCTCAACGGTTGCGTCGGCAAACCAGATGCGTCGAGCGTGCGTCTGCAGCGGGGCGAGGGCGGCCGTCAGGAACGTATTGGGGCAGGCCTCCTCCATCAGTTCATCGAAGACCTTGTCGGCCACGAGGAAGCCTTCGAGATCGCCGGCATCCGCGCATCGGCTCATCTCTGCGGCGCATCCCTTCATGGCTCGTCGTGCATCCGCGTCGGCATGCTCCGCCACCAGGCTTGCCGCCAGCGGTTCCAGCTTTTGACGGGTTTGCATCACATGCGCTCGATCGTCCGGCCCGATTGTCGTTATCTGCAGGCCGACACGCGGGCGAACCTCCATCAGTTCCTGCCAGGCGAGTTTCTGAATGGCTTCACGCACGGGCGTACGGCCATGACCGGCAAGCTCGATCAGCTGCTTTTCCGTCAGCAGCATGCCGGGCACAAGCTTGAGCGTGACGATCAGTCGCTCGAGGGCGAGATAGGCGAGGTGGGCCTGGGAGTGAACCGACATACGCATCCCACAGTTTCTGATATATCAGAACGTGGCACAGTTTCGTTTCGATGGCAAACGAACTGATGACCACTAATCAGGAAGGATTATGCTGGTCGAAGTAATCATTATGAGTCGGTAAAAGCTTCAGATTTCAATGGCCTGAATAAAAGTGCTCGTTCGGCCGTTCCAGCCTTGAATGGTGTTGACGAAGAGGAAACTGCTTGTCAGTCTTCTCTAAAAAGAACGTCGGACATCGACGTTGAGGGGCTTGGGCTGAAGGTGGGTGCGTTTCTGGTCTGGTCGCTGATTGTGTTTGCGGGGCTGCTTGCCGTCCCGGCGGTCAGCCATACGAACGCGCAGACGACGTTCTCGCTGATGGCGTCCTCGATGGCTTTCGTCGGAATGGCGATTGCGCAGTTCATGGCGGCACGTCCGCCCGTCATCGAACCGCTGTTCGGCGGGCTCGACCGCATCTATCACCTTCATCGCCGGATCGGCATCTCCGTGCTGATGCTCATTCTCGTCCATTATTTCCTGACGCCTGATTTCAAGGGGCTGTCGTTCACCAGCGGTTTGAACCAGCTTGCTGCCTCCGCCGGCAAGTATGGCTTCTACGGGCTGACGGCGCTGCTTGTTCTCAGCATCGTCAAGATCATCCCGAAGACCAGAATCGAGATACCCTATCACCTGTGGCGTTATACCCATCGGTTCATCGGGCTCTTGTTCGCGCTTGTCGCGTTCCACCAGATGTTCATCAAGCGCCCCTATGACAGCACGGCGCTGCTGGCGGTCTATCTCAATGCGTTCGCAGCACTCGGGATCCTCAGCTACGCCTATACGCAGCTTCTGCCGTGGCTGAGGACGCGATGCTACGAGGTTTCCGAGGTCGAAAAGCACGATGGTGCGACGATCATTTCGGCGCGTTCAAAGGGGCGCGCGCTGAGGGCCAAACCGGGGCAGTTCGGTTTCCTGCGTGTCCTGAAGGCTGGTCTGCGCGAGCCGCACCCCTTCACAATCGCCGACATCGATGGCAACGGCACGGTGCGCTTCGCCATCAAGCCGCTCGGCGACTATACGCAGGCGTTGCGCGATCAGATTGCTGTCGGCGACCGGTTGAAGCTCGAAGGCGGATACGGCCAGTTCAATCACCGACGCGGGGCGAAGAAGCAGATCTGGCTTGCCGGAGGTATCGGGGTCACGCCGTTTCTCGCCATGGCCAGCCATTTGAAGGGCGATGAGGACCAGGACATCCACATGGTCTATTGCGTGCGCGACCGAAAGGAAGCCATCGGCCTTGAAACCTTCGAGGCGCAGGCGGAAAAGCTCGGCAACTTCAGCTTCGTGCTGCACGATTCGGCCACAGACGGGCGGCTGGACGCGGCCAAACTGGCGGCGGGCAGCGTCATCGATCCGGGCGAGGCCGATCTTTGGTTCTGCGGTCCTGCGCCGCTGCGGGAGGCGATCGTCAAAGGGTTGAAAGAGCTTGGAAAGAAGCCGCGTCGCGTAGAGTTCGAACAGTTTCAGTTTCGATAGCAGTTTTATTGAAGATTTTTGGATTAAGGGAGTACGGCCATGCGCAGTCTGCGTGAAATGCGAGCGAACGTCTCGTCAGGTGCCGGCATCCGCAATAGGCACGCACTGGCTCTGGCCGCCGGTCTGCTGGCCGCCATGCTCTGTCCCGGCGTCGCATCGGTGCGCGACGCTTTCGCCGAGGACGCCTTCTCGACCTACAAGGCGAATGTCGAGAACGGCAAGTACATGTTCAACGCCGCTGGTTGTGGCGCCTGCCACGGGTCGGGCGACGAAACTGGACTGCTGTCCGGCGGCATGGAGATGAACACGGCGATCGGCACTTTCTACGCGCCGAACATTTCGCCCCATGCCAACGGCATCGGTGGCTGGAGCAACGCCCAGTTCCTCAACGCTGTCATGGTCGGGCTTGATCGTGACGGCAACAATCTCTACCCGGTCATGCCCTACACATCCTATGGCGGTATGAAGCCGGAGGACGTGCTCGATATCAAGGCTTACGTCGAGACCTTGCCGCAATCAGACGCCGTCTCGAAGGAACATGAGATCGCTTTTCCTTTTAGTCGGCAAACGACCATAACTCTCTGGAAACGCAGCAATTTCACAGTTCAAGCCTACCAGCCGCGCGAAGCGTCGCAGATGGAGCGTGGCCGTTACCTGGTCGAAAATGTCGGTGGCTGTGGCGACTGTCACACGCCGCGCACGACGACTTATGGGCTCGACCTGGAAAGAGCTTTTCACGGCGAGAAGGGGCTGACCGGTGCGGTCGCACCGGATATCGGCAAGGCGAAGATGGCGGGGCTCACTGCGCCGGAAGTGTTTACCACGGGCCTTATAGACGAAGGCAAGAAGCTTTCGGGCGCACCGATCAGCGACCCGGTCATGCGACGGATCGCCAAGGGACTTTCGATACTCAGCGACGACGATCGTCGCGCGATCTACGCGTTCCTGTCCGATCGCGAGGTGAAAGCACCGGCGCCGGTGGCGCAGTCTGTGACGGCAGTGTGCAAGGAGACCACGGCCTCGACGGCGCTGACCGGCGACAATGCCGAAGTCGCCCAACAGGCCGATGCCTTCATCGGCAAGTATTGCCGCAACTGCCATGGGCCGGGTGAAAGCTCTCAAGGCAGCTACCCCGCCGGTGAGCTGACATCGATCGCCGCCGATGCCAATTTCGTCACGCCGGGCAATGCCGCGAAATCGCGCCTCTTCACCTCGGTCACCAGCGGCCGCATGCCGCTTGGCAAGCGCCCGACGGACGAAGAGGTCAAGGTGCTCGAGGACTGGATCAATTCGCTCAGCGAAAAGAACCTGCCGCAGACGGCAGCCACCAAACCCGCCCGATCGCGCCCGATGCTGTCCCATGACCAGTTCGTCGAGGCGGCGCTCAAGGACATTTCCAAGGTCAGTGCGCTTGATCGTCAGCACATGCGCTATTTCTCCTACCGTGACCAGTATAACGGCATGATGGGTTGCGAAGACGACGCCACGTTCATGAAGCGCATGGACGTGCTGGCCGGTGGCTTCAAGAAGCTGCTGAATTCCTTGTCCTATGGCCCGAAGCTGGTGGTGCCGGCGGAGGTGGACGGCACCAATGGTCTGCTCGTCCGGGTCGATCTGCGCGAGCTGCAGTGGGATAACGCTGATTACGATTTCCTGATCAAGCGCTATTTCTACGGCGTTGATCCGACGAGCGATGCGTCGCTTCAGGCGCTTTCCACCGAGACGCATACGCAACTGCCGATCATGCGGATCGACTGGTTCATGAGCAATGGCGCCCGGCCGGAGGTCTATAACAGACTGATGAAGCTGCCGACGCATATTCGCGAGCTGGAAACGCGCTTCAAGATCGATGTCGACGACAACATAAGGCGGCGTAACGTTCTGCGTGCCGGCTTTGCTGACGGTTCGTCCGGCGTATCGGACCACAATCGCATGCTCGAGCGTCACGACATGCCGTTTGGCGGCTACTATTGGAAATCCTACGATTTCGCCGGCGATGTCGGCAAACAGGTGCTCAAGCGTTTTCCGCATGGACCCAAGGAGTTGGGTGCGCTCGATGCCGGCCTTGTGCCGTTCGAGCACGACGGTGGCGAGATGATCTTTTCACTGCCCAACGGCATGCAGGGTTATTATCTGTCGACCGCGGCAGGAAAACAGCTCGATGTCGGGCCGACGACCATCGTTTCGTTCCGTGACCGGCCGATCGGCAAGGGCGTGGAGATCGTCAATGCCCGCTCCTGCTTCGATTGCCACGCCGATGGCATTCTGTCGAAACGTGATCAGTTGCGCGAGCATATCGCCACGTCGACGCTGTTCAGCAAGGACCAGCAGGGCGTGCTGTTGGCCATGTACGTGAAGCAGGAGGAGCTGGACGAGGCCTACCGCAAGGACCGCGAACGCTTCGTCGAGGCTCTGCAAAAACTCGACGTAACCGAACCGACGCCGGATGGCGGGCTTCAGAGCAAGCACGCACCCGGCGACGCCGAGATCGTCACCTACTTTGCCGACAAGTATGAAGATGAGCTCGACTTCGATGCTCTGGCGGCGGAGTTCGACATGACGCCGCAGCAGTTTTCTGAGGCGATCAAGCGAGTAGCGGAAGTGGATGTCCTGCGTCTCGGGCTTGATTGGGTCACGACGCTCGAAGCTGGCGGGACTGTTCCGCGCAACGAGGTCGAACAGCAATATGCCCTGTTGCTGGAGCCGCTCGCCCAGCGGCGCCCGCTCGATACCAGCACGATCGTCGTTGCCGGCACCGAGCAGCAGTCGGAGGAAAAACCGCAATCCGTAGCCGCAGCCGCGCCTGACTATCGCAAGCAGGAGAAGGCTGGCGGCACCAAGCTTGAGCTTGCCTTGAAGGTGCCGACGACGACGGCCAAGGTCGGTGACCAGCTGTCGTTCGAACTCAGCGTCAATCAGGCCTGCGAACTGCAGATCCTCTATGTCGAGGAAAACGGCAATGTCGAAATCATCCCAGATGAGATGATCGGCCACACGACGCTGCAGCCCGGCGAAAGCAGGCTGATCCCGCAGCCGGGAACCGGCACGCTGACCTTCGATACGGCAGCGCCCGCCGAAACCATGCTGGCCTTCTGCCGGGTTGGCGGTCTGGCCGATCAAAGGCTCACGGTGGAGAAAGCGCGCGCATTCGTCGTCCAATCGAAGTTGCCGCCGACGCGCGGATTGGCGGTCAATCTCGCGAAGAAGGCGCAGGCCGACAACGGCGCCAGCAGCGTGCAGATGGTAACTTTCGAGATTAGAGAATAGCGGATGCGCGATGGATGAATTGATGAAAGGGTTGATCGTCGCATCCGCAATGCTTTTGCCGCTCGCTTACCCGGCGCGCGCCTGCGACGCGTTAGTGAAAACCTCGGAGGCTCTCAACAGGGGCGACGAGGTCGGGGCGCGGGCAGCGGCCGCGCCGGAGCGCACGAATGCATGTTCGAGTACCGAGGCAGCGCTTACCCGGCGTGTAGCGGCGCTAGCAACGTTCAATCGCATCGCCAACGCAGTCGGGGCCGGTGCCAGGCTCGATACTTTCGAGGGTGAGCTTGAAGCTGTGCTGAGCGACGTCGGTGGGCCTTGGCAGATCCTCGACGCGCTCGGCGACATCGACCGGGAGCGAAAGAACTATGAACGTGCGGCAACCTATTACCAGCAGGCACTTGAGGATGCGGCCAACGAGGAACTGACGCCCGAGTGGATGGCGCCGGACAAGGCTTACATTCTGCGCCTCGATCGGCTCGCCTCCGAGATGCGGCTTGCAGCAATCAAGCCGGTGAAGCTTGCGATGCGCGGCGCCTGCAAGTTCTCCTATCGCGGTGTCTCGATCAGAAAGAAGGCGACGCCGGTTCGCTATGTCTTCGGAACAGCCGAGTTCACGCCTGAAGGGTTGCAGTCGGCAAAGGATTTGTTCGAGTGCCTGAAATCGGCAAAGGCGGATGCAATTACCTTGATCGGCCATACTGATCCGATCGGCAGCGCTGAGGCGAACCTGAAACTGTCGTTGGCAAGGGCCGAGGCGCTTGCCAACTATCTTGTCGGTGCTGGCTACAAGGGCACCTGGACGACGATTGGCAAGGGCGAGGAGGAGCCGTTCAAACCGGATGATCCGGGTGCCTACGACGAAGCGATGCTACATCAGTTGGATCGCCGCGTCGAAGTTGATGTGGAGAAATAGGCTGTGCTGCGCAAGGCTCTGATTTCGTGCGCTTTCTTTAGTCTAGCGGGTCTGCCGGCGCTGGCGGCCACGTCGGCGCTTGTCGTCGGCGTCGACGTCTATCCGCATGAGGTCAGCCTCGATGGCGCGGTCAAGGATGCGCGCGACGTTGCCCAGGCACTGAAGACGGCGGACGTCGGCACCATCCGCGAATTCATCAACGAAAAGGCGACGAAGGACGCGATCCGCGCCGGCTGGCTGGAACTTGTCGGTGCCGCGACAAAAGGCGACATGATCATCTTCACTTATGCCGGTCACGGCGCCCAGATGCCGGAACTTGTCGCCGGCAGCGAGCCGGATGGGCTTGATGAGTTTCTGGAGTTGCCGGGATTCGATCGTAGCCGGGCCGAGGAGACGGCAAAGGAGATCATCGTCGACAATGAACTCAATGCCTGGTTCGCGGAAGCTGAGGCCAAGGGTGTCCAGGTGCTGTTTGTCTCCGACAGCTGTTATTCCGGCGGCATGAACCGATCGATCTCCGGCAAGACGCGGCTCGCACCGACGGTGCGGGCGCAGTTGCCGCCGCCGTCGCAAGAGGCGGTTTCCGGCGCGGCGGTGAAGGATGCGGACCTGTCGCAGGTGACTATCCTTGCCGCATCGCTTGAGAGCCAGCTGACACCGGAGGTGGTGATTGAAGGCGAGCCGCGCGGCGCGCTCAGTTGGAGTTTCGCCCGCGCGCTTGAGGGGGCCGCCGATCGCGATGGCGACGGGCTGATTTCGCGGGTCGAACTCGAGGATTACGTCTTCTCCAACGTCAAGCTCCAGTCCGAGGCGCTGCAGGTGCCGAACTTCACACCACAGGTGCCGCGATCGGACAGGGAGATCGTCCTGTCGCTGCCGAGAAGTGCGGCGCTGGCAGACGGCAATGGTGCAGCAGCAACAGGCCGGTCGTCAAAGCTGAAGCCCGCCCGAGACATGGGTTGGACAGGAACGCTGGCGCTCAGCGTCAACGGCACAGCGCCGACGCTTGAAAATGTCGGTGGCAGCGGTGTTCCCTATCGATGGGATGCCACGAGCGGCACATTCTACACGCCGAACGGCGACGTTGCCGGCGAACATGTCGCTGCCGACATGGTGCAGGGTGTGGTCGATAAATTCATCCTTCTTGATTTCCTGAAGGTGCTTGCCGCGCAGAACCCGGGCAAAGTCTCGCTGACGCCGGTCAAGGACATCTATTCATCAGGCGACCGCCTGAACTTCGACGCTCCGCAGTCCGGATACGCGAACATGCTGGTGTTCAATCTGGCTAATACCGGGGAAGTCCAGCTTCTCGATGCCCAGGTCTCGGGCTCCGGCAGCCATGTGTTCAAGCTCAGGGACCTGGAGGTGGTCAAACCTTTTGGCGCCGATCATCTTGTGGTCGTCTCGACAAACGCCCCGATCGATGCGGTGGTTGCTGCTTTATCCAGCCCAGGCGTCGAGGCATCCGAGTTTCTGCGCCTTCTGGAAGAGCGGCTGGACGGCACCGACAGTGCCGTCGCTATCCAACCGCTCTACACGCGGGAGCGCGGGCAATGACCGCGGACATCGGTGTCTGGCGTTTCCTGCTGCCGCTCATGGCGCTGGGGACCTGTTCGCCTGTCTTGGCTGCGGACCGGGCCTTGCTCATCGGGATAGGAAACTATCAGAACCTGCCGCCGAAGCTGTTCCTGCACGGCCCGAAAAACGACCTCGTTGCCATGGAAGGATTGCTGACAGGCACACTCGGCTTCGATCGTTCCGCGATCCGAGTACTGAAGGATGAGCAGGCGACGGGCGCGGCCATCCTGTCGTCGATCGAAGAATGGCTGGTCGCGGGCACGCAGCCCGGTGACCGGGCCTATCTCTATTATTCGGGTCACGGTCTTCAGGTGACGGATCTCGATGACGACGAGGACGACGGCATGGATGAGGCGCTGGCGCCATTCGATCTGGTCGCCAAGAACAAGGATTGGGATGGCGCCATCACTGATGACGAGCTCGATGCCATCCTCGAACGCTTGAAGGGCAGGGCGGTGACCCTGGTGATCGACGCCTGTCACTCTGGCACGATCTCGCGGTCGCTCTCCAACGATGTGTCCGCAGGCATCGACGGCGCGCGTTTCCTACCGCGCCCCGTGGCGAAACCGGTGGAGCAGGCACTGACGCGCGGGCTGCGGATCGATCTCGGCGTCGTCGACAAGCCGGCCCACGTCAACGAAAGCGGTACCGTTGCCTGGAGCGCAAGCGCGCCCTATCAGGTGGCCTGGGACGATGTGCGGCTGCCCGTCGAAAGCCGTCACGGTGTCTTCACCGCGGCCTATGTCGCCGGGCAGATGGGGGCGGCGGCGGACGCGAACGCCAATGGCCTGACCAGCAACGCCGAGCTTTTCGAATATGTCACGGTGCAATCTGCCGCTTACTGCGCCTCGCAGAAAAAAATGCGAGACCCTCGACCCGCAACTGGAGACGAAGGCGCAGAACCTCGGTGCCAGTGCCATAGTGCCGGTACAGGCGCGTGCGGATGCGAAGGCTCGGTATCAGCCCGTTACCGGCAGCAGTACCGGCCAGGTAAGCTATCAGGATGCGAATGCAATCGATGCGGTCGGCGATATCGTCGGCAAGGCCGACGCTGGTGACGTGACCCTCGGCATCGACAGGCCAACGTCGATGAAGGCCGGTGACGTGTTCAAGCTGACGGTCGCAAGCAAGATTGCCGGGAGCCTCATCCTGCTCGACGTCAATGCAGAGGGCGCAGCAACCCAGATCTTTCCCAACGAGTTCGCGCAGAAGATTACCCCACTCAGCGCCAACGTGCCTTTGACACTGCCGGACGAATATTACGGCTTCGACTTCGAAGCATCGGGCGAAGGTGAGAGTGCGTTCGTTGCCCTGGTGGTCAACGATCCCGTTGATCTGGCGGCGGTCGCGCCGAAGGCACGGGGACTCAAGGTCGAGCTCCGCGCGCGCGAGACCTTGAGCGAAATAGTCTCGCGGTTGCAGAAGACCTGGACCGAGGACCTGGATAAGCGCGGCATCCGCTGGTCGGTCGGTATGCTGCGCTATCACGTCGAGTGACCGCATTTCACGACGGCCAGATAGCAAAAAAGCCCGCCGGAAAGGCGGGCTTTCTGTTTGAAGTCTAGCTCGGATGCCTAGTGCAGGATCTGGCTGAGGAAGAGCTTGGTGCGCTCATGCTGCGGATTGTCGAAGAACTCGGCAGGCGAGTTCTGTTCGACGATCTGGCCCTGGTCCATGAAGATCACGCGGTTGGCGACCTGGCGGGCAAAGCCCATTTCGTGGGTCACGCACAGCATGGTCATGCCTTCTTCAGCAAGGCCGACCATCGTATCGAGCACTTCCTTGACCATTTCCGGGTCGAGCGCCGAAGTGGGCTCATCAAACAGCAGGATTTTTGGCTTCATGCACAGCGAGCGGGCGATCGCCACGCGCTGCTGCTGACCGCCCGAAAGCTGGCCTGGATATTTGAGGGCCTGCTCTGGGATCTTGACGCGCTTCAGGAAGTGCATCGCGATTTCTTCGGCCTGCTTCTTCGGCATCTTGCGAACCCAGATCGGTGCAAGCGTGCAGTTTTCCAGGATAGTCAGGTGCGGGAACAGGTTGAAGTGCTGGAACACCATGCCGACTTCGCGGCGCACTTCATCGATCTTCTTCAGGTCGTTGGTGAGCTCGATGCCGTCGACGACGATCTTGCCCTTCTGGTGCTCTTCCAGTCGGTTGATGCAGCGGATCATCGTCGATTTGCCGGAGCCCGACGGGCCGGCGATGACGATACGCTCGCCCTTCATGACCTTCAGGTTGATGTCACGGAGAACGTGGAAGTCCCCGTACCATTTGTTCATTCCGTTGATTTCGACCGCAACGTCGGTCGCGGATACGGTCATCTTGGAAGCAGTGGCTGTATTTGCCATGCGGTTCCCCCCTTTTATCGTTTATGGGCCGTGTCGAGCACACGTTCCATGAAGCCTGAATAGCGCGACATACCAAAGCAGAAAAGCCAGAATATGAAGCCTGCGAAAATTAGCCCGGAGATCGGCGTGACCGCCGAGGCCCAGTTGGCATCCGAGAAGTTCAGCCGGACGATGCCGAGCAGATCGAACATGCCGATGATCGAAACCAGCGACGTATCCTTGAACAGTCCGATGAAGGTGTTGACGATGCCGGGGATCACCAGCTTCAGCGCCTGCGGCAGCACGATGAGGTTCATCTTCTGCCAGTAGCTGAGGCCGAGCGAATCGGCACCCTCATACTGCCCCTTGCCGATCGCCTGCAGACCGCCGCGCACCACCTCGGCCATATAGGCGGAGGCGAAGAACGACACGCCGATCAGCGCGCGCAGGAACTTGTCGAAGGTCACACCCTGCGGCAGGAACAGCGGCAGCATGACACTGGCCATGAACAGAACGGTGATGAGCGGGATGCCGCGCACAACTTCGATGAAGAACGTGCACAGCATCTTGATCACCGGCATGGTCGATTTTCGGCCAAGCGCAAGCAGGATGCCTAGGGGCAGCGATACCGCGATGCCGACGAACGACAGCACCAGCGTCACCATCAGGCCGCCCCACAGTGGGGTTTCGACGAAGGTCAGACCAAACCAACCGCCTGGCAAAAGGATAAGCGACAGGATCGGTAGCACGACGAGAAGCAGGATCGCATTAATGTTCTTGTAGGGGACCTTCGGGATCAGCATCGGCGTCAGGAACAGGATGAACAGGATGCCGATGAGGGCCGGCCGCCAGCGCTCCTCGATCGGGTAACGCCCGAAGAGGAATTGGTCGAACTTGGCATTGACGAAGGCCCAGCACGCGCCGCTCCAGCCGTCCGGCTGCGAGCCGCCCTGTGCGACGGTGGCGCAGACCCCACGCCCGCCGCCCGTCCAGGCGGCATCGATGAAGAGCCATTGCACTGCCGGCGGTACGAGCCAGGCGAGCACGAGCAGGCTTATGATCGTAAGAATCGAATCCTTCGGCGTCGCAAAGAGGTTCTTGCGAAGCCAGTAGGCAAGGCCGCCCGTCAGTATGGGAGCGGGTGCAGCCTCGATCATCGAAGTGCGGACGAAATTTCCCTGGTGCGTGTTCATGATCTTACCTTTCCACCAGGGCCATGCGGGCATTGAACCAGTTCATCAGCAAGGACGTCGACAGGCTCAACGACAGGTAGACGATGATCCAGATCGACACGATCTCGACCGCTTGACCAGTCTGGTTGAGGATCGTTCCGCCGACGGCAACCAAGTCTGCGTAGCCGATGGCGATCGCCAGCGACGAGTTCTTGGTCAGGTTGAGATACTGGCTGGTGAGTGGCGGAATGATGATCCGCATCGCCTGCGGCACGACGACGAGGCGGGTCGTGAGACCGGGCCGGACGCCCAGCGCGTGGGCTGCCTCGGTCTGTCCCGTTGACACGCCACGGATACCTGCCCGAACGATTTCGGCGATAAAGGCTGCGGTATAGAAGGAAAGCGCCAGGAACAGCGACAGGAACTCCGGTCCGATGACCGAGCCGCCGGTGAGGTTGAACTTGCCGGCGACCGGCACGTCGAAGGTGATCGGCGAACCCGTTGCAAGGAAGACAAGGAGCGGGAGGCCGACGACGAGGCCTAGCACTATCCACAGAACCGGGAGGCGCTGTCCGGTTGCTTCCTGCTTGATGCGCGCATAGCGGGCCACGAAGAAGCTGGCGATGACGGCGATCACGAACGCGTAGAAGACATACTGCGAGCCGTCGCCGAAGACCGGCTTCGGAAAGGCAATGCCGCGGTTGTTGAGGAAGATGTTGAGCGGCAGCGCTGCCGATTCCCGCGGTTGCGGAAGCACGGCCAGAACGCCGCTGTACCAGAAGAAGATGACCAGCAGCGGCGGGATGTTGCGGAACACTTCGACATAGGCGAGTGACAGTTTCGCGATCAGCCAATTGTGCGAGAGCCGCCCGATGCCGACAATGAAGCCGATGATCGTTGCGGTGATGATGCCGGTCACGGCAACCAGCAGCGTATTGACGAAACCGACGACGAGCGCGCGCCCGTAGGTGGAATCGCTGGTATAGGCGATCAAGGACTGTCCGACGTCGAAACCGGCACGCCCCTTGAGGAAGCCGTAGCCGGACGCGATGTTCGCACGCTTGAGGTTTTCGATCGTGTTGTCCGCTATCCAATAGACGACGGCAACGAGGATAACGACGGTTATGACCTGGTAAAATATCCCGCGCACTTGCGGGTCGTTGATGAACGAGCCCGAAGGTTTGCTCTTCTCAGGCGTAGTTGTGACGCCAATCGCCATGCAATGCCTCTTTCCCCTTGTCACCCTTTTGGGTGTTTTTATCGTTGGGATGGGGAAGCGGCGTGCCGCTTCCCCCTTTCGTGTCGGGCCGTCTTAACGGACCGGAGGAGCGTACTGAATTCCGCCCTTGCTCCACAGCGCGTTGAGGCCGCGTTCGATCTTCAGCGGGCTGCCGGCGCCAATGTTACGGTCGAAGACTTCGCCGTAGTTGCCGACTGCCTTGATGACGTTGACGGCCCATTCGTTGGTGAGGCCGAGGTCGGTGCCGATCTTGCTGTCAGCTTCGACGCCGAGGAAGCGCTGAACGTCCGGGTTGGTGGACTTCTTCATTTCTTCGACGTTTGCCTGCGTGACGCCGAACTCTTCGGCCTGGATCAGCGCGTAGTGAACCCAGCTGACGATATCGAACCACTGGTCGTCACCCTGGCGGACGGCCGGACCAAGCGGCTCCTTCGAGATGATTTCCGGCAGGATCATGTGATCGTCGGGCTTGGAAAGCGTCAGGCGCAGCGAATAGAGGCCCGACTGGTCGGTGGTGTAGACGTCGCAACGACCGGCGTCATAGGCCGCGTTCACTTCGTCGAGCTTTTCGAAGACGACCGGGTTGTACTGCAGGTTGTTGGACTTGAAATAGTCGGCAAGGTTGAGCTCGGTGGTGGTGCCGGTCTGTACGCAGACGGCGGCGCCGGAGAGTTCGAGGGCCGACTTAACGTTCAGGCCCTTGCGGACCATGAAGCCCTGGCCGTCGTAATAGTTGACCGGGCGGAAGTTGAAGCCGAGAGCGGTGTCGCGGTTGATCGTCCACGTGGTGTTACGGGCAAGCACGTCGACTTCACCGGACTGCAGGGCCGGGAAACGTTCCTTGGCCGAAGTGGGTGTGTATTTTACCTTGGAGCCATCCGCGAAGATCGCGGCAGCGATCGCCTTGCAATAATCAATGTCGAATCCGCTCCAGTTGCCCGAAGCGTCCGGGGCAGCGAAGCCGGCGAGGCCGGTATTCACGCCGCATTGGACAAAGCCCTTGGCCTTCACGTCATCGAGTGTCGCAGCCGAAGCCGCATGTGCGCCAATCCCCATGACAGCAGCGCCAACGAGGGCTGTCAGAATTCTTCTTGCCATTTTTAGAACCTTTTTCTGTTGTCGTTCGTTCCCGTCTGCACCAGCGCGTCTCCCTGCGCGTGCAGCCTCCGCCACCCTCATGGCGCGAGTGCAATCTATCTCATGCTCAAAATCAATGAGGGTCAAGAGACGTCGCCGATTTTCTGAACTTGCGAGTAAAAAACCTGAAATAAGCCAGAAGTTTAGGCAGGTTTTGCAGAGAACGGGCAATTGCTGGGCGAAAATTCGTCAATGGCTGCTGCTTTCGGTCGCAAAGCGCCTTTGTCGGATTTTGCCACTTGACCGCGGTTGTAGGGCGTTCGAAGAGTTCCGGATCGGTTTTTCAACATCGGAATATTCAATGGCAGACAGCGGCAATGTGAATGGCAAGATGGGTATCAACACCCGACTGGCCCATACCGGAAACAAACCTTCCGACTATTTCGGTTTCGTCAATCCACCGGTCGTTCACGCGTCCACGGTGCTGTTCCCGAACGCCAGGGCGATGGAGACGCGCGAGCAGAAATACACCTACGGCACCCGTGGCACACCGACGACGGATGCGCTCTGTGACGCGATCAACGAGCTCGAGGGAGCTGCAGGCACGATCCTCGTTCCCTCGGGCCTTGCTGCCGTCACCGTGCCGTTCCTCGCCTATCTCTCGTCCGGCGACCATGCGCTCATCGTCGATTCGGTCTATTTCCCGACCCGGCATTTCTGCGACACGATGCTGAAGCGTCTCGGCGTTACCGTCGAATATTACGACCCGATGATTGGCGCTGCGATCGAAAGCCTGGTTCGCCCGAACACGCGCCTGGTTCATACGGAGGCGCCAGGCTCCAATACGTTCGAGATGCAGGATATCCGGGCGATAGCCGACGTCGCGCACCGCCACGGCTGCGTTGTCACCATGGACAACACCTGGGCGACACCGGTCTATTTCAAACCGCTCGACCATGGCGTCGACGTGTCGATCCATGCTTCCACCAAATATCCCTCAGGCCATTCCGACGTGCTGCTCGGCACGGTCTCCGCCAACGCCGCCCATTGGCCGGCGCTGACGGAAGCCATGGTCACGCTCGGCGTCTGCGTGTCTCCGGATGACAGCTACCAGATCCTGCGCGGGCTGCGCACCATGGGCATCCGCCTCGAGCGGCACCAGGAAAGCGCGCTGTCGCTCGCCACGTGGCTGGAAGGCCGTGATGAGGTTGCCCGCGTTCTGCATCCGGCGCTTCCGAGCTTCCCCGGCCACGACCTCTGGAAGCGCGATTTTACCGGGGCGAGCGGCATCTTTTCCTTCGTGCTGAAAGCTGAAAGCCCCGAGCGCTTCAAGGCGAAGGCGCACGCGTTCCTCGATGCGCTGTCGCTGTTCGGCCTTGGATATTCCTGGGGCGGCTTCGAAAGTCTGGCGCTTCACGTTGGCCTGTCGGATCGAAAGGTGGCGTTGGCGCCGACCGAGGGGCCGGTCCTTCGCCTGCAGATCGGTCTTGAGGATGTTGCCGATATTCGCCGGGATATCGAGGCGGGACTTGCCGCAGCAAGGGCAGTCTGACCGTTTTTAGCGTTCGGGAGCGCCGTAGCCGTAGAGCCAATCGAAATCGGCTGCGAGCGCTTCCGGACCCTTCATCGACAGGACGATATCTCGCCCGAGCCGGAACGGGCCGCGGGCGTGGTAGGCGAAGCGGTTGAAAGCGGCGCGGCGGCGCACTTGGGCGATGCGTGGCCGGCGTGTGGCCTCGAAGGCCCTCAGCGCTTCGCTGATGTCGTTTGCGCTGCTGAGGCAGGCTGCAAGTGCGTCTGCATCTTCGATCGCCATGGCAGCGCCTTGCGCCGCAAACGGCGTCATCGCATGGGCAGCGTCCCCGATCAGAACGATCTTTCGTCCATCCTGCCAAGCGCCGTCAGTCACTGTGCAAAGTGGCCAATAGGTCGGCGCGTCGGCGTTTTTCAGCAATGTTTGCAGGCCGTTGTTCCAGGTTGAGAAGGCGTCAAGGTAGTCGCGACGCCTGACTTCGGAATCCTTGCCGACCCAGACGCCGTCGGTTTCCTTGCCTTCGATGATCGCAACCAGGTTGAAGCCGCCAATTTCTCGCAGGGGATAGGCGACAAGATGCGCCCGTGCGCCAAGAAAGGCGGTAACGCGATCCGGCTGCAGAAGGTTGTCGGCGGCAGCGCGCGTGACCGTCAAGCGCCAGGCGACATTGCCCGAAAACTGGACGGTGCCAGCACCCGCAATCGCATTGCGCAGGCGCGACCAGATGCCATCGGCACCGATGATCAGCGCCGGCGTCCGCCCGGTAGTGGAGGCAATCGCCTGTTCGGCATCGCCTTCGATGCGGTGTCCCAGGTGGAGACGGCAGCGCGGCTCGGCCGTCACGGCGGCAATCAGGATTCGTTGAAGGCTTGCCCGGTGTAACACGCCGTAGGGCGCGCTCCAGCGGTCACGGGCAAAACGCCCCGAGGGAACGCGTGCAAGCGCGCGAAGCGACTTTCCATCGACGAGCGTGATCGCATCCGGCTCGGTCCAGACGGATTCGAGCGCGTCGAGCAAGCCGAGTTCGCTGAGGATGCGCGATGCATTCGGGGAAAGCTGAAGCCCGGCGCCGACTTCGGTCAGAACGGCCGCCTGTTCGATAATGTCGACGTCGAAGCCGCGATGCGCGAGGCACAGGGCCGCCGTGAGCCCGCCGATGCCGGCACCGACGATCGCGACCGCGGTTGACATCCGCGCGGGTATCAGGTCGCCTGGAAGGTGAAGAGACAGCCCGGCGGGTTGGTTTCGGTCGCCTTCAGCTTCGGATTGTAGCGATAGAGCGTCGAGCAGTAGGAGCAGACCTTTTCATTGTCGTCGCCCATGTCGATGAAGATGTGCGGGTGGTCGTAGGGAACGGACGCGCCGGTGCACATGAATTCCTTGACGCCGATCTCGATTGCCTGATGTCCGCCGTCATTCTGGAAATGGGGGATGCTGTGGCCGGCCATGTCATGCTCCGATGTATGCAAGTCTTTGAGGGTCGAATTTGCCGGCACCATAGTGAGCTTTGTTGCAAAAGTGTAGCGGCAAACACGCCGCACCTGTGGTTTTTGCCGGGCCGGGGTTCCCCTCTACGGGACGACAAATTAGGTTGCGCCAAACCGATGCCGCCTCAAGGACCAGAATGATGGATCTCAATCCGCCGCCATTTTCGCACTTCACGCATGAAGGGCTGGATATCGCCTTCTTCGACGAGGGCGATCCTTCCGGTGCGCCGATCCTGCTCGTTCACGGCTTTGCTTCGAGCGCCAACGTCAACTGGGTTTTTCCCGGCTGGCTGAAGACGCTTGGCGATGCCGGTTACCGGGTAATCGCGTTCGACAACCGTGGCCATGGCAAAAGTAGCAAGCCATACGATCCAGCCCTCTACCATCCCCAGCAGATGGCCGGCGATGCGGTCGCACTGCTCGGGCATCTCGGCATCGCAGAGGCGCATGTGATGGGCTATTCGATGGGCGCGCGCATCTCCGCATTCCTGGCGCTTGCCCATCCCGACCGCGTGCGCACTCTGGTGTTCGGTGGCCTCGGTATGGGCATGGTCACCGGGGTCGGCGATTGGGACCCGATCGCCGACGCGCTGGTTGCGCCGTCGCTCGATGTGGTGACGCATGCACGCGGCCGCATGTTCCGCGCGTTTGCCGACCAGACCAAGAGCGATCGTCAGGCACTGGCCGCCTGCATATCGACGTCGCGTGACCTTCTGACCGCCGAGGATATGGGCCGCATCGACGCTCCGACCTTGATCGGCGTCGGCACAACGGACGATATCGCCGGCTCGCCGCAGGAACTTGCAGACCTGATGCCGAATGCCTGTGCGCTTGATATTCCGGGCAGGGACCATATGCTTGCGGTCGGTGATCGGGTGTTCAAGAAGGCGGTACTCGAATTTCTCGAAGAGGTGGGGCGAGCTTAGGTGTGTCTACGACCTCTGGTCGAACTGTGGCCCGGCCATTTATGTCCTGCCGGATTTCCCCTATATTGAAGGCATCGACCGATTAAGAAGGAGTGCGACGATGGTCGCGACGACCGAACTTCGTCAGACGGAATCCCTCAAGTTGATGGACCCGATCTGGAGCAGCCTGCGCGAGGAGGCCCGTCTTGCCGCCGAGCAGGATCCGATGCTGGCAGCGTTCCTCTATTCGACGGTCGTCAACCAGCATTCGCTGGAAGAAAGCGTCATCTACCGTATCTGCGAGCGCCTCGATCATCCCGATCTGCAGGCGAACCTGCTGCGGCAGACATTTGCCGAAATGCTGGAGGATTGGCCGGAATGGGGCGCGATCCTGCGCGTCGACATCCAGGCCGTCTACGATCGAGACCCGGCCTGCACCCGCTTCCTTGAGCCCGTGCTTTACTTCAAAGGCTTTCACGCGATCCAGACGCACCGTCTCGCCCATTGGCTCCTGAAGCGCGGGCGCCGGGATTTCGCGTTCTATCTGCAGAGCAGGGCATCCAGCGTCTACCAGACCGACATCAATCCGGCTGCCCGGATCGGCCGCGGTATCTTCCTCGATCACGCCACCGGGCTGGTGGTCGGCGAAACCGCTGTCATCGGCGACAACGTTTCAATCCTGCATGGGGTCACGCTTGGCGGCACCGGCAAGGAAGGCAGCGACCGTCATCCGAAGATCGCCGACGGCGTGCTGATCGGTGCAGGCGCCAAGATCCTCGGCAATATCCACATCGGCCACTGCTCGCGCATTGCTGCCGGCTCGGTCGTCCTCAAACCGGTGCCGCCGAAAACGACGGTTGCGGGCGTTCCCGCCAAGGTCGTCGGCGAAGCCGGGTGTTCCGAACCGTCGCGCCAGATGGACCAGATCCTGAGCAGCTTCGAAATTTGAACCATCGGGAACCGGTGCGTAGCTGCTTTCGAGGGGTTTACACCCGCCAATGCAGCGTGCGAGAAGCGCCGCACATCAAAAACGGCTACGGAGAAGACATTTGAAGCCCGAAGAAATCCGCAAGCTTGAAGCCTACCTCAAGCGCACGTTCAACCAGTCGATGGTCGTCAAGGCTCGCCCGAAGAAGGACGAGTCGGCTGAAGTCTATCTCGGTGACGAATTCCTCGGCGTCGTCTTCCGCGACGAAGAAGATGGCGAACTGTCCTACAACTTCTCCATGGCGATCCTTGACATCGACCTCTAAGTCGCTGATCGATGGTTTCAGGAAATGACCCGGTGGCGAGCGATCGCGCCGGGTTTTTCAATGCTTTCATGTTTTTTCAGGGCGTAAAGTCGAAGAATTTTGAACGTCGGCTGCGTTTTTTCATCAAGCTGTTGCAAGTATTGTGTTTTATTGCACTGCACGCTGGACTTGACTTTTTGTGCAGTGCACATAAACTAAAGCCTTCAGATCAGGCCGTCACTAAGGAGACACCCGATGTTCAACTTCGATGATGCAAACAAGAAAAGCAAAGAAGCCATTGACGTGGCTGTGAAAAGCTATTCCGCCTGGACCAAGGGCCTTCAGGCCATTGCGACCGAGGCTGCCGATTTTTCCAAGAAGTCCTTCGAAGACAGCGTTGCCCATGTGGAGAAGCTCTCCAGCGTCAAGAGCGTCGAGACGGCCTTCGAACTGCAGACCAATTTCCTGAAGTCGAGCTATGAAGGCTTCTTTGCCGAGGCAACCAAGATCGGCGAGATGTATGCCGACCTCGCCAAGGACGCCTACAAGCCGTACGAAGCGCCGGTTGCCAAGGCAACCGCAGCGGTCAAGGCTGCTGCTGCCGCGTAACGCAACGGATCATTGCCGTCATTTGGAAGGCCGGTCGCCGATACAGCGACCGGCCTTTTTGCTGTTTCGCGCACTTCGCGGTGGATCGAAGAAAGTTGATCAATCTTCTGCCTCTCCGTGCGATTATGATTGCAGTGCGTTGGTTCGGTCTTAAAATCTAGAAACGAACCATTAGATAAAGGGCAAGCACGCTGCGGCCACATCAGATGGATCCGCGGCTTGTACTAAGGAAAAGACACGAATGATCGCCATGCCGGTCCGGATGCAGCAAGGAAGCGACGACGAAGGAGGCGGAAGCAATCGCAGCACCTCCGTCATCACGCGCACCAAGCCGAAGACCAAGAAGCCGAGTTTGTATCGCGTTCTGCTTTTGAATGACGATTACACGCCAATGGAGTTTGTCATCCACATTCTGGAACGTTTTTTTCAGAAGAACCCGGAAGAGGCGACTCGCATTATGCTCCACGTCCACAATCACGGTGTGGGGGAGTGCGGCGTCTTTACGTACGAAGTCGCCGAAACGAAGGTGACGCAGGTGATGGATTTCGCCCGCCAGCATCAGCATCCGTTGCAATGCGTCATGGAAAAGAAATGAGGAACTAACGTGCCAACATTTTCGCCCAGCCTCGAAAAGGCGCTGCACCAGGCACTGACTTTTGCCAACGAGCGCCACCACGAATATGCGACGCTTGAGCATCTGCTTCTGGCATTGATCGACGATGCCGACGCAGCGGCCGTGATGGGCGCGTGCAACGTCAATCTCGAGACGCTGCGCAAGACCGTGACAGATTATGTCGACAACGAATTGTCGAACCTGATCACCGGCTATGACGAGGATTCGAAGCCGACCGCCGGTTTCCAGCGCGTCATCCAGCGCGCCGTCATTCATGTCCAATCGTCCGGACGCGAGGAAGTGACGGGGGCGAACGTTCTCGTTGCCATCTTCGCCGAGCGCGAGAGCCATGCCGCCTATTTCCTGCAGGAGCAGGAGATGACGCGCTACGACGCGGTCAACTTCATCTCGCACGGTATCGGCAAACGGCCGGGAAGCTCCGAGGCACGTCCGGTGCGCGGAGCTGAGGAACACGAATCCGAGCAGAAGCCTGCACGCGAAAACGAAGAGGCAAGCGCCAAAAAGCAGCAGGATGCCCTGACGGCCTATTGCGTCAATCTCAACGAAAAGGCGAAGTCCGGCAAGATCGATCCTCTGATCGGCCGCCACGCCGAGGTCAACCGCACGATCCAGGTTCTCTGCCGCCGTTCGAAGAACAACCCGCTCTATGTCGGCGACCCCGGCGTCGGCAAGACGGCGATCGCCGAGGGCCTTGCCAAGCGCATCATCGAAAAGAAGGTGCCGGAGGCGCTCCAGGACGCGACGATCTTTTCGCTCGACATGGGCACGCTGCTGGCCGGAACGCGCTATCGCGGCGATTTCGAAGAGCGCCTGAAGCAGGTCGTCAAGGAACTCGAGGACTACCCGGGTGCGGTGCTGTTCATCGATGAAATCCATACGGTCATCGGTGCCGGCGCCACCTCAGGCGGCGCTATGGATGCGTCGAACCTGTTGAAGCCTGCGCTTTCGTCGGGCGCGATCCGCTGCATCGGGTCGACCACCTACAAGGAATACCGGCAGTTCTTCGAAAAGGACCGCGCGCTGGTGCGCCGCTTCCAGAAGATCGACGTCAACGAGCCGACGATCGCCGATACCATCGAGATCATGAAAGGCCTGAAGCCCTACTTCGAGGATTATCATCATCTGAAATACTCGAACGAGGCGATCAAGGCGGCGGTCGAGCTTTCGGCCCGCTACATCAACGACCGCAAGCTGCCGGACAAGGCGATCGACGTGATCGACGAATCCGGTGCAGCCCAGATGTTGCTGCCGGTCAGCAAGCGCCGCAAGCTGATCACCGAGCGGGAGATCGAAGCCACCGTCGCGACAATGGCCCGCATTCCGCCGAAGACCGTCTCCAAGGACGACGAGGCGGTGCTGGCCAACCTCGAGAAGGAACTGCGTTCCGTCGTCTACGGCCAGGATCTGGCGATCGAGGCGCTTGCCTCGTCGATCAAGCTCGCCCGCGCGGGCCTGCGTGAACCGAACAAGCCGATCGGCTGCTACGTCTTCTCCGGTCCGACCGGCGTCGGCAAGACCGAAGTCGCCAAGCAGCTTGCGACGTCGCTCGGCGTCGAGCTCCTACGTTTCGATATGTCGGAATACATGGAGCGGCACACCGTGTCGCGTCTGCTCGGTGCACCTCCCGGCTATGTCGGCTTCGACCAGGGCGGCCTTCTGACCGATGGCGTCGACCAGCATCCGCATTGCGTGCTGCTGCTTGACGAAATCGAGAAGGCGCATCCAGACCTGTTCAACATCCTGCTGCAGGTCATGGACCATGGCTCGCTCACGGATCACAACGGCAAGAAGATCGACTTCCGTAACGTCATCCTGATCATGACGACCAATGCGGGCGCTTCGGAAATGGCACGGGCCGCTATCGGCTTCGGGTCGTCCAAGCGCACCGGCGAGGACGAAGAAGCGTTGAACCGCCTGTTCACGCCCGAGTTCCGCAACCGTCTCGATGCGGTCATCCCGTTCGCATCGCTGCCGACGCCGGTTATCCATCAGGTCGTGCAGAAGTTCGTCATGCAGCTGGAAACCCAGTTGGCCGAACGCAACGTCACGTTCGATCTGGCGCCCGATGCCATCGCGTGGCTTGCCGAGAAGGGCTACGACGAGAAGATGGGTGCGCGGCCGCTCGCCCGCGTCATCCAGGAGCACATCAAGAAACCGCTCGCCGACGAGATTCTGTTCGGCAAGTTGAAGAAGGGCGGCGTACTGCGCGTGACGATCGGCACGAAGGCCGACGGAACCAAGGGGTTGCTGCTTGATGCCGTTCCGGAAACGGCGCCAATCAGGCCGAAGGCGGAAGTGACCCGCCCCGCGATGAAGAGCGCCAAACCGAAGAAGGCCGAGGAAAAGGAAGCCGTCGGCGCTGAACCGGCACCGAAGGCCAAGCCGAAGAAGGTAGCAACCAAGTCGTCTTCGGACGACGACGGTAAGGCTGCCGGCGAGGCGAGCCCACGAAAGGGCAAGACGGTGCCGAAGGTGCCACGCAAGAAGTAGCCCGATCGGGCATGATGTTTGGCGCTGCCGGATGGTCTCATCCGGCAGCGTTTCTCTGAATGAAAACAATCCCGGAATGACTGATGAAGAGTGATGAAAACGACCAGTCGTCGGTCGTCTGGTTTCTGACTGGGATGCGTGGCCTGTTCAGCCTTCCGGCCTTTATCCTGATGCTGTCCTTCGTCGGCTTCTGTTCCCTGACGGCTCAGGCTGGAATTCCGCCGGAGCAGGTCGTTTTCATGACCGGCATGGTGTGGGCACTGCCGGCCAAGGTCATTCTCGTCAGTTCGATGATGAGCGGTGCCAGTCTCGCGGCTGCTTTCCTCGCTGTGTCGCTTTCGTCTGTCCGGTTGATGCCGATGGTTGCAGCACTCATTCCGGAGCTGCGCACAGCGAAAACGCCGACATGGCTACTGCTGTTCTTGTCGCACTTTGTCGCGATCACCGCCTGGGTCTTTGCCATGGAAAAGGTGCAGGCGGTGCCACGCGAGAAGCGCGTTGCCTTCTTCGCCGGCTTTGGCATCACGCTCGTCGTCGCCAACATGGTGTTGGTCGCCATCGTCTATCACTTTGTCGCCGATTTTCCGCCGATTGTCGCCGGCTGCCTGTTCTTCCTGACGCCGATCTACTTCCTGGCTTCGATCTGGCATTCGGCACGTCATCCGGTGGTCTACATCGCGCTGCTCTTCGGTCTTATCGCCAGTCCGCTGTTCTATTGGCTCGCCCCTGAATTTGACATCCTGCTCGCAGGCGTTGGCGGCGGCACGCTGGCCTGGGCGGTGGAAGGGCTCTGGCGCCGTCGCCGGGAGATCGGCGCATGACCTGGCAGGACGGTTGGTGGGCCTACGCCTTCATCGCGATCGCCGGCTGGCTCGCGACCGACATCTGGCGCTGGCTGGGTGTTATCGCCGGAAACCGGCTGCGCGACGATTCCGAGGCATTGAACTGGGTGAGGGCGGTGGCGACTGCGCTCGTCGCAGCCGTCATTGCCAAGCTCATACTCTATCCGACAGGCGTTCTTGAGCAATCGCCGTTATGGCTGCGTCTGGGAGCCGTCGCGATAGGGGCAACGGCATTCTTCCTGCTTGGCCGCAAACCGGCAATCGGCATAGCAACAACGATCGCAACGTTGGCTGCAGGCCTATGGTGGCTGGGCTTCTAAAGTGCGTCGCGATCTTTCAGATTCACTTGATGCGCTTTAAGCTTTTGTTTTTGCGTATGTCGTTATCGCAAAACCGCTGAACACTTTTGCGGGACATACTTTAGGGGCTCAATACGCAGCCGGTGACGGCCGCTGGTGCGACCGTCAGATTCGCATTTAAAGTGCCTGGCGCACTTTCTCGGCGTTGGCGGCCAATACCGCGCCATCTTCCATCGTGCCGGAATGCGGCTTCAGCGGAATTCCGTCGCGCCGCGGGATAACGTGGAAGTGCAGGTGGAAGACGGACTGGCCGGCAGGAGCCTCGTTGAACTGCATGATCGTCACGCCGTCGGCGTCGAAGGCTTCCTTGGCTGCGACGGCGATTTTCTGAACGGCGGTGATCAGTGCCGGCAGGCTCGTAGCGTCGGCATCCAGCAGATTGCGGGAAGCGGCTTTGGGGACGACCAGTATGTGGCCTTCAGCCTGCGGCATCACATCCATGAAGGCGATCGTCGCATCGTCCTCGTAGACCCGGTGCGACGGGATCTCGCCCCGCAGGATCTTCGCGAAGATGTTGTTGGTGTCGTAAACGCTCATTGTATTTCCTCGTAGATTGGATCCGGCCAGCGCCGAGAGCGGTTCAATCGTCCTGGCGCTCACCTTTGCGGAAAGGGCCGTGTTCGGCAAGAAACTCAGCCGTCTCTTCCACATCCCTTCGTTCGCGAAGAGATAGTCCGAGACCGCCCGGGCGAGGCCGGGATGGCTGATGTAGTGCGCTGAATGCGTCGTGACCGGCATGTAGCCGCGGGCGAGCTTGTGCTCGCCCTGCGCGCCGGCTTCCACGCGTTTGAGGCACTTTGCGATGGCGAAATCGATGGCCTGGTGATAGCAGACTTCGAAATGCAGGAAGGGGTGCTCCTCGATGCAGCCCCAGTGGCGGCCATAGAGCGCGTCGCCGCCGATGAAGTTGATCGCGCCTGCGATATAGCGGCCGTTGCGCCGTGCCATCACCAGCACAATGTCGTCCGCCATGCGCTCGCCGATCAGCGAATAGAAGGCGCGGGTGAGATAGGGGCGCCCCCATTTGCGGTCGCCGGTGTCCATGTAGAACGTGAAGAACTGGTCCCAGATTGCTTCCGTCAGATCGCTGCCGGTCAACCAGTCGATCGTGATGCCGTTTTCGAGTGCGGCGCGACGCTCCTTCTTCAGGGCCTTGCGCTTTCTGGATGCCAGCGTTTCCAGGAATTCGCCGTGCGTGCCATAGCCTTCGTTCAGGAAATGGAACTGCTGGTCGGTTCGATGCAGGAAACCTGCCCGTTCGAATACCGGCATCTCGGCATCCGGGACGAAGGTCACATGCGCCGATGAGGCGTCATGCCGCCGTGCAAGCTCCTTCAGACCTGCCGCAAGCCCGTCCTGTACGGGCGAGCCGTCTTGGCCCGAAACCGTCAGGAGCCTCGGTCCGGTTGCGGGCGTGAAGGGAATGGAGCCTTGAAGTTTGGGGTAATAACGACCGCCGGCGCGCTCGAACGCATCCGCCCAGCCGTGGTCGAAGACATATTCGCCCTGGCTATGGTTTTTCAGATAGCAGACGAGCGCCCCAAGAAGCTCTCCGTCAGCGCCCTCCATCAGCAGGTGTTGGCCGAGCCAGCCGCTTTTGGCCGTGGCCGAGCCCGATTCCTCCAGCGCCGAGAGATAGGCGTGCGAGACGAACGGGTTGTAGACCGCCCCGTCTCGTCCCTTCGCCGCGCCGGAAAGCATGTTCCAGCGCGCCGCCGGTATCTCGGAGAAGGATTGCTCTATGCGGATGGTGACGGCGTCGGACATGAGCTCAGGAAATCAATGCCTCCCGCGGGTCGAAACCCTCGAAGGTCATCTGATCGGCGTTGGCGTAGGTATATTCTTCAGCCTGCCTGTCGCGAACGGTCCAGGTGATGATCGTTCGGCCTAGCGTACGTTCCTTGGTGATGAACGAGTTCGGCAGATGGCCGTAGTGGTAGGAGATGAAGTCGAGGCCGAGTTGCATGGCCTCTTCATGCACGAAGAAGGTCTCCGGCCTTGCCCCCTCGGCGGTCAACCCGAGCGGATAGGGTGCATCGAGCGCTTTCAGATCCTTGAGCAACCAATGGTCGAAGCTCATGAGGGCGACATGGCCTTTGTAGCCTTCGAGCGTTTCCAGGACGGCGGCGGCAAACCCCTCGTCGTCGTCCTTGCGTCCCTTGAGCTCGATGATGAGCGGCACGCGCCCTTTGACGAGCCGAAGCATTTGCGACAGCGTTGGCACCCTGTCCTTCGTTCCGCCGATGGACATCAGGCCGAGCTCGCCGGCCGTCCTCGATCGCACGTCACCCTTGATGCCGCACAGCCGCTCGGTGTCGTCGTCGTGGAAGACGACCGGCACGCTGTCGGCGGTGTATTGCAGGTCGCATTCGATCGCAAAGCCGGCATCAACAGCGCGGGAAAACGCCGAAAGCGTGTTTTCCCAGACTTGCTTGTTCATGTCGTGATAGCCGCGATGGGCGATCGGTTGAGCTTTCAGCCAGGAAATATCTGTCATGCCCGGCACCCGATCACGCGATCTCGATGACCGCGTCGATCTCGACGGCGGCATTGAAGGGCAGGGCGGCCATGCCGACGGCAGCGCGCGCGTGCTTGCCGGCGTCGCCAAGGACGTTTGCAAGCAGGTTGGATGCGCCGTTGAGGACGAGATGCTGTTCGATGAACTCTGGTGTCGAGGCAACGAAGCCGTTGATCTTGACCAGCCGGCGGATGCGGCCGAGGTCGCCGCCAAGTGCGGATTTGGCTTGTGCCAGAATGTTGATCGCGCAGAGTTCGGCGGCGCGCTGGGCGCCCGCGACGTCAACGTCCTTGCCCACATGGCCGGTAACGGCGATCTTTCCGCCTTCCATTGGCAGCTGTCCGGAGATGTAGAGCATCGAGCCGCTGATGACGTAGGGCACATAGTTCGCCGCCGGGGCTGCAGCCTGGGGAAGGGTGACGCCGAGGTCCTTGAGGCGCGTTTCGATCTCTGCGGACATGGAAAGCTCCGTTGTTGTCTTTTGTGTTAAAATCCGGCATTCAGACCGGATCGCAGCGGGATGCGGCATTTAAATGTGGTGACGCCTCGCTTCTGCCGAAAGCTTGTTTATAGCATTGCCGGCGAGTCCAACAGGAGGAAACGGATGTTTCGTAAAGGCTTCGGTCTCGCCAGTTTAGGCAGCGCCTGCTTCGCGGTGATGACGGTTTCGGGCGTCGGTACGGCAAGCGCCAGTGTCCTCGTGCCACATCGGGCGGTCTACGATCTCGAACTCAAAGACGCTTCCGACCGCTCGGGTATCTCCGGCATGTACGGCCGCATGGTCTACGAGTTCAACGGATCGGCCTGCGAGGGGTATACGGTCAGCTTCCGTTTCGTGACGCAGGTGAATACCGGCGAAGAAACGCGCATGACCGACCAGCAGACGACCACCTATGAGGATCTGAAGTCGGGCAACTTCCGCTTTCTGACCCGCTCCTTCACCGACGAAAAGCTCGACAAGGAGGTGCGCGGCACGGCCCATGACGACAAGACCGGCGTCAAGGTCGAGCTGACCGCGCCGGACAAGCGCGAGGTCGAGCTGGCTGCAAGCCGGTTTCCGACCCAGCACATGGTCGAAGTCATCGATCGTGCCAAGAAGGGCGAGAGCTTTTTCGAGGCACGGATCTTCGATGGTTCCGATTCGGGCGACAAGACGCTGATCACCTCGACCTTCGTCGGCAAGTCGCGTAAACCGGCGCCCGATGAGCCGGATGCAGGCAAGGCCGGCAAGCTCGGCGCCGAGAATTATTGGCCGGTCACCATTTCCTATTTCAACGACGACAACAGCAGCGACGCGCTGCCGATCTACCGCATGTCGTTCAAACTCTACGAAAACGGCATCACCCGCGACCTGACGATGGATTACGGCGACTTCGTGCTGAGCGGCAAGCTTGCCGACCTCGAAGTCTTCAAATCGGAGGAATGCAAGTAGTCGATATGACAAAAACAGACTTCAAGTCTTGATTTGTCGGGCAGTAGCCGCTAAGGGGCTGCCTATTCCACACGTGAGGCATGGGATGTTCCGGGAGAAATCCGGATCGTTCCGCCGGTGGGCTTTTCGAAAGATGAGCTCGACGTCTCGCGGAGGTTCAACCGGAAAAGGAGAAAAGGCATGGCATTGCCTGATTTTAGCATGCGCCAGCTGCTTGAAGCTGGTGTTCACTTCGGCCACCAGACGCATCGCTGGAACCCGAAGATGAAGCCCTACATCTTCGGCGATCGTAACAACGTTCACATCATCGACCTCGCACAGACGGTTCCGATGCTGTCGCGCGCCCTGCAGATCGTAAGCGACACCGTCGCCAACGGCGGCCGCGTTCTGTTCGTCGGCACCAAGCGCCAGGCTTCGGAAATCATTGCTGACGCCGCCAAGCGTTCGGCCCAGTACTACGTCAATGCTCGCTGGCTCGGCGGCATGATGACCAACTGGAAGACGATTTCGAACTCGATCCAGCGCCTGCGCAAGCTCGACGAAATCCTCGCTTCGGAAGCTTCGGGCTTCACGAAGAAGGAGCGCCTGAACCTCGAGCGCGAACGCGAAAAGCTCAACCGCGCTCTCGGCGGTATCCGCGACATGGGCGGCACGCCGGACCTGATGTTCATCATCGACACCAACAAGGAATCGATTGCAATCGACGAAGCCAAGCGTCTTGGCATCCCGGTTGTTGCCGTTATCGACTCCAACTGCGATCCGGACCAGATCGACTACCCGATCCCGGGCAATGACGACGCCTCGCGTGCGATCGCTCTTTACTGCGATCTCATCGCTCGTGCAGCCATCGACGGCATTGCCCGTCAGCAGGGCGCATCGGGCCGCGATCTCGGCGCATCGGCTGAAGCTATGATCGAGCCGGCGCTCGACGAAGCCTCCGAAGCCTGATCGGAAGGCGCGGCGGGCATGAACCGCCGCACCAATCTAATGTCGGGGCGAGGCCGTTTGTGATGAAAAGTCTGAACGGCCTTGTTCTTTTCAGCGAGGGATGAAGCGGCTTGGGCCGGCGATCCGCGCCCCGGATATCATCGCGGTGGGCGCGTTCATCACGGTGTCACATACGCAAGCCATTCCCCTGCCACACCTCCTGGTGCCGCGCCACTTGCGGGCAGCGCGCCAGCCAAACAGACAAAGAGGCAAAAAGATGAGTGTAACTGCAGCAATGGTGAAGGAACTGCGCGAAAAGACCGGCGCAGGCATGATGGATTGCAAGAAGGCGCTCGCCGAAACCAACGGCGACATGGAAGCTGCGATCGACTGGCTGCGTGCCAAGGGCATCGCCAAGGCCGACAAGAAGTCGGGCCGCACGGCTGCTGAAGGCCTCATCGGTATTGTCAGCGGCGGCGTCAAGGCCGTTGTCGTCGAAGTCAACTCGGAGACCGACTTCGTTGCCCGCAACGAAGCCTTCCAGGAACTCGTTCGTGGCGTTGCCAACGTCGCGCTCGGCACCGACGGTTCTGTCGAAGCCATTGCCAATGCCAACTACCCGGCAACCGGCAAGTCGGTCGACGAGACGATCAAGGACGCGATTGCCACGATCGGCGAGAACATGACGCTTCGCCGCGCAGCCTTGCTCAAGGTCGAAGATGGCGTCGTTGCCACCTACATCCACAACGCTGCCGGCGACGGCATCGGCAAGCTCGGCGTTCTCGTTGCGCTGAAGTCGGTTGGCGACAAGGAAGTTCTGTTCTCGGTCGGTCGTCAGGTCGCCATGCACATTGCTGCCACCAACCCGCTGGCAATCCGCGCCGACGAAGTCGACGCCGCTGTCGCCGAGCGCGAGCGCAACGTGTTCATCGAACAGTCGCGCGCTTCGGGCAAGCCGGACAACATCATCGAAAAGATGGTCGAAGGCCGTATGCGCAAGTTCTTCGAAGAAGTCGCCCTGCTGTCGCAGGCCTTCGTCATGAACCCGGAAATCACCGTCGGTCAGGCCGTCAAGGACGCTGAAAAGCTCGCTGGCGCACCGATCGAAGTGACCGGCATGGCGCGCCTTCTGCTCGGCGAAGGCGTCGAGAAGGAAGAATCGGACTTCGCAGCCGAAGTTGCGGCTGTCGCCAAGGGCTGATTTCTTCACCCTTGTTTGGAAAACCTTGGGGCATCGCGTGACAACGCGGTGCCCTTCGTGTATCCGGCTTCGTCAATGCGCCGGACCCGCCGGAAAAAGCTCCGCAGCGGTTGAAACCGGGTAGCGCAATATGTCCTTATACGCAGCGCGCCGTTTTGTGCGCCCGCGTACCGATCTGTTCAGGAGCGATGATGTCGGCCGAGCCAATCTACAAGCGTGTTCTACTCAAAGCCTCCGGTGAAGCCCTGATGGGAAGCCAGGGCTTCGGTATCGATGTGGCGGTTGCCGACCGCATTGCCGCCGACATTGCCGAAGCACGCGCCATGGGCGTCGAAGTGGGCGTCGTCGTTGGCGGCGGCAACATCTTCCGCGGCGTGGCCGTTGCCTCCAAGGGCGGCGACCGGGTAACTGGCGACCATATGGGCATGCTGGCGACCGTCATCAACGCGCTGGCGCTGGCGACGTCTCTGCGCAAGCTCGACATCGACACGGTGGTGCTCTCGGCAATCGCAATGCCGGAAATCTGCGAGAGCTTCTCGCAGCGCGCAACGCTTTATCATCTGTCGCTCGGACGCGTTGTGATCTTTGCAGGCGGCACGGGCAATCCGTTCTTCACGACCGATTCTGCCGCTGCCTTGCGCGCCGCCGAAATGGGCGCACAGGCGATCTTCAAGGGCACGCAGGTCGACGGCATTTATTCCGCTGATCCGAAGAAGGATCCGACGGCCACACGCTTCGACCGCCTGACCCACAGCGCAGTCCTGGAAAAGGGCCTCGCGGTCATGGACGTGGCAGCGGTGGCGCTCGCACGCGAGAACGCCATTCCGATCGTCGTCTTCTCGATCCACGAGAAGGGTGGCTTCGCTGAAATATTGACGGGTGGCGGCCGCGCCACCATCGTTACCGACAATTAAGAGCTGCAAGACGGCTATCGGCCGATGAAAGACAGAACGGGAGTTTCCAGCCATGAGTGAAGGTGTAGACCTGAAGGAACTGAAGCGTCGCATGGACGGCGCTATCTCCGCATTCAAGAGCGATATCGCGTCGCTGCGCACCGGCCGCGCGTCGGCGAATGTTCTCGATCCGGTAACCGTTGAAGCCTACGGCTCGCGTGTTCCGCTCAATCAGGTGGCAAACATCACCGTGCCGGAACCGCGCATGCTGTCCGTTTCGGTATGGGACAAGCAGATGGTCGGCGCTGTCGACCGTGGCATCCGCGAATCGAACCTCGGCCTGAACCCGATCATCGACGGCCAGAACCTGCGCATCCCGCTGCCTGAACTCAACGAGGAGCGCCGCAAGTCGCTGGTCAAGGTGGCGCACGACTATGCCGAGAAGGCCAAGGTCGCGGTCCGCCATGTTCGGCGCGATGGTATGGACGACCTGAAAAAAGCCGAAAAGGATGGCGACATCGGACAGGATATTAGCCGTGCTCAGTCTGAGCGGGTGCAAAAGATGACCGATGAAACGATTTCCGATATCGACCGCTTGCTCGTCGATAAGGAAAAGGAAATTATGCAGGTCTGATCTGCTCTTGATCTGAGTCTCCTTTCGCGGACGCCTTATGCAAAATCTCATCCCGATCACCGTTCCGGAACACGTTGCCATCATCATGGATGGCAACGGGCGCTGGGCGAATGCGCGCGGTCTGCCGCGCACGATGGGACACCGCAAGGGTGTTGAAGCGGTTCGTGACGCGGTGAAGACGGCGGCTGAAGCGGGGATCCGTTACCTCACGCTGTTTGCCTTCTCGTCCGAAAACTGGAACAGGCCGCAGGCCGAAGTGACGGATCTGATGGGCTTGCTCAAGGCCTTCATTCGTCGCGACCTTGCCGACCTGCACCGCGAGAACGTTCGCATCCGCGTCATCGGGGAGCGATCGAACCTGCGCGGCGACATCCTGCCCCTGCTGATCGAGGCTGAGGAGACGACGAGCGGGAATACCGGCATTACGCTGGTGATCGCCTTCAACTATGGTGCGCGTGACGAGATGACGCGCGCCATGCGCCGCCTGGCAACTGAAGTTGCCGAAGGCCGTCTGCGGCCAGAGGACATAACGCCTGAGCGCATCGCCGCTTCGCTCGATACGGCCGGCATTCCCGATCCGGATCTCATTATTCGCACCAGCGGCGAAGAACGGCTTTCAAACTTTCTTCTTTGGCAGGGAGCCTATTCCGAACTGCTGTTCGTTCCGGAGCTTTGGCCAGACTTCACGCGTGAGACGTTTCTGTCTGCGCTCGAGAAATTCGCCTGCCGCGAGCGTCGCTTCGGCGGTCTGGCGCAGCCGACGTTAGCGGTTGGTTCGTAAATGCAAACAGAACTCAAGCTTCGCATCGCCTCGGGAGTGGTGCTCGCGGCGGTCGCACTCGGTGCGACCTGGTTCGGCGGCTTGGCCTTCCAGCTTCTTTCGGTCCTGATCGCACTGCTCGTTTACTACGAGTGGTCGACGATTACCGGGCTGCCGGAGCGCGATTTTCAAGGCAATGCCTTCGGTTGGCTGTCGCTGGCGATAATCGCCGCTCTCATTCTTCTCGGATATATCGGCTACAGTCTGCCGGCCTTGCTCATTGCTGTCGTTATCGCAGTGCTTTGGGTATCGCTCAAGAAAGGCAGCTGGTGGTTGCCCGGCGGCATCGTCTACGCAGGATTGACCGGCATCTCGCTGGCGGCCCTGCGCGGGGTTGACCAACCCGGCCTGATCGCGACCTTGTTCGTCTTCGCCGTCGTTTGGGGAACCGATATTCTTGCCTATTTCGTCGGTCGGGCGATCGGAGGCCCCAAGCTCGCGCCGCGCATTTCGCCCGGCAAGACCTGGTCGGGCGCCATTGGCGGGACGATTTCCGGCGTTGTGGCCGGCATTGCCGTTTTTATGGCATATTTTCCGCTGCAAGATCTGCGTGTCCCGGCTGTGGCGCTGGTTCTCTCCGTCGCGAGCCAGATCGGAGACCTCTTCGAATCCTTCATAAAGCGCCGATTCGGCGTCAAGGATTCGAGCCATCTCATTCCTGGGCATGGCGGGGTCATGGATCGGGTCGACGGATTGGTCTTTGCCTGCATCGCTACGCTGGTCCTGGTGCTGATACAGTATGTCCTCAGCGATGGGCGTCAGATCGCCTTTGGTTCGGTCTTGCTCGGCCTGTGATGCTGGTGGCAGGCTTAAGGAAAGTTCATGACATATCTGCTTGTTGGCCTGCAATTCGTGACCGGCTACATCGTACCCTTCCTGTTGGTGCTGACCCTTTTGGTCTTCGTGCATGAAATGGGACACTACCTCGTCGGCCGGTGGTCGGGCATTCGTATCCTGGCTTTTTCGGTCGGCTTCGGGCCGGAACTGCTCGGGTGGACCGATAAACACGGCACGAGGTGGAAGTTCTGTGCAATACCGCTGGGCGGCTACGTCAAGTTCTATGGCGACGAGGATGCGGCCAGTACGCCCGATTACAAGCGGCTGGAGGCGATCTCGCCTGAGGAACGGTCACGAACCTTCCTGGGCGCCAAGCTGTGGAAGCGTGCCGCGACCGTTGCGGCCGGTCCGATCGCCAACTTCATCCTTGCCATCGCCATTTTTGCCGTTCTCTTCGCCGTTTATGGGCGTTCGGTTGCGGACCCGGTCGTTGCCCAGGTGAAAGAGAACAGTGCTGCCGCCAAGGCAGGCATTCTTCCGCGCGATAGGTTGATCGCCATCGACGGAACGCCGGTCGCGACCTTCGACGACGTTCGCCGCTATGTCAGCGTGCGACCTGAACTGGAAATCAAGATCCGGATCCAGCGGGACGGTTCATTCCTGGATCTTCCGATGGTGCCTGAGCGAACCGAGATATCGGACCAGTTCGGCAACAAGATGGAGGTCGGAATCATCGGTATCGTCACCGATCAGGATGCGGGCAATTTCCGACTGGTGACTTACGGTCCGATCGAAGCCATAGGGCAGGGGGCGCTTCAGAGCTGGCACATTGTCACCGGCACGTTCGACTATCTGGCGAACCTCGTTACGGGACGTATGAAGGCGGATCAGCTTGGTGGTCCGATCCGTGTCGCTCAGGCCTCGGGCCAAATGGCGACACTGGGTGTGGCTGCCGTGCTGCAGCTTGCAGCCGTCCTGTCAGTTTCCATAGGATTGCTTAACCTCATGCCGGTTCCGGTGCTTGATGGCGGCCACCTGATGTTCTATGCGGTTGAGGCCTTGCGCGGAAAGCCGGTTGGAGCTGCTGCGCAGGACGTCGCTTATCGGATCGGCTTTGCCATGGTGCTGATGCTCATGGTTTTTGCGACCTGGAACGACATTTCGATGTTCTTCGGCTAGCGTTCGGCCGGCGAGCATCTGAGGCGGACGACGACCGATACTCTGAACGATTGGATTTCAATGGCTTGTCCAGCAAGGATTTGTTTACGATAACTCGAATCTGTAGTGGCCGTTAAGCCACGGTTCGAATTGAAGTAAACAGAAATTAACGAGCTGACTTGCTTGTATGGGAAAAGCGGGTAAAACGGCAACCGTGACCGGAGTCGGCACGAAATTGCCGCGCGACGTTGGGAAAAGGTAAGATTTGAACATGAAAGCTGGTTCAAGGTTTTTGAACGCGGTGTCGGCGTTTGCGCTGTCCACGAGTATGGTGGTTTCTGGCGCTGGTGTTGGATTGCTCGCAGGCGCTTCCGTCGCAGAGGCCGCGACCATTAGTCGTGTTGAAGTCCGCGGAGCCACGCGCGTCAGCGCTGAAACGGTTCGTGCGAACATCACGATTGTCCCTGGCAAGAGCTTCAGCAACGCCGATATCGATGCTTCCGTGAAGCGCCTTTACGCGACAGGCTATTTCTCCGATGTCAGCATCAATGTCGCTGGCGGCACGCTTGTCGTCACCGTCAGCGAGAACCAACTGGTCAACCAGGTCGTCTTCAACGGCAACCGCAAGATCAAGGACGACAAGCTTCAGCTCGCCGTCCGCACGCAGCCGCTCGGACCCTACAGCCAGGCGACGGTCGAAACGGATATCCAGTCGATCAAGGACGCCTATGCTGCGATCGGTCGCAGTGATGTCACTGTGACGACCCAGGTCGTCCCGATCGCTGAAGGTCGCGTCAATCTTGCTTTCGTCATCAACGAAGGCGAGCGCACCAAGATTGCGCAGATCAATTTTGTCGGCAACGAAGCCTATAGCGATGGTCGTCTGCAATCCATCATTGCGACGAAGGAATCAGGTATCTTCTCGTTCCTGACCCGCAAGGACGTCTACAACCCGGACAAGCTGCGCGCTGACGAAGAGTTGCTGCGTCAGTTCTACTACAACCGCGGTTATGCCGACTTCCAGGTCGTTTCGTCCGAGTCTTCTCTTAATGAGGCGACCAACGAATACACCGTGACGATCACCGTTGAAGAAGGTCCGCGCTACGACTTTGGTGCAGTGACTGTCGAATCGACGGTTGAAGGTGTGGATGCCGAATCGCTGAAGGGCGTCGTGCTTAGCCGCGAAGGCTCGGTCTACAAGGCCAGGGACATTCAGGAAACGATGAGCGAGATCTCGAGGCGCGTCGCTTCGGCTGGCTACCCGTTTGCCCGCGTGACGCCGCGCGGTAACCGCGACCTCAGCAATCATACGATTGCCGTCGACTATCTCGTCGATCAGGGCGAGCGCGCCTACGTCGAGCGTATCGAAATTCGCGGCAACACCCGAACTCGCGACTACGTCATTCGCCGCGAGTTCGATATGGGTGAAGGCGATGCCTTCAATCAGGAAATGGTTGCGCGCGCCAAGCGTCGCCTTGAGGCTCTCGGTTACTTCTCGACCGTCAATATCTCGACGGCACCTGGCAGTGCGGCAGACCGCGTCGTGGTTATCGTTGACGTACAGGATCAGTCGACCGGTTCGTTCGGTATCGGTGCCGGCTACTCCGCTGGCAGCGGTGGCGGCTTCCTCGTCGAAGCCTCGATCGAGGAAAAGAACTTCCTGGGTCGCGGTCAGTACATTCGCGTCGCGGCAGGTCGCGGCGAAGAGAGTCGGACCTACAACGTTTCGTTCACCGAGCCGTATTTCCTTGGCTATCGTCTGGCTGCCGGCTTCGACGTCTTCAAGAACGAAAACGACTTCGACGACGAAGACTACAGCTATGAAGACCAGGGTTTCAGCCTGCGCATAGCGGCGCCGATCACAGAGAACCTGTCGACCACGCTGCGGTATAACTTCACGACGTTTGACTATAGCGGTAATATTGCAGATCTGTCTTCGCCTTACGTCCGAGCGGTTGAAGGCGGAAACTGGGTCCGTTCGTCGGTATCGCAATCGATCACTTACAACACGCTCGATGATGCGCAACTGCCGCACGATGGCATTCTGGCGACGTTTACGCAGGAGTTCGCCGGCCTCGGTGGCGACTCTGATTTCTACAAGATCACCGGTAAGGCCAAGTGGTATTACACGGTGAACGATGAGGCGGATATTATTGCTTCGCTTGCCGGCGGTGCGGGTCATATCTTCGAGACCGGTAGCGATCTTCAGGTCTTTGACCAGTTCCAACTGGGCAGCAACGATATTCGTGGCTTCGAGCGCAACGGGGTCGGCCCGCGTGATCAGGCAACAGGCGATGCGCTTGGTGGCACCACCTATTTCACGGCGTCGGCCGAAGCAACGTTTCCGCTGCCTGGCATCCCGCGTGACAGCGGCTTCCGCGGCGCAATCTTCGCCGATGCAGGTACGCTCTACAGCAATAAGGTCGCTACGCTGCCCAGTGAAACGGTACTGGGTAACGACTCCTCGCTGCGTGCATCGGTCGGTCTCGGCCTGATCTGGGCGTCGCCGTTCGGTCCGCTGCGTGTCGACTACGCTTGGCCGATCGCGAAGGAAGATTTCGACCGGGTTCAGAATCTGAAGTTCGGTATTTCCTCGTCGTTCTGATAAAGAAGCAGTCCAGAACTGCCAAAAGTAGATCGTTCTGGAGTGTCCATGGAACAGAATTGGTTTTTTCCGCCCCATCAAGGGATTCGTCTGGGTGACCTGGCGAACCAAATTGGGGCGGATCTGACGGATGGCGCGGTGGCAGATCGCGCTATCCACTCGGTAGCACCTGTCAATCGGGCAAAGCCCGGTGACGTCTGTTACATGCTTTCGCGCAAGTACCGTGCTGAGCTGGAAAGCTGCCAGGCTTCCGCGATTATCTGCGACAAGACGATCGCCCCACTCGTACCGTCTCACATTCCCGTTCTCTTGACTGCGCGGCCGCATACGGCCTTCGCGCTGGCAGGTACACTCTTGCACGAGGCTGCCATGCGCCCGGCGCGCAATACCAGCCTTGCCGGTGTGTCGCCGGCCGCCTTCGTTGACCCGACGGCACGCCTTGAAGAGGGCGTGGAGATCGAGCCGATGGCAGTCGTTGGGGCCGGCGCCGAAATTGGTAGCGGAACGAGAATTGCCGCAGGTGTCGTCATAGGGCCGGGCGTTCGCATTGGCCGAGACTGCACGATCGCGGCGGGCGCAAGCGTTCTCTGCGCTCTTGTCGGCAACAGTGTCATCATTCACCCAGGTGCCCGGATCGGCCAGGATGGGTTCGGCTACGCGCCGGGCCCCAAGGGTGGAATGATCAAGATCGTTCAGGTCGGACGTGTGATCATTCAGGATCATGTCGAGATCGGCGCGAACACGACGATCGATCGTGGCACCATGGACGACACCGTCATCGGCGAAGGCACGAAGATCGACAACCTTGTACAGATCGGCCACAACGTCCGCATCGGCCGTTATTGCGGCATCGTCAGTCAGGTCGGCATCGCCGGCAGCACCAGGATTGGTGACGGCGTGATGATCGGCGGCGGTAGCGGCGTCAACGGCCACATCACTGTGGGTGACGGCGTTCAGATCGCTGCCATGAGCGGCGTTGCAAGCGACGTCCCTGCGGGCGAACGCTATGGCGGTATTCCAGCGCGCCCCATGCGCGATTTCCTGCGCGATGTCGCCGAAATGGCCTTGCGCGCAAGTGACAGACAGAAAAAGAAGGATGGCACGAATGAGTGAGGCGGCAACGGTTCTGGGTACGGCTGATATTCAGGAGATCCTGAAGCTTCTTCCGCATCGTTATCCCTTCCTGCTCGTCGACCGGATCATCGAGATCGACGGCGACAATTCGGCGATCGGCATCAAGAACGTCTCGGCAAATGAGCCGCACTTTACCGGCCATTTTCCGGAGAAGCCGATCATGCCGGGCGTCCTGCTGATCGAGGGCATGGCGCAGACGGCGGGCGCGATCTGCGCGCGCAAGACTGCTTCGGGTACCAACCTCGTCTACTTCATGACCATCGACAATGCGCGCTTCCGCAAGCCGGTTGTTCCGGGTGATCGTGTTGAGTTTCATGTCGTGAAGCAGAAACAGCGCGGCAATATCTGGAAGTTTCATTGTGACGCAAAAGTTGACGGGCAACTTGTCGCGGAAGCTGATATCGGCGCGATGATAGTCAGCACGGAAGACGCTTAAACATGATTGCATCAACAGCGAAGATCCACCCGTCCTCGATCATCGAAGATGGCGCGGTCATCGGTGAGAACGTCAAAATCGGCCCGTTTTGCTACATCGGGCCGAAAGTCGTTCTCGGAGACGACATGGAACTGATGAGCCACGTCGTTGTCGCCGGCCGCACGACGGTCGGCAAGGGCACCAAGATTTTCCCGAATGCCGTCATTGGCGGAGATTCGCAAAGCGTGCATCACAGCACTGTCGACACCATTTTGCAGATCGGCGACAACTGCACGATCCGCGAAGGTGTCACGATGAATGCGGGAACCGTCGAATATGGCGGTGCGACGATCGTCGGCAATAACAATCTGTTCCTCGCCTATTCGCATGTGGCGCATGATTGCCGCCTCGGCAGCAACATCATCATGTCGAACAACGTGTTGTTGGCCGGCCATGTGACGATCGAGGACCGCGCTATCCTTGGCGGCGGCTGTGCCGTGCACCAATTCACGCGCATCGGTCGTCAGGCGTTCATCGGCGGCCTCTCCGCCGTAAGCTACGACGTCATTCCCTATGGCATGCTCAACGGCAATCCCGGTGTCCTGAGCGGGCTGAACGTTGTGGGCATGACCCGGGCGGGCATTGAGCGTGCAACGATCCACGTGGTTCGCCGCGCCTACAAGCAGATCTTCGAGGGCCCAGAATCAGTTCGCGCCAATGCCGCCGCCATTCGCGCTGATTATGCCGACTGTGCGCCTGTTGTCGAAATCCTCGATTTCATCGCAGCCGAAAGCGACAGGGCACTGTCTTCACCAAGTCGCGGCAAGGCCTGACCGTGATGTCGGCCACGGCGAGCCGCGCAGCAACTGGCGGCCGGCTCGCGATCATCGCCGGCGGCGGAGCGCTGCCGCATCATGTGGCCGAGGCCGTTCGTGCCCGTGGAGAAGATCCATTTGTGATCGCGCTCTCGCGCGAAGCGGAAGAGAGCGATTGGGTCGGTTTCGATCACTCCGTGCTCGCCATCGGCGATTTCTCCGGCATCAGCCGCACATTCAAAGAACAACGCATCGACCGCGTTGTGCTTTCGGGCTGGGTCCGTCGTAGACCGGAATGGCGCGACATTCGCCCGACGCTGAAAACGCTTGCCAGAATACCGAGCGTTTTGAAGACGCTGGTGTCTGGCGGCGATGACGCTGTCTTGCGCATGGCGATGCAACTCATCGAAGCAAGCGGCGCCCACGTGATCGGCGTGCATGAGGTGGTTCCGAACCTTCTGGCGGATCCAGGGCCGATTGGCGCTATCGCCCCATCGGACGATGACAGACGCGACGTTGAGGCCGGCATCGCTGCCGCCAACGCGCTTGGCGAACTCGACGTGGGGCAGGGCGCCATCGCTGTCGGTGGTCGCGTGGTTGCCCTGGAGGGCGCCGAGGGCACCGATGCGATGCTCGAGCGGGTGGCGACACTCAAGACGGAAGGACGCGTCTCGGCGCGTCGGCGTGGCGTTCTGGTCAAGCTTTGTAAGCCGGGGCAGGACTTGCGTGCGGATCTGCCATCGATCGGACCATCGACCGTCGCTGGCGCTGTCGCGGCCGGGCTTGCCGGAATTGCTGTCGAGGCCGGTCGCGCCCTGGTGCTCGAGCGCGCGGAGGTGATCGAAGCTGCCAACCGCGCGGGGCTGTTTGTCATTGGTGTCGAGCGGAGCGGTCACCGGGGAAAAGCATGAGCGGACAAGGCTACAAGCTGGCGGTCATTGCCGGCGAGGTATCGGGCGATCTTCTTGGCGCAGATCTGGTGCGGGCACTGCGTGCACAATGCGGGCGTGATGTCGAGCTTGTCGGCGTTGGCGGCGACGGTCTTGAGGGCGAAGGCCTGGAATCGCTGTTCGATTATTCCGAACTTTCGATCATGGGCTTCTCGCAAGTGCTCGCGCGTCTGCCAAAGTTGATTCTGCGCATCCGCCAGACGGCGAATGCCATTATTGCTGCGCGCCCCGATGCCTTGCTGATCATCGATAGTCCGGATTTCACCCATCGTGTCGCGCGTCGCGTTCGCGACGCGCTGCCGGATCTGCCTGTCATCAACTATGTCTGCCCGAGCGTATGGGCCTGGAAGCCGGAACGCGCGCCGCGCATGCGCAGCTATGTCGATCATGTTCTGGCGGTGCTGCCGTTCGAGCCCGAGACCATGCGCAAGCTTGAGGGGCCGCCGACGACCTATATCGGCCATCGGCTTGCCTCGGATGCCAATGTGCTTGCCGTCCGCGCCAGCCGACGCGAAAGACTGAACGACGTCAATGGTAGCGCGGTTTCCACCTGCCTGCTTCTGCCGGGATCGCGTTCAAGCGAAATCAAGCGGCTGCTACCGATCTTCAGGCAGATGACCGAGGAACTCGCTCGCCGGCATTCCGGCGTCCGCTTGCTGTTGCCGACGGTTCCGCGCCAGGAAAAACTGGTGCGCGAGATCACGGCCGGTTGGACGGTTCAGCCGGAAATATTGGTGGGAGCCACCGAGAAATGGGCTGCCTTCGACAAGGCGGATGCGGCAATCGCCGCGTCGGGAACGGTCATCCTAGAGCTTGCGCTAGCCGGCGTTCCCGTCGTTTCTACCTATGATGCCGACTGGCTTGTGCGGTTGCTGCACAACCGCATCCGCATCTGGAGCGGGGCGCTTCCCAATCTCATCGCCGATTTCCCGATCGTGCCGGAGTATTTCAACCAGAGCATTCGTCCGGGCGCCTTGACCCGCTGGGTCGAGCGGCTGTCCGGGCCGACGGCCCAGCGCGCGTCGATGCTCGACGGCTACGCGCTGGTACAGCAGCGCATGGCGACAAGCAGACCGCCGGGCGAATTGGGCGCCGAGATCGTCCTCTCCTATCTGCAAAATCGAAAGCCCGGTCATCTCTGACCGGGCTTTTCTCATTTCCTGATTTCCGTTTGGCGTTAACGCTTGGAGACCGGCACGTAGTCACGCTGCGGAGCGCCGACATAGAGCTGGCGCGGGCGGCCGATGCGCTGTTCCGGATCTTCGATCATTTCGTTCCACTGGGCGATCCAGCCGACGGTGCGCGCAAGCGCGAACAGCACGGTGAACATGGTGGTGGGGAAGCCCAGCGCCTTCAGCGTGATGCCGGAGTAGAAGTCGATGTTCGGGTAGAGCTTCTTCTCGACGAAGTACTCGTCGGTGAGCGCGATACGTTCGAGTTCCATCGCCACTTCGAGGAGGGGATCGTCCTTGTGGCCGAGTTCTGCAAGCACTTCATGCGTGGTCTTCTGCATGATCTTGGCGCGCGGATCGTAGTTCTTGTAGACGCGGTGGCCGAAGCCCATCAGGCGGAACGGATCATTCTTGTCCTTGGCCTTGGCGATGTATTCCGGAATGCGGTCAGCCGTGCCGATTTCGGCCAGCATGTTGAGCGCAGCTTCGTTCGCGCCGCCGTGGGCCGGGCCCCAGAGGCAGGCGATGCCAGCGGCGATGCAGGCAAAGGGATTGGCACCTGACGAACCGGCAAGGCGCACGGTCGAGGTCGAAGCATTCTGCTCGTGGTCGGCATGCAGGATGAAGATGCGATCCATGGCGCGCGACAACACCGGGTTCACTACATATTCCTCGCAAGGCACGGCAAAGCACATGCGCAGGAAGTTCGAGGCGTAGTCTAGATCGTTCTTCGGATAAACGAACGGCTGGCCGATATGGTACTTGTAGGCCATCGCGGCGATCGTCGGCATCTTGGCGATCATGCGCAGCGAAGCGACCATGCGCTGGTGCGGATCGGTGATGTCGGTCGAGTCGTGATAGAAGGCCGACAGGGCGCCGACGCAACCGCACATGACGGCCATCGGGTGGGCATCGCGACGGAAGCCGGTGAAGAAGCGCGACATCTGCTCATGCACCATGGTGTGGTGTGTGACGCGGTAGTCGAAGTCAGCCTTCTGCGCCTTCGTCGGCAGTTCGCCGTAAAGCAGGAGATAGCAGACTTCGAGGAAGTCGCCATGTTCTGCGAGCTGTTCGATCGGGTAGCCGCGGTGCAGGAGCACGCCTTCGTCACCGTCGATATAGGTGATCTTGGATTCGCACGACGCCGTCGACGTAAAGCCCGGGTCGTAGGTGAACATCTTGGTCTGCTTGTAGAGCGAGCCGATATCGACCACATCAGGACCGATGGACCCCGATCGCACTGGTAGCTCCGCCGACTTTCCATCGAATGTTACGACCGCGCTTTTTTCTGTCATGGGGACCCTCCGTCTTATGGCAACGTGGCACAGAGACCATGCCACGAAAATGAACGTTGCGAATTTGCTATATGATTTATTTTCGGCTGCCAAGCTGTACGAAAGGCAAATTGTGCGATGCGAAAATGTGCATATGGCGACGCAATAATCGCACGTTAGAGCAATATGTCCAACCGGATCAATAACTGTCAGGATAATGATGCGGTACCATTCCATATAGGTTTGCCGCTTTTTTCGGCAGATGACGTTCAGGTTGCGGTTGGGTGATGTTGGTTGCATGATCGACCTCTACCGTCTTAGGGGAGTGGTACCGTACGATGAGCGAGATCGAAGTCCGGTCTTTGATGCAGGACGCAGATCGTGTCGCTCCGGCACCACCCGCTTCGGTTTCGATCGGGAGCATGTCTGCAACGCCTGCGAATGCACGCGGCAACCTCGTTTTTCCCCTTGTCAAATCTTGCGCCGCGCTCGCGCACGCACGCCTCCGACCAGAGGCGATTGCCGCACACTGGCGCGAAGCGGTCGAAGAAGAATCGGCCTTCGGCCACGGATTGGTGCTTGTCCCCGTCCTGTTAGCCGCCGGCGTGCTGACGTGGCTCTCGCTGCCCTATGACCTCGGACTCATCAAACTTGCACTGCTGCTTTGCGTTTTCGGAATAGCCGCCTTGCTGTGCAACCTCCGTGTGCGCGCCCTGCGTGCGCCGAGGATCGCAGCGGGGCTGTTCACGGCGGGAATGATGCTTGCGGCGATCGAGGCATCGCGCATCGACACGATCGTTCTCGATGGACCGGTAACGACGAACCTGCGCGGCAAGGTATTTTCGCGCGAGAAGAATGATCGGGACCACTGGCGCTACGGAATTGTCATCGAGCAAACCACGAAGCCGACGTTGCGCCGTGCGCCGTTGAAGGCCATGGTGCTGTCGCGCAGCCCGCACGCGCCGTTGGCGATCGGGGCAACGATCGAGGGCAGGGCGCGTCTTTCGCCGCCTTCCGGCCCTGCGTTGCCAGGCCTCAACGACTTCGCATTCGATTCTTATTTCCGGCAGATCGGCGCCGTCGGTTACTTCTATGGTGCGCCACTTAGCCCGATAGCCGACGGTGCTGCGACGGTGGCGGACCGCTCGTTTTGGATGCGGATGGCGGAGTATCTGGCCGCGCTACGCGAAACGGTCGGCGAGCGGATCCGCACGGCAGTCGGTGGCGACACTGGTGCGCTCGCTGCAGCCCTGGTGACGGCGGAAGAAAGGGCGATTGGTCGCGACACCGTCGAGATGCTGCGACAGGCGGGCTTGGCGCACGTTTTGGCGATCTCCGGTCTCAACATGGTGCTTGCGGCAGGTACGTTTCTAATCGGAGCGCGTACCGTCTTGAGTGCGGTTCCCGGGTTGGCGCAGCGCGTGGCGATCAAGAAGGTTGCCGCTGCGGGCGCTCTGGCAATGGTCTTCCTTTACATCTTGATTTCCGGTGGAGCCGTATCCGCCGTCCGCGCCTGGATCATGATTTCGAACATGCTGGTTGCGGTCTTCTTCGACCGCATGTCGATCAGCCTGAGAAATATCGCGCTGGCTGCGATTGTCATCATCGTGATCACGCCATCTGCCGTTGCGGGGCCGGGCTTCCAGATGTCGTTCGCCGCCACGCTGGCGTTGGTTGCTGGCTATGCGCGCTGGCGCGAGCGTGCGGAAGCAGAAGAGCCGGCAGTCGCCGGGCGTTGGTGGGGCAGGCGGCTCGTCACGGGTTTCGTTATCGGCGTGGTTGCGACCTCATTGATCGGCGGACTTGCAACCGCGGTTTACTCTGCCGCCTATTTCCAGCGACTGCCGGCCTATGGGTTGCTCGCCAATATTCTCGCAGCGCCACTGATCAGCATTGTGATCATGCCGTTCGGCCTCTTCGCCATGGTGTTGACGCCTTTCGGTCTCGAGCAGTACCCGCTCGCCGTCATGGCTTGGGGCCTTGACGGTATGCTGGTGATCGCCCGCTTCGTCACGTCGCTCGACGGCGAGTTTCTGACCGGCCGCGTCGGGCCGCTGGCATTCGTTCTTATCGCTGCCGGCGGCGTTATTCTGTGTGTGTTGCGCACTTGGCTGGCAGGGCTCGGAGCCGTGCAATTGCCGGCGATCGTGGTATCGGAAGATGGGCGCCTCGTCGGATTGGTCACCGACGCCGCCATTGCGACGAACCGGGATCGTCCCTCCGACTTCCTTTTCTCTCAATGGCAGCGGGCATTGGCGGTCGACGCCCACGTCGCTCCGATGCCCGCGCAAGGGGCGGTCGCTGATGGTCTTTATCCCGAGGCGAAGCTACGGCCCGCGAAGGCGCAAACGAGGACCATCGATGCCGCGACAGCCGCCGCCATCCGTCACGATATCAACTCCGCGCTCGGCCAAGTTTCGCCGAATGCTTTTTCGTGCCGCGAGAAAGAATGGTGCATCGCTCGAAGCGATGCCGGCTGGACCGTTGCTCTCGTCGAAAACCCCTACCTGTTTGAGGTGCTGTGCAATCAGGTCGATCTGCTGATCGTGCCGGGAAGCACCGAGCGGACCTGTTCATCCGGCCGGGCGCGGATCCTGAGTGGACGCCTGCAGCGATTGGTAGGTGCGATCGAGATTTTCGCCGAGCCGGTTGCGGGCGATGAGCTTCCGAAAATGCGCTTCAAGACGTCGTTCACGTCGCTGCAACGCCCTTGGGAGCGGCACCGCGCATATGACTGGAGAAGTGACGGCTTCGTCGATAACTCTCCCGCCCTTTGAGATCTCGATTGAAACGCAGGCATGAAATTATTCTTGATCTTTATACTCCACAAATCCTTGTGTTTCGTTCATAGTTTGTCGTAAAGAGCGGCCAATGCACGTTGAGGTGGCCGAAATTCCGGCTGCCCTGTGATTTTTGTGATGGCGAAACGGACCAGTACGCGAGGAACAAGATGCCCAATCGAACACGATCGAAGCTGAATTTGTTGGCCGCAGCGACATTGGTGCTGGCTTCTGGTCTTCCCTCGACGGTCGTGTTTGCACAGGCGACAACCTCAACCGAAACGACCGCTCCTGCGGTCAGCCAGGCTCAAGACGCGGGACCTGCGGGAACGGCACGGGCCAATGCCAATGCAGCGGCCCGTGGCGAGCAGCCGACTGTCGACGGTCTTCCGGCCACCGGGTCTGAAGCCGGCGCACAAACACCGGCTGTGTCGATTGAGACGCCCGCAGCAGAAGCGGCGGCCAACCCAGTCCTGCCACACGACCTTTCGCCTATCGGCATGTTCCTTGCCGCCGACATGGTGGTGAAGGCAATGATGATCGGGCTGGCGCTCGCCTCGGTCATCACCTGGGCGATTTTCGTGGCCAAGACGTTTGAACTCTTCGCCGCAAAGGCGCGCCTCAGCCGCGCCGTCCGTCAGCTCTCCGCTGCAAACGGGTTGGCAGAGCTTAAGTCCACATTCAACGGCAAGGCGGGCCCTGCCGCGGAAATGGTTGCCGCTGCGATCGATGAGATGGTGCGTTCGGAGGCTGTGCTCGATCACGCACCGGCAGCTGGTCTCAAGGAACGCGTCGCATCGCTGCTGACGCGTATCGAGGTTCGCGCCGGCAAGCGCATGACGAGCGGAACGGGCATCCTTGCCTCGATCGGCTCCGTCGGCCCGTTCGTCGGTCTGTTCGGAACCGTCTGGGGGATCATGAACTCCTTCATTGGCATCAGCAAAGCGCAGACGACCAACCTGGCGATCGTTGCTCCCGGTATTGCCGAAGCGCTGCTGGCGACCGCAATCGGTCTCGTTGCCGCTATCCCCGCCGTTATCATCTACAACTACTTTGCCCGCGCGGTGGGTGGCTACAAGGTGATCCTCGCCGACGCGGCAGCCGCCGTCGAACGGCTTGTCAGCCGCGATCTCGATCATCGCCTGGTCCGCAAGGCGCAACCGCGTCGCCAGGATGGCTTTGCCCATCCGGCAGACGCGTCGATCGCAAGGATCGGGTGAGACATGGCCGGCAAGGTTACCGACAGCGGCGGCGATCTCGACGAGAACAGCGAGATCAACGTCACCCCATTCATCGATGTCATGCTCGTTTTGCTGATCATCTTCATGGTCGCGGCACCACTTGCGACCGTGGACATGAAGGTCGATCTGCCGCAATCGGCCTCCAAGCCGACGCCGCGCGACGATAAGCCGGTCTTCGTCACGCTCAACGCCGACCTCGGTCTGGCGATTGGCAACGAAGAAACAGCCCGTGAGGAATTTGCGGTGGAGCTTCAGCGCCTGACGGAGGGTAACACCGAGACGCGCGTTCTGCTGCGTGCGGACAAGGCCGTCGACTACGGCGAGCTGATGACGGTCATGAACCTCATCCAGAACGCCGGTTATACGAAGATTGCCCTCGTTGGGCTCGAAGGGGCGCCTGGCCGCTGACGTCAGGCTCTCTCTGTTCTGGCGGCAGCCAGCGCCGCCGCCCGTGCCGGGCCGTGCAAACGTCGCTTCGGTGTTTCTCGTTCCTTTTTCCGCTGCAAGATGTCGCTGTCGCTTGAAACCAGCGGGAGGGCGATTTATGAGCTTATATAAAGGCGCCATATTTGGCAGCCAGAAGACGACTGCGCGGTCATCCGGGATACCGGTGCCGTGCCATCCGGACACGAGGGCAGTATGATGAATTTCGAAGCGGCGCGCACCAAGATGGTGGACAACCAGATCCGGACGACGGATGTGACGTCCCATGCGATCCTGTCCGCTTTCCTCTCCGTACCGCGCGAAGAATTCGTGCCTTCGCGGATGAAGGAACTCGCCTATATCGATGCCGACATCGAACTCGACGGCGCTAAGGGCGCAAGCCCGCGGTACCTGATGGAGCCGTCGCCGCTCGCCAAGCTGCTGCAACTCGCCGAAATCTCGAAGTCAGACGTGGTGCTGGAGATCGGCTGTGGCACCGGTTACGCCTCGGCGCTGCTTTCGTTGATCGCCGGTTCGGTCGTCGCACTCGAAAGCGATGAAGCGCTTGCCGCAACTGCGACGGAAACCTTGGCACGGCTGGGCTATGACAACGTTGCCGTGGTCACCGGCGATCTTGGCAAGGGATATGCCGGCGAGGCACCCTATGATGTCATTTTCGTTCATGGTTCGGTAGAAGTGCTTCCTCCGGCCTTGTTCGAGCAGTTGCGCGACGGCGGCCGGCTTATTGCCGTTGAAGGCTTCGGTAACGCTTCGCGTGCTAAGCTTTATGTCCATGAGCATGGGAAGACGTCCGAAAGGGCGGATTTCAACACTGCGGTCAAGCCGCTTCCCGGCTTCCGCCGCGAGCAGACTTTTGTTTTTTGAGGTGCCACTTATTGAGGTATCTCAACATTTGATTGTGCTGCTAAAATAGCAATGTTGCCAATTGGCAACGAACCACCTGTTTCTTTTTGAAATGATCGTGCGCAGTATCGGTGTACAGTTGTGATCAGGCCGAATCCGGGTTTCAAAGAGTGCTGAGGTAGTGATTTGCTCACCGGTGGGCGGTGTGAGCGCTTCATCGCCGTATTTAGGGCGGCCCGGTTTCGACGTCGGAATGGTGCCGCAGGAAATAGTGGGCTGGCTTTGCCGCCCCGATCGGAGAGGGAAGTATGGTGTCGATTGTCCGCAAAGCAGCCTTTTGGGCTGCCGTCTCGACGAGTGTACTGCTTGCGCCGCAGGCCGTGCTGGCGGAGACGATCTTCGGCGCAATGGCCAAAGCCTATGAAAATAACCCGGATCTGAACGCCGCGCGCGCTGGTCTTAGGGCGACCGACGAAGGGGTGCCGATCGCGAAGTCCGGGTTTCGTCCACAGGTTTCGGCTTTTGCAAACGGAACGCTTTCAAACGTCGACAACGAGCTTACCGGAAGCCGGGACTTTCATCAGGGGCAGATCGGTATCACCGTAACCCAGATGATTTTTGATGGCTTTCAGACGCTGAACAATGTTCGCGCCGCTGAATCGAATGTCTTCGCCAACCGCGAATCGCTTCGCGCAAACGAGATCCAGATTCTGCTCGCAGCAGCCACGTCCTACGCCAACATCGCGCGCGACCAGCAGATCGTTGTTATTCGCCGGCAGAACCTCGCCTTCCTCAGGGAACAGCTGAACGCATCCCAGGCTCGCCTTGACGTGGGTGAAGGCACCCGCACGGACGTCAGCCTTTCCGAGGCATCGCTTGCCGACGCGCAGTCGCTTCTGATTACCGCCATTGCGCAGTTGAAGCAGAGCGAATCAGTCTACGTGCAGATCGTCGGCGTTGCGCCGACGGGTATCAAGCAGCCGGGGCCGGCCACCAAGGGGCTTCCGCGTTCGCTCGATCAGGCTGTTGCCCTGGGATTGCGTCAGCACCCGACCATTCTCGCCGCCCAGTACAACGTCGATACGGCCGGCTTCCAGGTGAAGTCTGCTGAAGGCACCATGCTGCCCGGCGTGAGCATTCAGGGGCAGGTTGGACGCGTGACCGGCAACTCCGGCGACGGTCTTGACAGCAACGCGTCGAGCGTTACTGCCCGCCTGACGGTGCCGATCTACCAGGGTGGCGCGGAATACGGTCAGATTCGCCAAGCGAAGGAGACCTTGGGCCAGCAGCGCATCCTCGTCGATTCGCAGCGCGCCGCCGTTCAGCAGAACGTCGTGAGCGCACACGCCCAACTTGAGGCGGCAATTGCGCGCATCGGCGCCAACAAGACGCAGATCTCGGCGGCTAACATGGCGCTTGCCGGCGTCATCGAAGAGCGCAATGTTGGTCAGCGCACTACGCTCGACGTGCTCGATTCGCAGCAGACCGTTCTGAATGCGCAGGAACAGCTGGCTATCGCCCAGCGCGACGCCGTCGTCGCAAGCTACGGTCTGCTCGCTGCCACCGCGACACTGAGCGTCAAGAGCCAGGGCCTGCAGGTCGCGGAATATCGCGCCGAAGAGCATTACGAAGCCGTCAAGGACAAATGGTTCGGACTTCGAACCGTCGACGGCCGCTGATCAAAGAAAACGCCTCGGGAAACCGGGGCGTTTCTGCTTCTGCCGATCGAAACAAATCTGTGCAACAATCCAAGTGTCTGATTCGTGGCGTATGTTTCGTCCGCGGACTCACTTAAGGTTTGTTTGTTATCGGCACATGCGTCGTTTCGGGACACATGCTCTGCCGCGTCAAACGGGGATAGAAATGGCACAGCTCAATGTCGCGCGTGAACCTTCGATGGATGAGATTCTCGCATCCATTCGCAAGATCATCGAGAGCAATGAGCCGGGGCAGACCGATTTCTCCTCGCGTGACCAATACGAGGACGACGGCTCGGATGAGATTGAACTGACGATCGACAGCGAAATCGAGGCTGCCGCTTTCGGCAGGCGGGAGGACCATGGCGAGGCGTCCAAGCTCGCTACACCTTCGCCGGAGATCGAGGTGGCCGTCATTCCTTCGGAGCCGCATTCGAGCATCGCGCAGCCGCCGCTTTCGCTGGCGGACGTTGCAGCCCGAGTAAGGGCGGCCTCCGAGCGCCACACCATGAGCTATACCGCCAAAGAGCCGGTCAAGGATGTGCCTTCGCGCAGCGTTCAGGATAGTCCGGTCATCACGTCACGTATGGCAGCAGTGTCCGCGCCGCCGGCGCCGGTTGATCGTCTCTCGGTGAGCGCCGTACAAGAGCCCGTCAATCGGGCGGTAGCTGTTGAAGCGCTGAAGGTAGCAGACCCGGCACCCGTAGCCGTTTCGGCCGGACCGGTGGCTGTTATTGCCGAAGAGCCCGTGACCGAAAAGGCCGCGCCTGCGATCCTTTCACCCGAGGTTGGTCGTCAGGTCGCTCAGTCCTTCGACAATCTTGCCCAGGCGGTCGACCTCAGCACGCGGCGGTCGTTCGACGAAATTGCCGAAGAAATGCTGCGCCCGATGCTGCAGGAATGGCTGGACGACAACCTACCGACCTTGGTTGAACGGCTGGTGCGTGAAGAGATCGAACGCGTCGCGCGCGGCCCCCGGCGCTAGGATCTGAACCTTTCCGATACAGAGGCCGCGGAACAGTCGCGGCCTTTTTGCGTTCGTGTTGACTTGCACCGGTCGTTCCGGTTTACAAGACATAGACATCAATCTCCAAAATTGGCTTCAAAATGCTTGATAAGACCTACGATTCCGCATCCGTCGACCCACGTATCGCCAAGAAGTGGGACGAAGAAAACGCGTTTCGTGCGGGTGCGGGAGCAAAGCCCGGCGCCGACAGCTTCTGTATCGTGATCCCGCCACCGAACGTGACGGGCTCGCTGCACATGGGCCATGCGCTGAACAACACGCTGCAGGACGTGCTGGTACGGTTCGAGCGCATGCGCGGCAAGGACGTGCTGTGGCAGCCGGGCATGGACCATGCCGGTATCGCCACGCAGATGGTCGTCGAGCGCAAGCTGATGGAACAACAGCAGCACCGCCGCCAGATGGGCCGTGAAGCCTTCATCGAGAAGGTCTGGGAGTGGAAGGCCGAATCCGGCGGGTTGATTTTCAACCAGCTGAAGCGGCTTGGCGCTTCCTGCGACTGGTCGCGCGAGCGCTTCACCATGGACGATGGTCTGTCGGAGGCCGTCCTCGAAGTGTTCGTCTCGCTCTACAAGGAAGGCTTGATCTATAAGGACAAGCGTCTGGTCAATTGGGACCCGAAGCTGCTGACGGCGATTTCCGACCTGGAGGTCGAGCAGCACGAAATCAACGGAAACCTCTGGTACCTGCGCTATCCACTCGAGCCGGGTGTCACCTATCAGCATCCGGTCGCCTTCGACGAAGACGGCAAGGCGACGGAATGGGAAACTCGCGACTACCTGGTCGTTGCCACCACGCGGCCGGAAACGATGCTTGGCGACAGCGGTATTGCCGTCAATCCGGAAGACGCGCGCTACAAGCCGCTCATCGGCAAACACGTCATTCTGCCGATTGTCGGCCGCCGTATCCCCGTTGTCGGTGACGACTATGCCGATCCGACCGCTGGAACGGGCGCCGTCAAGATTACGCCCGCGCACGATTTCAACGATTTCGACGTCGGCAAACGTGCAGGCCTCGCAGCCATCAACATCCTGACCATCGAAGGTCGGATCACCATCAAGGACAATGAGGAGTTCCTCGAGGGCCTCAGCGACCCCGCGGCCCTGCATGGCGCCTGGGATGAGCTTGAGGGCAAGGACCGTTTCGAAGCGCGCAAGATCATCGTTCGGATCTTCGAGGAAGGCGGCCTGCTCGACAAGATTGAGCCGCACAAGCACATGGTCCCGCACGGCGACCGTGGCGGGGTGCCGATCGAGCCGCGCCTGACCGAGCAATGGTATGTCGATGCGAAGACGCTGGCGAAGCCCGCGATCGCATCGGTCAAGGAAGGTCGTACCAACTTCGTCCCGAAGAACTGGGAGAAGACCTATTACGAATGGATGGAGAACATCCAGCCCTGGTGCGTCTCGCGCCAACTCTGGTGGGGACACCAGATCCCGGCCTGGTATGGCCCGGACGGCCAGGTCTTCGTAGAGAAGACCGAGGAAGAGGCGCTGCACGCCGCGATCCAGCACTATCTGGCGCACGAAGGTCCAATGAAGGCCTATGTCGAAGACCTGCTTGAAAACTTCAAGCCGGGCGAGATCCTGACCCGTGACGAAGACGTGCTGGACACCTGGTTCTCGTCGGCGCTCTGGCCGTTCTCGACGCTCGGCTGGCCGAACGAAACGCCGGAACTCGAAAAATACTATCAGACCGATGTTTTGGTCACCGGCTTCGACATCATCTTCTTCTGGGTCGCCCGCATGATGATGATGGGTCTGCATTTCATGAAGGATGCGGACGGTACGCCGGTCGAGCCGTTCCACACCGTCTATGTCCACGCGCTCGTTCGCGACAAGAATGGGCAGAAGATGTCGAAGTCCAAGGGCAACGTCATCGACCCCTTGGAACTGATGGACGAATACGGTGCCGACGCGCTGCGCTTTACCCTGGCGATCATGGCCGCCCAGGGGCGCGACGTGAAGCTCGACACCGCTCGCATTGCCGGCTACCGCAATTTCGGAACGAAGCTCTGGAACGCCACGCGTTTTGCCCAGATGAACGGCGTCACCAATAGTGACGGCTTCATCCCCGAGGCATCGTCGCTGACGATCAATCGCTGGATCCTGACCGAGCTCTCACGGACGATCCGCGATGTCACCGAAGCGCTCGAAGGCTTCCGGTTCAACGAGGCCGCTGGCAGTCTCTATCGGTTCGTCTGGAACCAGTTCTGCGACTGGTACCTCGAACTGCTGAAGCCGGTCTTCAGCGGCGAGGATGAAGCGGCAAAACGCGAATCCCAAGCTTGTGTCGCCTATGTTCTCGATGAGATCTACAAGCTGCTGCACCCCTTCATGCCCTTCATGACCGAAGAGCTCTGGGATCAGACGGCGGGCGAGGGGCGTGAGCGCGCGGGCCTGCTCTGCCACGCGGAATGGCCGTCTGCCTCCTACGCCGACGATGCCGCAGCTGACGAGATCAACTGGCTGATCGATCTGGTTTCCGGCATCCGTTCGGTCCGTTCGGAAATGAACGTCCCGCCGGCAGCGACCGCACCACTCATCGTGGTCGCAGCCAACGCACTGACGCGCGAGCGGCTAGAGCGGCATGCTTCGGCCATCGGTCGCCTGGCGCGCGTCGAGCATATCGACCATGTGGCGGTGGCGCCGGGCGGCAGCGCGCAGATCGTCGTTGCGGAGGCAACGTTCTGCCTGCCGCTTGGCAACCTGATCGATCTCTCGGCCGAAAAATCGCGTCTGGAAAAAGCGATCTCCAAGGTCGAAGTCGAGCGGGAACGTATCCTCAGCAAGCTGGCCAACGAGAAGTTCGTCGCCAATGCAAAGCCGGAGCTGGTCGAAGCCGAGCGTGAACGTCTCGTTGAACTGGATCTGCAGAAGGACTCCCTCGGCATCGCCTTGGCGCGGGTTGCAGAAGCCGGCTGAGGGTACTGCAAGCTCTGATCTTGTGTCATCCGCGGCGGAAACGTCGCGGATTTCGCATTTTCTGGCGAGATCGCTAGAGGTGTCGCCAAGCCGATTCGTTCGGCCAAAACAGTGGCTTTCTGACGCACCGACCTGGGAGTTAGAGCCCCGCTTTCAAACCCAAATTCGCGTTTTTTCCTGCAAAAACCAATGCTGTTGTTGTTGAGTAACACTTTCGGGTTATGCTGGTAAAATATCCTAACATTAGTCGATAAATACCCGTATTGCGCAAAAATATTTCAAATTGTTTGGATTGTGTTCAGATGATGAGAATCTTACGTAAATTTTATGGCGCACATGAGCACAATACCCCTGGAAAGCGGCATTTGCGATTTCACACGATCGTGAGAATACTTTTCGCACAGGCGACGTGAGGTGGATTGTCGCAGATTGAAATGCAGGGGGAGGAGCTTAATGGCTCATGAGAATTTGAAGCGGGGCGTCTTTGCGTTGGCGGCCGGAATTCTGGTTGCATCGGCGGCGCACGCTGGCGGTCTTGAACGCGGCGGTTACAATATCGACCTGCTGTTCGACCCGTCGGACTATGCAGCGGAAGCGACGACAACCTATGTCAACCCGCAGCGCGAACTGAAGAACGTCAGGGATACGAATACGACGTCTGCAGCCTTCCCATTCAACGGAACCGGACCCGGTACTGGCGGTGGCAATCTGAACTCCCGTCCCAATTCTGTCGAAGACACGGAGAGCTATTGGGTGCCGCGTGTGGGCATCAAGGCCCGCTTCGGAGAGGACGTCGACTGCATGGCTGACTATTCGCAGCCATGGGGAGCTCATACAAATCCGGGCGTAAATTGGGCCGGCGCCAACAACAACATTGAGACGAAGGTCGAGAGCGACAACTACGCCGCGACTTGCTCATACAAGTTTGACATGGGGCAGGGCCAGTTCCGCGTCATCGGCGGCGTCTTTTACCAAGAGGTCGGCGGCTTCAAGGAGAGATTGGTACAGGATTTCACGGGTGTGCCGCCGGCATTCGGCGGGTTGCAATCCGGCATCGGCAGGCTGGATCTCCAAGGTGACGGTTGGGGTTGGCGCGCCGGCGTCGGCTACGAAATACCGGAGTACGCGGTACGCGCAAGCTTGGTCTATAACAGTGCCGTTGATCTGGATAATCTGGCGGGTACGATCGATCTGCGCAATGTGCGCGGACCGGCGCCGGTCAACTTCTACGATGTGGCCGGGTTCGCCTCCATGCCGGACTCGCTCGAGCTCAAAGTTCAATCCGGTATTGCACCTGGCTGGGTCGCGTTCGGTTCGGTCAAGTGGACGGACTGGAGCCAGCTTCAGGTTCTCAAGTTCTGCCCGCCTTCCGGCGGTACCCTGGAGCAGCCTTGCACCTCGCTCGACCTGCTCTATCGCGACGGCTGGACGATCTCTGGCGGCGTTGGTCACAAGTTCAATGAACAGTGGAGCGGTGCCGTCAGCCTAACGTGGGATCGTGGCACGAGCCATGGCTATGGCACACAGTCCGACACTTGGGCGCTGGGCACCGGTGTTGCCTATTCGCCCACGAAGAATGTTGAGTTCCGCCTTGCAGGTGCTGTCGGTATCCTGACGAGCGGCAGTTCTGGCGCCGTCAACTTCGACGGCCAGGTCATCGGAGACGATGTTTCCTACGACTATGGCAACGACTTCTTCGGTGCGATTTCGACAGCGATCAAAGTAAAATTCTGATCCTCCATTGATCAGGACGCGCAAGGCCCGGTTTCATCACCGGGCCTTTCTTTTTGCCTTGAGCGACATCTGTTGGTGACTGTTCCGCTCGACGCCAATGTGACGATTCAGCAACACATTTAATGCTAGAGTTTGCTAGGGTCGGACTCAAGGTCAGTATGTCCATTTCCCGCCACAAACAGGGAGCAGCGATGTTAAGGACAAACGTGCGACTTGAGGATCGGGCCCGCAATGTTTGTAACGAAATGACGTCATGTGTCGTCTTGAACGAACTGCCGCACTTCCGCGGAAATGGTTCGGTAAGGCTACACACAATGGAGTTTCATTCTGGACTGAGTGAGCCGGTGTTTTCGGCGGTTTCGGTGAACAAGTGAATGGCAAAGAGTCATTCAGGCGTTTGTGTTTGCAGCGGTGATGAGTTCGGCGTGGCCGGCTGGAACGGAAGAATTAGACTGTGATGCTTGCGGGTGAACTGAAGTCTCTGAAGGTTGCGATGCTCGGCGTGTCGCTGGTGGTCGGCGGCGCTACGGCTGGTCCGGCACGTGCCTTTGATCCGGGCACCGGTGTCAGCAAGGAATCCGGTCCGTTTGCCCTGTTCAAATTCGGCTTCTCCGCCTACAAGAACGGCCGCAAGGACGAAGCGGTCGAAGCCTACCGCTATGCCGCCGAAAAGGGGCATACCGGCTCCCGCTGGGCGCTTGCCAATATGTATGCCTACGGCGACGGCGTCGCCGAAAACGACCTCGAAGCCTTCAAGATTTACAGCGAGATTGCCCAGCAGGGTGTCGAACCTGGCTCCGAGGATACGGGCTACTTTGTCAACGCGCTGATCTCGCTTGCCGGCTACTATCGTCGCGGTATTCCGGACAGCCCCATCAAGTCCGACATGTCGCAGGCACGTCAGCTTTACTTTCAGGCTGCATCGACCTTCGGCGTATCGGAGGCGCAGTTCCAGTTGGCGCGCATGTTGCTTTCGGGCGAGGGCGGCAACGTCAACGTCCAGCAGGCCAAGAAGTGGCTGAACCGCGCACGCAAGAACGGTCATGCCGGCGCCATGGGCGTTTTCGGCAATGTCATTTTCCAGGAAGGTCAGACCATCCGCGGTCTCGCCTACATGACCGCGGCACTCGATCAATGTTCGCCGAAGGATCGGCCATGGCTGCAGTCGATGCAGGAACAGGCATTTTCTCTGGCAACCGAAGATGATCGCCGTAAGGCGATCAACCTGTCGCAGAACATGCACACGCAGGGCGACGACGACTAGGCGCTGCCCTTGGCGTCACCTCCGCTTCAAAGCGGACGTTCGAACGCGAAATAGCCCGCGACCGGTACGTGGTCGGATGGTTTTTCCCAGGCCCGCACGTGCTTCTCGATCGACGTCGAGACCAGCCTGTCCGCCGCTTCCGGCGATAGCATCAGGTGATCGATCCGTATCCCGAAATTCTTCGGCCAGCATCCGGCCTGATAGTCCCAGAATGAGTAGAGCGGAACGTCATCCGTGGTCGAGCGCACTGCGTCAGTCAGGCCGAGATTCCGCAACTGGCGAAAAGCCTGGCGTGTCTCAGGCAGGAACAGCGCATCGTTCTGCCAGACCTTGACGTCCCAGCAGTCGTGTTCCTCGGGGATGACATTGTAGTCGCCGGCAAGAATGAGCGGCTCTTCCAGTTCCAGCCGACGTTGCGCGTAGGCGGAAAGGCGCTCCATCCAGCGCAGTTTGTAAGGGTACTTCTCGCTATCGACCGGGTTGCCATTTGGCAGGTAGAGCGAGCAGACGCGGATGACGCCGCCGGAGACGGAGAAGACGCCTTCGATAAATCGAGCCTGCTCGTCCGCGTCGTCGCCCGGCAGACCGCGGTTGACTTCGTCAGGTTTCAGCTTGGAAAGCAGCGCAACGCCGTTGAAGCCTTTCTGGCCGTGCGTTTCGACGTGATAGCCGAGCGCTTCGATCTCAAGGCGCGGGAAGTTTTCATCGACCGACTTGATCTCCTGCAGGCAGACGATGTCCGGGTTCGATTCTTTCAACCACGCCAGCAGGCCGTCGATTCGCGCCTTGACGCCATTGATGTTCCAGGTGGCAATCTTCATGGCTCGAAACGCCCTTCCATGTCAGTGAATCCTTCCGGACGGCTTCTTGTAACGACTCGGGATTCGTTTGACAAATCCGATACCTGCGGTCTTTTCGCGGAGAAAGGCCCCGTACATCAATAACGGGCAGCGCTTTTCACGCACTTGCCGTATGCGGGCATGCCGTTGAATTGATTCCCACCCGCCGAAGGCTATAGTCCCCCACATGATCGACCTCATCCAGAACTATTGGCCGCATTTCCTCGTTTTCCTGTCTTTCGTCTTGGGCGTGCCGGCGGCCATCCATGCCGCCATGACCAAGGACGATGTTCGGGCGGCAGCCGGTTGGGTCGGCGTCGTGCTGCTGTCACCGATTGTTGGGGCGGTCGTCTATGGTGTTGCCGGCATTAACCGCATCCGCCGCTCGTCCATCGGCATGCAACGCTCGTTGCTGCGCGGCCGCGGCCCCGATCAGTTCGGGCGCTTCGATGTATCCGATGCCGAGATTGGCACGCGTTTCGGCCAACGATTCTCGGCAATGAAAATCCTCGGTGACCGGGTGTCGCGGCATGCGATGTCCACAGGCAACCGCATAAGCATGCTCGAGGGCGGGGATGCGGCCTATACCGCCATGCTGCATGAGATCACCCACGCGCGCCGCAGCATCCTGCTTGAAAGTTACATCTTCGATCGAGACGCGCTCGGCTTGCGCTTCGCCGATGCATTGATAGCGGCGCGTGGGCGAGGGGTCGAGGTACGGGTGCTGATCGATGCGGTGGGCGCACGCTACTCCGTACCGAGCATCGTCGGTTATCTCAAGGCTGCGAGCGTGCCCACGGCCGTCTTCAACGGCAACATCATCATGGGGCTCAGATTGCCCTATGCCAATCTGCGCACGCACCGGAAGATCCTGGTCGTCGATGGCAAGGTCGCCTTTGCCGGCGGCATGAACATCCGCGCCGGCTTCACCACCGAAATCGCCGGTCCCGAAGCGGCCTATGACACCCATTTCCGCATCACCGGGCCTGTCGTTGCCGACATCTTCCAGGTTTCTGCCGAGGATTGGCAGTTTTCGACGGGTGAACTTCTGGCAAGTGACACGTGGAAAATCGAGCCGACCTCGCCGGCGGCAAAGGCGCCCGGCATTCTGATGCGCGCTGTACCGTCGGGGCCCGACAAAACGAATGAAACCAATCACAAGATGCTGATGGGTGCGTTCTCGGTGGCGCGAAAGAACATTCGACTGATGTCGCCCTATTTTCTTCCTGACCGGGAGTTGATCAGCGCGCTTGTGACGGCCGCCCGCCGTGGCGTAGAGGTGGATATTGTCGTGCCCGCGGTCAACAATCTGCTGCTGGTCGACCGCGCCATGACAGCGCAGTTCGATCAGGTGTTGAAGGGGCATTGCCGCGTCTGGCGCGCAAAGGGTGCCTTCAATCACTCCAAGCTGCTCGCCGTTGATGAGACTTGGGCCTATGTCGGCTCGACGAACCTCGATCCGCGGTCGCTACGCCTCAACTTCGAATTCGATCTCGAAGTGCTCGATGACGGCTTCGCACGCGATGTCAGCAGCCGCATCGCCGCAATCGCGGAGTCTGCGGAAGAGGTGACGCTAAAGGATTTGAATGCCCAGCCTTTAGCTGCGCGCTTGGCAAACCGCCTGCTCTGGCTGGGATCGCCATATCTGTAGCAATGAGCGGCGCACGGGAATGCGCCCGCTTGGGTCAGATGGAAAAACTCGTTCCGCATCCGCAGCTTGCGACAGCATTCGGATTCTTTATCTGAAAGGACTGGCCGAGCAGGTTGTCGATGAAGTCGATCTCCGAGCCACCCATATAGACGAGCGACAAGCTGTCGATCAGGACCTTGGCATCGTCCTTTTCAAGCACGAGGTCGTCGTCGTTCGCATCGTCGACCAGATCAAATTTGTACGAGAAGCCCGAGCAGCCACCGCCCTCGACGGAAACCCGCATGGCATTCTTATGGCCGTCCGAATGCAGAATGGTGGCGATCCGCTTGGCGGCCGCGTCGGAAAGGGTCACTGTTTCCTGTGTCATATTTGCCTCCTGCCGGGGTCAAGAACCGGAGAGATTCGTTTTCATTGCATATTCGGCACTTGGCCGGTTTCGACATGTCTTTTAATGTCGAGCGCCAAACCGTTGCTTTGACTTCCGGAATCGGTCGATGTTTGGTCGACGCTTTCCCGTAGCTTTCACTATAGGTATGAAGGCTTGAATGTCCCGTCAATGGGGCGACCACGCAGGTGTGAAATGACGTTCGACAAAAATGCGCTCGGCTTCGGTTACGGTGAACATGCGCCATTCGCGTCGAATCCCTGGGCGACGCGCGGCAGGCTCTACCCGGAAGCGACAAGCCCGACGCGGTCCGATTTTCAACGTGACCGCGACCGCATCGTGCATACGACCGCCTTTCGCCGGCTAAAACACAAGACGCAGGTCTTCATCGCCGCCGACGGCGACCACTATCGCACCCGCCTGACCCACACGATCGAGGTGGCGCAGATTGCACGCGCGCTGGCGCGAGCGCTGAAGCTGGACGAGGACCTCGCCGAAGGCGTGGCGCTCGTCCATGATTTCGGCCACACGCCGTTCGGGCATACGGGCGAGGATGCGCTGCATGAGATGCTCAAGCCCTATGGCGGCTTCGATCACAACGCCCAATCGTTGCGTATCGTCACCAAACTCGAGCGGCGCTACGCCGAGTTTGACGGCCTGAACCTCACCTGGGAAAGCCTGGAGGGGCTGGTAAAACACAATGGGCCGCTTCTGAGCCTTGACGGGCAGGGCACCCACGGCCCGGTGCCGCAGCCGATCCTGGACTATTGCGCTATTCACGACCTTGAGCTTGCAAGCTTTGCGAGCCTCGAAGCACAGGTGGCGGCGATCGCCGATGATATCGCCTACAACACCCATGATATCGATGACGGTCTGAGGTCCGGCTACCTGACCTTCGAGATGCTGGAGGACGTGCCGTTTCTCGCCCGCCTGATGCGCGAGGTCAGCGATCGTTATCCCGGCCTTGAAGCGAGCCGCTTCACCCATGAGATTATGCGCCGCCAGATCACGGCGATGGTCGAGGACGTGATTGCGGTCGCGCAGACGCGCCTCCGGGATATCAGGCCCGAAAGTGCCATGGATGTCAGGCAGGCTGGTAGGGTCATAGCGACATTCTCGGACGAGATGGGCGAGACCGACAAACAGATCAAGAGACTGCTGATGACGCGGATCTATCGCCATCCCGAGGTGATGCGGGTGCGCGAAGGAGCTGCGTCGATCGTTTGCGATCTCTATCGCGCCTTCATGGCCGACCCTTTGCTGATGCGCGAACATTATTGGATCGACCAGATCCCTGGTATGGCCGAGCCGGCGCGGGCGCGTCATGTCGGCGACTATCTGGCCGGAATGACGGATACCTTCGCCATCAGTGTCCACCGCCGTTTGTTTGACCATACGCCCGATTTGCGGTAGGGACGCCCCGCCCGGAGGCTTTTGGTTCAACCGAACCGGGCCTCCTTTTGAGTTTTGCACCGACCATATTCTGTCGGGAAAAGCGGACGGATCAGATGAATCTCTTCACGGACTTCGAATCAAGAATTAAGGATATTCTCGAAACGCTTGATGTCGTTCGAGAAAAGCGATCCGAACTTGACTTCGCCCGTATCAATGTCGAGCCGCCGCGCGACCCCAGCCATGGCGATGTCGCGACCAATGCCGCGATGGTGCTTGCCAAACCGCTGGGCATGAATCCGCGCGCGCTTGCCGATCTGATCGTCGAGAAGCTCAAGCAGGACCCTGAGGTCACCGATGTTTCCGTTGCCGGTCCAGGCTTCATCAACGTGCGGCTTTCCGTCTCCTACTGGCAGAAGCTGTTGACCGCGATGGTTCGCACCGGTGCGGACTACGGCCGCAGCACGACCGGTGCCGGCCGCAAGGTCAACGTCGAATACGTGTCGGCCAATCCGACCGGGCCAATGCATGTCGGCCATTGCCGCGGTGCCGTCGTCGGCGACGCGCTTGCGAACCTGCTAGCCTTTGCCGGCTACGAGGTGACCAAGGAATATTACATCAACGACGCCGGCTCGCAGATCGATGTGTTGGCGCGTTCGGCCTTCCTTCGCTACCGGCAGGCGCTTGGCGAGGAGATCGGCGAGATCCCGTCGGGCCTCTATCCCGGCGATTATCTCGTACCCGTCGGCGAGGCGCTGGCCGACGAGTTCGGCACGAGCCTGCGGCTGATGCCCGAGGACAAGTGGATGCCGCTGGTCAAGGAGCGCACTATTGATGCGATGATGGTCATGATCCGCGAGGATCTTGCCGCCCTGAACGTCACCCATGATGTCTTCTTCTCGGAGCGGACCCTGCATGCCAATGGCGCTGCCAAGATCCGCACCGCGATCAACGACCTGACCTTCAAGGGCCACGTCTACAAGGGCACGCTGCCACCGCCGAAGGGCCAGCTGCCGGAGGACTGGGAAGACCGGGAGCAAACGCTGTTCCGCTCGACCGAGGTCGGCGACGATATCGACCGGCCTTTGATCAAGTCGGATGGCAGTTATACCTACTTCGCTGCCGACGTTGCTTACTTCAAGGACAAGTTTGACCGCGGCTTCGACGAAATGATCTATGTGCTCGGCGCCGACCACGGTGGTTACGTCAAGCGGCTTGAGGCGCTGGCACGCGCGGTGTCTGGCGGTGCGTCGAAGCTGACTGTACTGCTTTGCCAGTTGGTCAAGCTCTATCGCGAGGGTGAGCCGGTCAAGATGTCCAAGCGTTCCGGTGACTTCGTGACGTTGCGCGACGTCGTTGATGAAGTCGGACGCGATCCGGTCCGGTTCATGATGATCTACCGGAAGAACTCCGAGCCGTTGGATTTCGATTTTGCGAAGGTGACAGAGCAGTCCAAGGACAACCCGGTCTTCTACGTGCAGTACGCACATGCGCGTTGCCGGTCTGTCTTCCGTCAGGCTGCGGACGCTTTCCCCGAACTCGACCTGTCCACCGTCGATTTTGCCGGCGCAATCAATGGCCTGATCGTCGATCCGGCGGAGCTGCAGCTGGTCGCCAAGCTCGCAGAATATCCGCGCGTCGTGGAGGCTGCGGCACTGGCGCAAGAGCCGCATCGCATCGCGTTTTACCTTTACGATCTTGCCGCTGCCTTCCATGGACACTGGAACAAAGGTAAAGAGAATCCGGAATTACGTTTTGTTAACGATAAAAATAGAGAATTAAGTACTGCCAGACTCGGGCTGGTGCATGCTGTCGCTTCCGTACTGAAGTCGGGCCTGTCCATTACAGGCACCTCTGCACCGGAAGAAATGCGATAAGTATTGTCACCATTTTCCCACAATGCACTGGCAAGTGAATGCAGGCAATTGTGAGTGGAGAGCATGGCAGACAAACAATTCGCACGAAGCGGGCCGGCTGAATTCGATGTATTGGCAGACGATGATCCGTTGGCCGAACTCGCCCGGATCGTCGGCTACGATGCCCGGCCGGCTGTCCAGCAGTTGCAGGAATTGCAACGCCACCAGGAAGCCGTCCGGCAAGATCCGACGTTCGATCTCGAGGAAGAGCTCCTTCGAGAGTTCGATACCTATGATGCGCCGCGCGCGGCAGATGTTCAGCCGGACAACGATCCAGTTGAAACTGTAGCTGCGCCCGCAGAAGAGCTTCAGCAGGTCGAGCCGGTGCTTGAATTTGCGCCAGCCGAGTTTGCTGTGGCCGAATCGGCGCCAATCGAAGATGCGCCGGCGATTAAACCGGAGTATCAGCCGGTCGAACTCGCAGAGACATGGCCAGAGGCCGCTCTTGAAGAAGTCGACCGCGGCCACGCCGAATTCGTTGCGGTTCCCGAGGCGACGTCCACTTCGATCACTGACGTAACGGGATACGACGTGGTTTCGGAAGCGGTCGAGCCGACCTTCGATCTGGAACGCGAACTCGAGCTCTCGCTCGGTGACGTCGATCTTTCTCCGACGGCCGAGATTGCGCCGATCAAACAGCACGTTGGTGCACCTGAAGAATGGCATGCGCCGGTCGAGGACATTTCGTTCGACGTTTCCGATTTCGCCGATCAACTGGCAACAGAGCAGGCCTCGCTGTCCGTCGAGCCAGCCTTCGAAGTGGCTCCGGCTGCCGAGGGCAGCAACGCCTATGCGTCGGACAATGCCTATTCGTACGAACCGACAGTGATCGAGCAGGTCGCTCCGGTTGCGGCAGAGCCGACAACAGATAACGCCGTCGATGAGCTTCTTGCCGATATCGAGCGGTTTCCGGTACCGGCTGCGACCGGCCTGGTCGCCGCTGCAGTTCACACTCATCCTGCGATTCATGCGCGGGCCGAGCCGGCTGTCGTGGCTGCGCCACCTGTCAAGAAGAGCCCCTATCCCTTCACGCCGACGTTCAGTCGCGCCACCCCGGTCGCTTCGCCCTCGGGTGCCGGCCAGCAGCGCGCCTTTGCTGGTCCGATCGTCTCGTCGATCCCTGCTGCCGCAGCACCTGTAGCCGCCGCACCGGTGGCCGCAGCGGTTGCGCCAGAGGCTGTCGTCGAGCCCGCTCTTCCGGCTACCGAGCCGGAGAACGAGCCGAGCTTCGACATCGAGAACTTCGAAATGGAGCTCTCGGATGTGGCGATGGAAATGGAGCTTCCGGAATTCGACGCTTCTGAGGATATCGCCGCCGCAGTGCAGCAGCCGGTTTTCGCCGCTATCGAGCAGGAGCCGGTACAGCATGAAGAGCCCTTCGTAGCACCGTCGGTCGCAGCTGCGCCCTTAGAAATCGAAGAGCCGCCGGTTGAAAGCGTTCTGCCGTTCGATCCGTCGATGATCGCTGAAGCCGATACCGGCGTCGCACCGATCGCCGATATGGATGTACCGCAACTGCCGGTCATCGAGACAGAAAAGCCGGTCGCTTATCCCGCCGACTACGATCTCGATATCGACGCGGAAATGGCCCAGCTCTTCGGGACGCCGGCACCATCCGTCAGGGAGACGCAGGCTCGCCCCGTCGAGGCTCGTGAACCTGCACGCTCCGCGCCGGCAGCCAAGCCGGCCGCATCGCTCGGCGCAGCACCGATGGATGATTTCGACGAGTTCGAGAAGGCAATGGAAGAAGACTTCCGTCGCTCGATGGTCGAACGTCAGAACACGCCGCGCGAATCCGAGCGCGCTCAGCCTATGTCCGGCCAGGCCGACGCCGGTGTTTATAACGAATACGGCTCCGGTCGCCGCTCGCAGCGCACAATGCTGCTCGCTGCAAGCGTCGCCGGCATCATCATTCTCGGTGGTGCAGGCGTCTACGCCTGGATGGGTGGCAGCGATGCCGTTTCGTCCGGCGAGGGTCCGAAGATCATTCTCGCCGACAAGTCCCCGGTAAAGGTCGTGCCCGAGGAAAAGGGCGGGAAGACCGTGCCGAACCAGGACAAGGCCGTCTATGACCGCGTTGCCGGTGCTCAGGGCACGGGTCCTCGGCAGGAGGCACTCGTCTCCTCGACCGAGGAACCGATGGACGTCGTCCAGCGGACGCTGACACCGGAAAACCTGCCGAATGACGGCAGCGATGAAGCGGATGCTCTGGGTGCTTCACCGAATGCGGACGAGGAGTCTGCCCGCCTTCTGCCTGGTGACGGTGCTGCCGTGCCGGCTGATCAGGAAGAGGACAAGGCTCCCGCAGTCGCGCCGCGAAAAGTACGCACGATGATCGTCAAGCCGGACGGCACGCTCGTCGCCCGCGAAGAGCCGGTTGCTGAACCGGCGACGGAAGTTGCTGGCAACACCCAGCCGGTTCCGGCAACGGCTTCGGGTCAGGTTGCGGCGTCGGGCACTGAGGGCCAGGCGACAGCCACGGGCGCCGGTTCCGAACTTCGCGCAGCCGGCAAGGCACTTGCAGGTGCCGACCAGGTCGCACTTGCTGCCGCGAGCGACGCCACGGTAAACGCCGCTGGCGTTGAGGCACCGCTGCCTCAGACCCGCCCGACCGGGCAGGCTGGCAACGTGGCTGGCGCCGTACCTGAAAGCGCAAGCGCACGTCCGGCGGAAACGCAGGCCGCCGCCAACCCTGCAACGGATACCCAGCAGGTTTCGACGGCATCAGTGCCGGCTGGCACCTACTTCATCCAGGTGGCGTCGCTGCCCTCCGAGGCCGAAGCGAAGAAGTCCTACAACAGCCTTTCGAACAAGTTCGGAAGCGTTATCGGTGGTCGCGGCGTGGATATCCGCAAGGCGGAGATCGCGGGTAAGGGCACCTACTATCGTGTCCGCATCCCGGCCGGTTCGCGCGAAGAGGCCAATGCGCTTTGCTCGCGCTACAAGGGCGCTGGTGGCAGCTGCCTCGTGACCAAGTAGTCACAGCAGCAATATTATCCCCAGAGGGGCGCGGCAGAGATGCCGCGCCCTTTCACGTTTCAGTGACAGTAGTCTGTGCATGACGCGCACCGATAGCTATTCTCGCTTCGCTGTGGGCAAGCCGCGCATTATGCTTTTTGCATGAGCGAATCAAAAGCATTTATCTCCGGCTGCAAGGGTCTTTCTCTTTCGAGCGAAGAGCGCAGCTTCTTTGATGGCGAGCGGCCCTGGGGCTTCATCCTCTTTGGCCGCAACATTGGCGAGGAACAGCAGATTTCCGATCTGGTCGCGGCGCTACGTGACAGTATCGGCAATCCCGCGGCACCCGTGCTGATCGACCAGGAAGGCGGACGTGTTCAGCGCATCCGGCCGCCGCTTGTTCAGCAGTATCCGAATGGTGCGGCGATCGGCGAGATCTACCGCCGTGATGCCGAGGGCGGTTTGCGTGCGGCCTGGTTGATGGGGCGGCTGCATGCGTTCGATCTGATGCGGTTCGGCATCACCGTCGATTGCCTGCCGGTGCTCGACGTGCCGGTTCCCGGCAGTCACGATGTGATCGGCAATCGCGCCTATGGACACGATCCGCAGAGTGTCACGGCGATCGGTCGGGCGATGGCGGAAGGCCTTAAGTCCGGTGGCATGCTGCCGGTAATGAAACATATGCCCGGCCATGGCCGCACTTTCGTCGATTCCCACCACAGCCTGCCGGTGGTCAGCGAAACCTTCGACGAGCTTGCCAAGAGCGATTTCCTGCCCTTCATCGCCATGAAGGACGAGGTCATGGCGATGTCGGCGCACATGGTCTTCACGGCGATCGATCCGGACAATCCGGCAACGACCTCGGCCAAGGTTGTGCGTGAGATCATCCGCGGCCATATCGGTTTCGACGGGTTGTTGATGTCCGACGACGTTTCGATGAATGCGCTGGCCGGCGACATGTCCACCCGCGCGCGCAACATCATCGACGCCGGACTTGATCTCGTCTTGCATTGTCATGGCATAATGGACGAGATGAAGGCTGTAGCGGATGTCGTCCCGGTTCTGGCCGGAGAGACATTGCGCAGGGCAAGGGCCGCAGAGGCCGCCTTCCGCAAGCCTGATAATGCGAACGAGCAGGAACTACGTGCCGAATTCAACAGCCTGTTCGCGACGGTTTGAGGACGGGTACGGCCGGCGGGAAAGGATCAGGCTGTCGTGAGCAACGCGGGTGAAAAGCAAGGCAGGTCCGGGGCGAAAGCGCCGATGGATCCCTTGTGGCAGGACGAGACTGCGGAGCGCGGATTGCACGAAGAGGCGCTGGTCATCGACATCGCCGGCTTCGAGGGCCCGCTCGATCTGCTCCTCCATCTTGCTCGCAGCCAGCGGGTCGATCTTGCTCGCATCTCGGTGCTGGCATTGGCCGAACAATACATCGCCTTTGTCGAGCGGGCGCGCAGCATCCGCATCGAACTGGCCGCCGACTATCTCGTCATGGCGGCTTGGCTTGCCTATCTCAAGTCGCGGCTGCTGATCCCGCAGCAGGCGAAGGATGATGGTCCCTCCGGTGAGGAAATGGCATCGGCGCTGGCGTTCCGGCTGAAGCGCCTCGAAGCCATGCGCGAGGCCGCCACCCGGCTGATCAACCGAAACCGCCTCGGCCGCGATGTTTTCGTGCGTGGTGCGCCGGAGCATATCGTCACCGAGCGGAAGTCGGACTATGACGCTTCGCTTTACGATCTGCTGACCGCGTATGCGAGCTTGCGGCAACGGACAGCGATCACGCAAGTGACGATCGAAAAGCGCCACGTCTGGTCGCTCGCCGATGCGCGATTGATCCTGGCACGCATGATCGGCCATCTGGACGATTGGACCGCGCTCGATCACTTCCTGTTGCGTTACATGACGACGCCGAAGGAGCGGGCGACGGCCATCGCCAGTTCCTTTGCCGCCTCGCTGGAAATGGTACGTGAGGGGCGCCTGGAAATCCGCCAGGAAGAAGCGTTCGCGCCGATATATCTGCGGCGTGGGCCGAACCCGATCGATGCGGCGACGCTCGCCGATATGGAGGCAGCCCGTGGCTGAGCCGCAGAAATACCTCCCGGACGTGACAGACGAAGACGGCGAGAACGACGGCCTTGTGTTCGATCCGCGCATGGAGCAGGAAACCGAGCGAATTGCCGAAGCGCTGGTGTTTGCCTCCGCGCAGCCAATCTCCGAGGCTTACATCGCCACCCGCCTGCCGCGCGGTGCCGATGTCCCGCGCATCATGGCGCGATTGAAGGCGCTTTATGCAGGCCGTGGCGTCAATCTGGTGCAGGTGGCCGATCACTGGGCGTTCCGCACGGCCGCCGACCTGTCCTTCGTCGTGCAGACGGATGAGAAGGAGGTTCGCAAGTTGTCGCGCGCCGCGCTAGAGGTTCTGGCGATCATCGCCTACCACCAGCCGGTTACCCGCGCCGAAATTGAAGACATTCGCGGTGTGCAGACATCCAAGGGCACGCTGGATGTGCTGATGGAGGCGGGCTGGGTCCGCTTCCGTGGCCGCCGCCGCACGCCCGGGCGTCCGGTCACCTTCGGAACGACACGCGATTTTCTCGACCACTTCGGCCTGGAGGAACTGCGCGACCTGCCTGGCATCGAGGAGTTGAAGGGAGCGGGGCTTCTCTCCGGCCGCGTTCCGTCCAACCTGCATATTCCCGTGCCCGTCGGCGAAGATGACCTGGCGGAAAACGAGGATCCGATCACCCAGCTCGATCTGGAAGAACTGGGGCTCTTGACTCCGAAGGGCGAAGAGGCCGATTAAAAAACCTGATTGGAGATATCGGCTTTCTCCATCGAGCCTGCACCCGGCATGGTCGCCGCGGTGCCACCGGTGTCAAGGAATACGCAGCATGGTTTCAGATACGCAGGACGGGCCCGTCATGGCAACGCGACGGACGGCGGGCGTATCTTTCGCGGCGAGCCTGACATTCGAGGATATCCACCACAACTACCATTCCAAGGAGACTATCAAGGGCGTCAGCCTGGCGGCCAAGGCCGGCGAGGTCCTTTGCCTGCTCGGCCCCTCCGGTTCCGGCAAGACGACGCTGCTGCGGATCGCCGCCGGCATCGAGATGCAAAGCGCCGGCCGCCTCCTGCTTAACGGCCAGGAGATTTCTGGCCCGTCGGTCTTCTTGCCGCCGGAAAAGCGCGGTGTCGGTCTGATGTTCCAGGACTTTGCGCTGTTTCCGCACATGACGATCCGCGACAATGTTCGCTTTGGGCTGACGGCGCTTCCGAAGAAAGAAGCGCTGATCCAGGCCGACGCAGCCCTGGAACGGGTCGGTCTTTCGCATTACGGAGATCGTTATCCCCATGTGCTTTCGGGTGGCGAGCAGCAGCGTGTGGCGCTCGCCCGTGCGCTCGCGCCGCGGCCTGCTGTGCTGTTGATGGACGAACCGTTCTCCGGGCTCGACTCGCGGCTCAAGGATTCGATCCGCGCCGATACGCTCGCCATCCTCAGAGAGACGCGTGCCACCGCGATCGTCGTCACGCATGATGCCGAGGAAGCGATGCGCATGGCCGACCGGATCGCTCTGCTCAAGGATGGGCGCCTGGTCCAGGTCGGCACCGCCGACGAGCTTTATCGAGAGCCACGGGACCTGTTTGCCGCCGGTTTCTTTTCGGAAATCAACGTGTTCGACGCCCAGGTGCGCAACGGTCGCGTCGATACGCCGCTCGGCGGCGTGGATGCCAGCAAGTACCGCGATGGCCAGCGCCTTTCCGTGGCCGTGCGGCTTTCGGGGCTGCGTGTCGGCAAGGACGAAGGCGACATACAGGCGCGGATCGTCTCGCGCCGTTTCATCGGCGTTGTCGAACTGCTCGAACTGGCTGTGGCGGGCTGCGATGGAACCGTGCGCGCCCGTATCCGCGCGGACCAATTGCCGCAAGGATTGCGCGATGTAATGCTTTCAGTTAACGAGCGGGATATATTGCTGTTTGAAAAAGATGTTCCGACATCTTAGGGTCTGTGGCGAAAAGAGGCTGTGCTGGTGGCGCGCCTGAAAATTGACACGCGAATAGGGCCTAAATCGGGGAAGGCTCAGAGGGAGTAAACGCATGGGTTCCTTTAGTATCTGGCACTGGCTGATCGTTCTGGTCGTGGTGCTGTTGTTGTTCGGTCGCGGCAAGATTCCGGAACTGATGGGCGACGTTGCCAAGGGCATCAAGAGTTTCAAGAAGGGCATGAACGACGACGACGTCGCTTCCGCCGACAAGCCGCTCGACGGCAAGACTGTTGATCACAAGTCTGACGAAGTTCGCTAACGATCGAGCACCGATAGCGCCAGGCTGGGATTACCTCCCGGCCGGCCGCACCACGGGTTTGCAGGACATATCGAATGCTTGATATCGGCTGGACCGAGCTAGTCGTCATTGCCATCGTACTGATCGTTGTTGTCGGACCGAAGGATTTGCCGCCGATGTTGCGCGCCTTTGGCCGCATGACGTCGAAGCTGCGCGGCATGGCGTCGGATTTCCGCCAGCAATTCGATGAGGCGTTGCGTGAGGCGGATCTCGAAGACGTCCGTAAAACGATCAGCGACGCGCAAAGCCTCAATCCGGCAAATGCGCTACGTGACGCGATGAACCCGTTGCGCCAGATCGGCAACGAGATCAAATCCGATCTCCAGAAGGCCGCATCACCAGACAAGGCGCCCGTATCCGCTGCAGAGCCGCCAGTTTCCTCCGTGGAACCGGTTGCCGTTGGCGCGGCCGAGGCAAAGCCAGCCAACAGCATTGCGGCCGCGGCGATTGGTTCTGCCAGCCGGCAAATGCAGCGTGCCGAAGCTTCTGAGCCTGCGGCAAAGCCGAAACGGGTAACGAAGGCCAAGGCAGACGCTACGCCCGCGCCCAAGAAGGCCTCACCGGCGAAGGCGGCAACCGCCAAATCTGCACCCGCCAAGACGGCTGCAAAGAGGCCTTCCAAGGTCGAGGCAGAGCAGCCGAAAGAAAAAACACAAAAGACACGCGCGGCAACGCGCAAGAAAGGTGACGTATGAGCGGCGATATCGAGGACCGGCCGCAGCCGCTGATCGAACATCTGATCGAGCTCAGAAAGCGGCTGATGTGGGCCGTTGGCGCGTTCTTCATCGCCTTTCTCGTCTGCTTCTACTTTGCCAAGGGTCTCTTCAACCTTCTGGTGCTGCCGTTCAAATGGGCGGTCGGTTGGGCCGGGATGGATCAACGCAATGTCGAGCTGATCTACACTGCTCCGCAGGAGTTCTTTTTCACCCAGATCAAGGTGGCGATGTTCGGCGCTCTCGTGATCGCCTTTCCGGTGATCGCGTCGCAGATCTACAAGTTCGTCGCCCCCGGCCTCTACAAGAACGAGCGTGCGGCATTCCTGCCGTTCCTGATTGCCTCGCCGCTCCTGTTCCTGCTCGGTGGCGCGCTCGTCTATTTCTTCTTCACGCCGATGGTCATGTGGTTCTTCCTGGCGATGGAGCAGGGCGGTGACGAGGGGCATGTTGCAATCCAGCTTCTGCCCAAGGTCTCGGAATATCTGAGCCTGATCATGTCGCTGGTCTTTGCTTTCGGCCTCGTGTTCCAGCTGCCGGTGGTCACCACGCTTCTGGCCCGCGTTGGCTTCGTCAGCGCACAGGGACTTGCCGAGAAGCGCAAATACGCGATCGTGATTGCCTTCATTGTCGCGGCCGTCCTGACACCGCCGGACCCAGTCTCCCAGATCGGCCTTGCACTGCCCGCCATCCTTCTCTACGAAATTTCGATCTATACGGCGCGACTCGTCGAGAGACAGCGGGCAGCGGATGCGCTCAAGCGTGAGGCTGCCCAGTCGCAGGAAGAAACTTCCGAAGAGGTTGGCCCCGCAAAGGGCTGAGCATTCGACGGTTCCGCGCCGTGACCTGCAAAACGCGTGGAACGACAATGCTTGATATCAAATGGATCCGTGAGAATGCCGATGTGCTGGATGCCGCCCTGGCGAAGCGGGGCGCGGAACCATCGTCTGCGTCGCTGATCGCCATCGACGAACGTCGCCGCACAATCCTTCAGTCGCTGCAGGACATGCAGTCGCGCCGCAACGCGGCGTCGAAGGATATCGGCGCGGCCATGGCACAGAAGAACAATGAGCTCGCCGAAAAGCTCAAGGCCGAAGTTGCCGAACTGAAGAATTCAATGCCGGCGCTCGAGGAAGAGAGCCGCCAGGTCGAAGCCGAACTGAACGACGCCCTGTCGCGTCTTCCTAATATTCCGCTCGACGACGTCCCTGTTGGTTCGGACGAGGCGGGCAATGTCGTGACACGGGTTATCGGTGCCAAACCCACCTGGAACCACCAGCCGCGCGAGCATTTCGAAGTCGGCGAGGCGCTCGGGCTGATGGATTTTGAGGGAGCCGCGCGCATTGCCGGATCCCGCTTCACCATCCTGAAGGGCCAGCTCGCCCGGCTCGAACGCGCGCTCGGCCAGTTCATGCTCGACCTGCACACCCAAGAGCACGGCTATACCGAAGTACAGCCGCCGCTATTGGTGCGTGACGATGCGATGTACGGCACCGGCCAACTGCCGAAATTTGCCGAAGACCTGTTCCGCACAACCGACGATCGCTGGTTGATCCCGACGGCGGAAGTGCCATTGACCAACATCGTGCGCGAGCAGATCCTCGATGGCGAAAAGCTGCCGTTGCGCTTTACCGCGTTGACCCCGTCCTTTCGTTCGGAGGCCGGTTCTTCGGGCCGCGACACGCGTGGCATGCTGCGCCAGCACCAGTTCAACAAGGTCGAACTCGTGTCGATCACCGATGCCGAGACGTCCGTTGCCGAGCATGAGCGCATGACTGCCTGCGCCGAAGAAGTGCTGAAGCGTCTGGGTCTGCACTACCGCGTGATGACGCTTTGCACCGGCGACATGGGCTTTGGCGCCCGCAAGACCTACGATCTCGAGGTCTGGTTGCCGGGACAGGACACATATCGCGAGATTTCGTCCTGCTCGGTCTGCGGCGATTTCCAGGCGCGGCGCATGAATGCGCGTTACCGCAACAAGGAAGACAAGGGCACAAGGTTCGTTCACTCGCTGAACGGTTCCGGCGTCGCCGTCGGCCGCGCCCTGATCGCCGTTATCGAAAATTACCTGAACGCCGACGGCTCGGTTTCGGTGCCGGATGTATTGCTTCCCTATATGGGCGGCCAGAAACGTATCGAAAAAGCTGCCTGACGGGAAAGAAATCGCAATGCGGATCCTGCTGACAAACGACGATGGCATCCACGCCGAAGGCCTTGCGGTCCTCGAGCGGATAGCCAAGACGCTTTCCGAGGATGTCTGGGTGGTGGCGCCCGAGGCCGATCAGAGCGGTCTTGCCCATTCGCTGACGTTGTCGGAACCGCTGCGCTTGCGTCAGATCTCCGAGAAGCGTTTTGCGCTCAGGGGCACGCCGACTGATTGCGTGATCATGGCTGTGCGCAAGGTGCTGGACAGCAAGCCGGATCTCGTCCTATCGGGCGTCAATATCGGCGCCAACATGGCTGACGACGTCACCTATTCCGGCACCGTCGCCGGTGCGATCGAGGGAACGCTGCAGGGCATCCGCTCCATGGCGTTGAGCCAGGCCTACAGCCACGTCGTCGGCGAGGCGGTGGCCTGGGACGTGGTCGAGCGTCACGCGCCTGCGTTGATCCGCAGCCTGCTGGCAGTTGATCTTCCTGATGGTACGTTGCTCAACCTCAACTTCCCGAAGTGCTCCGCCGATGCCGTCGCCGGCACCGAAGTGACTTCGCAAGGCAAGCTCGACTTCGGTCTTTCCATCGACGAGCGTGCCGACGGTCGCGGCTTTCCCTACTTCTGGCTGCGTTTTGGCGAGCGCTTCGGTGATTTTCGCGCCGGTACCGATATCCACGCGCTTCGTGAAAACCGGATCTCGGTGACGCCGCTCAAGCTCGACCTGACCGACTATTCAGTGCAGGACCGTCTGGCACGGGCCTTGAGCGAAGGGACCGTCGCTTGAGCGGACGTGTTTCGGAACAGGAAGGCTTTGCGGCGATGGTCTTGCGGCTGCGCGCCGAAGGCATCAGCAACCAGGGCCTGCTGAACGCGGTCGAGCAGACGCAGCGCGGCCATTTCGCGCCGCCGCAGTTCCAGGCGGACGCTCATTCGCAGCGGACGATCCCACTCGACTGCGGCTCGTTCATGGAAGGCTATGACTTCGCCGTCCGGCTGTTGCACTGCCTTAACCTCAAGTCCGGGCAGCGCATCCTCGAGGTGGGAACCGGCAGCGGCTTTACCGCTGCAGTGATGGGCCGCATCGCCGAGCGCGTGCTGACAATCGACCGCTACCAGACACTCGTCTCCACTGCGCAGAAAAGCCTGGAAAAGTCGGGTGTGCGCAATGTCATCGTCCGCCATGCCGATGGCAGTGCCGGAGTACCGGGCGAGGGCACGTTCGATCGCATCTTGATTACCGCTGCGTTCAACAGCCTGCCGCGCATGTTCTCCGACCATCTCGTGTCCGGCGGAACGCTGGTCGTTCCGATCATGATGAGCGAAACGCATTGTCGCATCGTTCGTGTCAGCCGCACCGGCAGCCGCTTCGATCGTGAGGATCTGTTCGACGCGCCTTACCTTCCGATCGTTCCGCAACTGGCGTCTTACCTCTAGGTTAGCAACCCACTTGCGTGATCTGTGCTGTCCCGCTACGGCTTGGAGCCCAACCATGCACATTCATGTGGGGGAATTGGAGCATGGCGCGGCTCGTCAGAGCCGTGCTCACGGATCGTGACGTCTCAGGACACTACAGCGCCGCGCGTCTTATTAGACGCGCAAAGGTCGCTGTAGCACTTTGAATTGCTGCATGTTTTTATCCTTAAATCGAATGCGATTTAAGAAAACATGCAGTAGGCATGGCGGCTCTTTTAAAAGTGCGACGCAGAGATCCTCGTCGTGGCCACGTGATGAGGGCGGGCGGATCGCCCCGACGACCGTCTATTGGTTAACAAAATCCTAATCTCTCCAGTTTCGCGCAAGCTTCGCGCCATACGCCTTCGGCTGCACGAAAGGTTTGGCCTTGCGAGTCGCTGAATTTCTATGCGGTTCGGAAAGGCGATCTGGTCGTGCGGTTGACGGAGACGGCACATGCAGATTGCGAACAGGCTGACGGCCGCGGCATCAGGCGATGGACTGGGCAACCTTGCCGGCCGTGCGGCGGGGCAATCCGGCGCAGGCGGTAAGGATGAAAATGCCGCTCAGGCGATGCAGGCCACGTTCTTCGATCCGACGCCGCGGATTTCGCTTTCCGCCGATGCGCTGCTTTATCTCAGTCAGAACAGAAGATCCTCCGACGGCCAACCGGCCCTGACGCGCGACGAGTGGAACAACCGCCTGTCGCCGCAATTGGCCTTGCGGGAATACCAGGCGTTCGGAAAGTTCCTGGAGACCGGTGATCACAGTGGCTACTACAAGGGCTTCATCGAGTACTATGATGGCCTGCGGTCCGAGGACCAGCATAGCCTGCGCTATTTCGGGACGCGTGAGGCGGCTGTCGCCGGGCTACGCTCGCTCGAATACGATCAGGCAAGCGGCCTTGATGGAGAGACGACGTTCCAGACGCTGGTGAGCGTGCTTCTCGAGGAAGACAAGACTGCGCAGTCGGAAGCTCCCGCAGCGCCGGCTGGACGCCAGATTTTTGCCTGGGATCTGACAAGCATTAGCTATGAGGGCGAGCCAACCGAGCGGCGTGCCGTCTCCGAGATCGAACGCCTCTATTCCGAACTGATCTAAGTTTGCAGCGCCGCTAAGGCGAGCCTTTGCACCGGTCTATGGTTAGCATTCTGTCAAACTAGGTCTTTGGTGGTGTCGCCCTTAACCGTGCGGTAACTCTAATACGCTTTAATCATCCCACATCGAGTTGCGTTCGGAGTGGGTAAGCGTCATGCGTCAGTTTGTATCTCCCAAGGTTGGAAAGTCCACGATCCGCCTGTGTGCAGCAGTTTTGCTGGCAGGCGTTGCCACAGGGTGCAGCTCCGACGCCAGCCGTTTCGACGGCTTGTTTTCGCGATCGGACACGCTGACGACCAGCTCAATTCAGAGAAATACCACGCCGGTGCCGCGCGGCGATGTCGACAGCGGCCAGATGGCTGTTGTCTCTCCGGCCGATACGCGCAACTCGGCTCTCGGGCAGCCTTATCCCGCGGCGAACGGTGGCTACGATCCGGTCAATACGGCGTCGACGCCGGTCTCCAGCGCCCGCGCCGCCTCGACGCCGATGAGCGTGCAGCGTTCGACCCTCGCCGATCCGACGGCGGCCTCCAGCCAGCGTATTGATCCGCAACCGTTCCCAGCCGCACGCCAGGTCGAGCAGGTCTCCACGGCCACGCGTCAGGCATTGCCCGCTGCCGTCAACGATACTGCGAGCAAGAGCGGCTGGACGACGCAGAATGCTCCCTCGATCATGGTTCGCCAGGGCGACAGTGTGTCCATTCTCTCCAAGCGTTTCGGTGTTCCTGAAAAGGAAATCCTGAAGGCCAACGGATTGAAGACCGCTGGACAGGTCGAGCCCGGTCAGCGCCTGGTGATCCCGACCTTCGGTGTTGCGAGCAGTGCCGCGAAGGCTGCCGCGTCCAACACGATGACCGATCTGGATGGCAGCAAGCGCCAGCCATCGCCCTTGCCGACCGATCAGCGCGATGTCGCAATCCTGCCCGGTCAGTCGCAGTCCCGCGATAAGAGTGCAGGCAAGACGGATGTTGCTGCAGGCAAGGTCGCTTCGACGGGCGAGGGCAGCGGCAACGGCTCGTACACCGTCAAGCCGGGTGATTCCCTCAATCGTATCGCCAAGGCAACGGGTGTTTCGGTCGGCGCCCTCAAGCAGGCCAACGGCCTGACGGCAGAATCGATCCGTGTCGGCCAGACGTTGAAGGTGCCGGGCGCAGCGACCGACCAGGTGAAGACGGCATCGGTTCCGCCCAAGAAAGCCGAAGGTCAGGTCGCCGCGCTCGACAAGAGCAAGCCCGCCGAGTACCAGCCTCCCGTTGCCAAGCAGAGCGTGTCCGAAGTCGCCAGCAAGACCCCTGACGTTGACGAGGAATCGCCGAAGTCGACGGGTATCAGCAAGTATCGCTGGCCGGTACGCGGCGCGGTCGTTGCCGGCTACGGCGCCAATGTCGATGGCAACCGCAACGACGGCATCAACATCTCCGTGCCCGAGGGCACGCCGATCAAGGCAGCTGAAAATGGTGTGGTCATCTACTCCGGCAGCAGCCTGAAGGAACTGGGCAACGCCGTTCTCATCCGTCACGACGACGGCACGGTCACCGTCTACGGCAATGCTTCCGAACTGAAAGTCCAGCGCGGCCAGAAGGTGCAGCGCGGCCAGACGCTCGCGGCATCCGGTATGACCGGCCGCGCAAGCCAGCCGCAAGTCCACTTCGAAGTGCGCAAGAACGCCAGCGCCGTGAACCCGGCCACGTTCCTGGAATAGGCGGCTTAGCCTTCCAGCCGGTGGCGCAGGCGACCGGCCAGATCCTGAATGAACTGCCAGGCGACGCGGCCGGACCTTGCTCCCCGCGTCGTCGACCATTCCAGCGCATCGGCGTGCAGAATATCCTTGTCCACCGCAAGGCCGTAGTGAGCCGCATAGCCGTCGATCATCGCCAGATAATCTTCCTGGCTGCATTTGTGGAAGCCGAGCCACAGTCCGAAGCGATCCGACAATGATACTTTCTCTTCGACTGCTTCCGATGGGTTGATGGCGGTCGATTGCTCGTTTTCCATCATGTGCCGCGGCAGAAGATGACGCCGGTTGGACGTGGCGTAGAGCAATACGTTGGTCGGACGCCCCTCGACGCCACCGTCGAGCACGGCTTTGAGCGACTTGTAGGACGTGTCGTCATGGTCGAAGGAAAGGTCGTCGCAGAAAACGATCACCGGCACCGGCGCGGATTTCAGGATTTCCATCAGCGCCGGTAGCGTCGCGATATCCTCGCGGTGAACCTCCACCAGCTTCACGGCGATGCCCGTATCGCGTGCGACCTGTGCGTGAACCGATTTGACCAGCGAGGATTTCCCCATGCCGCGCGCGCCCCACAGAAGCACGTTGTTTGCCGGATAACCTTCGGTAAAGCGCAACGTGTTGTCGACCAGGATATCACGCACGTGGTCGACGCCGGTGATCAGCGACAGTTCGATCCGGTTCGGTCTTTTGACCGGCTGCAAGTGGTGGCTTGCCGGCGCCCAGACGAAGCACTCTGCCGCGTCCCAATCGTTGGCAGCGGCAGCGGGGCCGGCGATGCGTTCGATCGCCGCGGAAAGCTTCTGCATTTCCTTGATGAGAACGTCGATCTTTGTTTCACTCATCGGTCCATCTCCGCTTGCTGAATCAGTCACTTGGCTTCGGTTTAACCGGGTAGCACGCAGGTTTGCGCTGGAAAAGGCCGCACTGGGTGGGAGAGGGGGTTCTCCTCTTGCCCAAATTATGTCAGAGGCACTGGAACGGATACGGGTGCCGTCGCTTTGCATTGCGGCTGCGCGCCCTTATATTCCGGCCGATTTGGCGCGGAGGAACCGCCGCATATTTTGAACTCAAGGAGTGATCGATGTTCATTACCGAAGCTTTTGCGCAGACAGCCGGCGCCCCGTCGACCGGCGGCGCGGACATCCTTATGTCCATTCTGCCCTTCCTGCTGATCTTTGTTGTTATGTATTTCCTCATCATTCGCCCGCAGCGTGCACAGATGAAGCGCCGCGACGAGCTGCTGAAGAACATCCGTCGCGGTGACCAGGTCGTGACCGGCGGCGGCATCGTCGGCAAGGTGACGAAGGTGGTCGACGATAGCGAGCTGGAAGTCGAAATTGCCGAAGGCATCAAGATTCGCGTCGTTCGCAGCGGCGTATCGGAAGTTCGCGTCAAGGGCGAACCCGTAAAGGAATAATCGAAGTCCAGCCACAACCGGATGTGTCCGGGAAACGGAGCGTTTGAGGCATGTCCAATCTGAAGCCGTTGAAGAGCGCTCTTGTTTGGCTGGCAGTGCTTTTGGGTGTCGCGCTCGCGATGCCGAACTTCCTGACGAAGGAACAGGCGGATGCGCTGCCTTCGTGGCTTCCGCACCGTCAGGTGGCGTTGGGGCTCGACCTCCAGGGTGGCTCGCATTTCATGCTGCAGGCCTCGCGCGAGGACATTCTCGCCGAGCGGCTTGAAGCGGTGACAAATGATGTCGGCAAAGCGCTGCGCGATGCCGACATTGCCTATTTCGGCCTGTCGGGCGAAGGTCAGTTGATCTCGCTGCGGGTTCGTGACCGAGCCAAGTTGCCGACAGCGCGTGCGGCGCTTGCTCCGCTCATGGCACCGGTGGAAACTGGTGGTCTGGTCAGCGACGAAGTTACCGAACTTGCCTTCGACAGCGCCGAGGCAGACGACTTGATCCGCCTTCGCCTGAGCGACGAAGGCATCGACTACAGGATGTCGCAGGCTCTGGCACAGACCATGGACGTCGTTCGGCGCCGGATTGCCGAAGTCGGGGTGGCAGACCCCCTGATCCAGCGCCGGGGTGATGATCGGCTTATCGTCCAGGTGCCGGGTCTGGCGGATCCGCAGCGCCTGAAGGACCTGCTTAGCCAGCGCGCCCGCGTTTCCTTCCAGATGCTGAATGTCGCCGTGCCCGTTGAGCAGGCTGTTGAAGCGCAGCCGCCGGCCGGCAGCGAAGTTCTTTATTCCTTCGACGATCCGCCGATACCCTATCTCGTCGAGAAGACCCGGCTGCTGTCGGGCGAAGACTTCACCGCCGCGCAGCCGGATATCGACGCGACAAGTGCCGAGGCGTCGGTCGCGATCAAGCTGACACCGGCGGCAACCGGCCGTGTTGCCGCACTTCAGGCAAAGGGCGCCGACCAGAAAGTCGCGATCATTCTCGACGACCAGGTCGTCGCTGCGCCGACACTTGCGGCTGCCGTCAAGGGCGATACGGCAATCATTACCGCCGATCTGCCGGAGGAGGGTGCCACCGATCTCGCAGCCCTCGTCAGAACCGGGCCACTACCGGCGACGTTGACTGTCGTCGAGGAGCGGACCGTCGGGCCGGGCGTGGGCGATGACGCGATCGGTGACGGCCTCAAGGCCGGCTTCATCGCTGCCGTTGCAGTCGCTGTTTCGATGATTTTCTTCTACGGCGTCTTCGGCATCTTCGCCGTCGCGGCTCTGGCCGTGAATCTCATTTTGATCATCGCCGCACTTTCACTCACCGGTGCGACGCTGACATTGCCGGGTATTGCCGCAATCATTCTGACCATCGGCGTGGCTGTCGATTCCAACGTTTTGATCTATGAGCGCATCCGCGAGGAAGCGCGCGGTGGTCAACCGCTGGTCCAATCGGTCAACAAGGGCTTTGCGCGCGCGTTCAGCAGCCTTTTCGATGCCAATCTAACGATGCTGATTGCCGGTGCGATCCTTTTCTACCTTGGGTCTGGTCCCGTGCGCGGCTTCGCCGTCACGCTTGCGATCGGCAGCTTCACGACCTTGTTTACCGCCTACACGATCACCCGCAGGATCGCCAAGGCCTGGCTGCGCGGCTGGAAGGCGCAGCATCTGCCGAAGGGTATTCGTACGGGACGCTTCAGCGATCTCGACATCCGCTTCATGGCGATCCGCAACCCGGTCTTCATCGTCATGGCCGCCTTGTCGGTTGCTTCCGTACTGCTGCTCGCAAGTCTCGGTCTCAATCTGGGGGTCGACTTCAAGGGTGGCTCGATCATCGAACTCGAAAGCAAGGCCGGCAATGTCGATATCGCCGATCTGCGCGTGCGGCTCGATGAGTTGAACCTCGGCGAAGTTCAGGTACAGCATCTGGGTTCTGGTAACGATGTCCTGGTGCGCGTGCCGTCACAGGAAGCCGGCGACAACGCCGAGCAGACCGCGATCGGCGTCATCCGGGCAGAGCTCAGCGACGAATATGCGTTCAAGCGCGTCGAAGTCGTCGGTCCGGTTGTCTCGGGCGAATTGACGCGCGCCGGCACTATTGGGCTTGCGGTCTCCTTTGCTGCGATCCTGCTTTACGTGTGGCTGCGCTTCGAATGGCGTTTCGCGCTCGGCGCCATCATCGCAACCCTGCACGACGTGCTGCTGACGATCGGCTTCCTGGTGATAACCGGCATCGAGTTCAATCTCGGCAGCATCGCCGCCGTTCTGACCATCGTCGGTTACTCCCTGAACGATACGGTCGTCATCTATGATCGTATCCGGGAGAACCTCGGCCGCTACAAGAAGATGCCGCTGTCGGTGTTGATCGACGCCTCGATCAACCAGACGCTGTCGCGCACGATCCTGACGGCGCTGACGACGGTGCTGGCGCTGGCGGCGCTCTACCTCTTCGGTGGCGGTCTTATCCGCTCTTTCAGCGTTACCCTCTTGTTTGGCGTCATCGTCGGCACGATCTCTTCGATCTATATCGCTGGTCCGATCCTCATTCTCTTCCGCAAGCGGACGGACCATTTCCAGGGCGGGGAGAATTCCTCCGGCCCGGGCGCCGGAGCGGCGCAAACGGCAAAGGGTTCAGTCTGAAATGCCCAAGGGTATCGAGATCCGCGAAGCGCATTTTCCGGGGCGCGCCCCGATCGATGCCTATGGCAATGGCGGCTTCCGCTTTGCCGATATGTCGCACCGCGGCTCCGTGCTGATGCTGCCATCGGGCGTCTATGCGTGGGACGTTGTTGAAGGCGATCCGTTGTTGGTCGAGAAGTTCCAGCGCGTGCTGGACGAAGCGAGTGACATCGAGGTGCTGTTGGTCGGCACCGGCCTCGATATCCGGCAACTGCCGGCCGAGCTGAAAACGGCCCTGCGTGCATTGAACATCTCGTCCGATCCGATGAGCACGGGAGCAGCTGTCAGAACCTACAACGTGATGCTGGCCGAAGCGCGTGCGGTCGCCGTCGCGCTGATTGCCGTCTGATCGCGGCCAGGGGAAGACTTGCGTGCAAGACATTGATGCCCAGATCCTGACCGACCTCAGGGACACGGATCGCGACCGTTACCTCGCCTGTCTGCTGGCGCCGGTGGCCAGCCAGCCGTCACTCGCTCCGCTCTATGCCTTCAACGCCGAGCTCGCCCGCATTCGCGAACTCGTGCACGAGCCCATCCCCGGTGAAATCCGAATGCAATGGTGGCGGGAGCTGTTGGAGAACGAAGCGGCGACGGGCGAGGGGCATCCGCTCGCGCGGGCGTTGCTCGCGTGCATTCGTAAGCATCGGCTTCCGATCGCTGTATTTCAGAACATGATCGATGCACGGATCTTCGACCTCTACGATGATCCGATGGAGGACAGGGCGGCGTTCGAAGGTTACGCCGGCGAGACCGCCTCGGCGCTCATTCAGCTGTCGTCGCTCGTCCTCGATCCGCAGAACGCCGCAAGGTCTGCGGAGGCAGCCGGTCATGCCGGCGTCGCGCAGACCGTCGCAGGCCTGCTTCTGCTCCTGCCGCAACATTCCCGCCGCGGCCAGGTCTATCTGCCGGCCGAGCTTCTGCGAGCAACCGGGCTTGACCGCGAAGCGCTGCTCGCCGGAGAAGACGGGCAAGCAATCGGGCGGGCGATCCGGGCCTTCGCCGGTTTCGGCCGCGATCATCTGGCCAAGGCGCGCGCCCGGCTCGACACGATCTCACCCGACAATTTCGCCGCCTTCGTTCCCCTGGCCCTCGCCGAGCCGATCTTCAATCGCGCGGATGCTGTCGGCGCAGAGTTGCTGCGCAATCCGATAAGGCCGGCGCAATGGCGGCGGCAGTGGTGGATGTGGTGGGCGAGCAGGCGCAAGCGGTTTTGAAGCCGGCCGCGCAAATGTGTTCAATGGCTTTGCTATAACGACCTGCACAAAAACCAGAGCTTGAAGCGAAGTCAAACGTTAGCGAAAGATGGCGGCGCGCTTTGGTGCCGAGACCTGCGCGGCATGTTGTAGGCCAGCTAGCCACGGCACGAGGCTGGTCAAATTGGCGCAAGGCTCGCATCGTATAAACACACCCTATCGACTCATTACCGACTTAGGGGGCCTGTCTGATGCTCTGGCTGCTTTTCATCATCATCGCCATTCTCGCCGGCGCCTTCTACATGTGGATGAACGCACGGGCCGAGCGGGATTGGGACGATCCGGATGCTGGCTCGGCAATGGTCGAGTTCGGGCGCGCCTTTCCGGACGAAGCGATCCGTGCACTTCATTCGACGGCGGACCGCAAGGCAATTTTTCTGCGGCTGCATGACGGCAAGGCTGGTTTCATCCAGTCGCACGGCACGCATTATGTCTGCCACGTCATTCAGCCGGGAAAAGTCCGGGTCAACAGTTCGGACAGCGGCCGCGGTCTGATTGTCCATTTCCCTGATTTCGCCTATCTCGACAACGCGTTCGAATTTCACAACGCTGCCGAGGCGGCCGAGGTATCGTTGTGGCTGTTGGGCAGTTTCAGCCCGAAGTCCGAGTTTACGGCAGACGAGGCAAATGTGCCGTCTTCGGCGCAGGCGAGCGAATAGCCGGCGCTCCGCTAGCAAACGCTGCGGGCATTCATGACATCAGTTTAGTTCTGTAAAAGGAAAGCCCTCGCAAACCGGAGTGGATCCGGTTTGCGAGGAAATGTTTGGCTCTCAGGCGCATCCGTTCAGCCAGGCGGCGCAGTCGCCGAGCGCTCGGGCGGCCGTGGCCTGTTTCTTCGCTGCGGCCTTTTCCTTGCCGCGGAAGCGCTTGGCGCCTTCGGGCTTGATGATGGCGCCGGGTTCCAGCGGCGGGAACAGGCCGAAGTTGACGTTCATTGGCTGGAACGAACGTTTGCCCGGCTCGTCGTCGGAAACGATGTGACCGCCGGTGATGTGGTTGAGCAGCGCGCCGAAGGCCGTCGTTGCCGGCGGTGCAGCCAAAGTTTCACCCTTGCGTTCCGCCGCGGCGAACCTGCCGGCCAGCAAGCCGATGCTTGCGCTCTCGACATAACCCTCGCAGCCAGTGATCTGACCGGCAAAGCGCAGGCCTGGCCGCGACTTGAGAGTTAGTGTGCCGTCGAGCAGGGTCGGCGAGTTGATATAGGTGTTGCGGTGCAGGCCGCCGAGGCGCGCGAACTCGGCGTTCTCGAGACCGGGGATCATCCGGAAGACTTCCGCCTGCGCGCCATACTTCAGCTTCGTCTGGAAACCGACCATGTTGTAGAGCGTGCCGAGCGCATTGTCCTGACGAAGCTGGACGACGGCATAGGCCTTGACCGTCGGATTGTGGGCGTTGGTGAGCCCCATCGGTTTCATCGGTCCGTAGCGAAGCGTCTCGCGTCCGCGCTCCGCCATCACCTCGATCGGCAGGCAGCCATCGAAGTAAGGCGTGCCTTCCCACTCCTTGAAGCCGGTCTTGTCGCCGGCCACGAGTGCGTCGATGAAGGCGTTGTACTGCTCTTCGTTCATCGGGCAGTTGATATAGTCCTTGCCCGTACCGCCGGGGCCGACCTTGTCATAGCGTGATTGGTACCAGCAGATGTCCATGTCGATCGTCTCGGTATAGACGATCGGCGCGATGGCGTCGAAGAAGGCAAGCGCATCAGCGCCCGTTTCCTGGCGGATCGATTCGGCGAGATCAGGCGCTGTCAGCGGACCGGTTGCAATTACTGCAAGGTCCCATTCCTTCGGCGGCAGGCCGCGGATTTCTTCGCGTACCACGGTGATCAGCGGATGGCCGTCGATCGCCGCGGTGACGGCGTCGGAGAAGCCGTCGCGGTCGACGGCAAGCGCGCCGCCGGCCGGAACCTGGTTGGCATCGGCCGCCTTCATGATCAGCGAGCCTGCAAGGCGCATTTCGGCGTGGAGTACGCCGACGGCATTGCTGGTCGCATCATCGGAGCGGAACGAGTTGGAACAGACGAGTTCGGCAAGGCCGTCCGTCTTATGTGCATCGGTGCCGCGGACGCCGCGCATCTCGTGCAGCACGACCGGAACGCCGGCCTCGGCGATCTGCCAGGCCGCTTCGGAGCCGGCAAGGCCGCCGCCGATGACATGAATGGGAGAGTGGGAGGAGGTGTCTTTGCTCATGGTCGGCTTCCTACCATGCTCGTCCTGTCGTTCCAACCGTCGTTGCGCCGGGAACAAACGAAAACGGCGCCTGAAGGCACCGTCTTGGAAGTCTGGTCGTTCGTTCCGATTAACGGAAGGAACGCGATGCGATGTTGCGGATATCGTAGCGGGTGATGCCGATGTCATTGAGAGCGTGGTTCGACAGGTTGCCGAGCTCGCTAACGGTGCGGCGGTAGTTAATCCAGCTTTTTGCGATACGAATCGGGTTCATGACTTTTTCCTCAAGATCGGTTTGTCGCGACAGCCATCTGTCTGCGTCGTTGAGGTTCTTATACGCTTGTCTAATTGGAAGGTGGAGTGCAAAGAAAATGCAGCTGCTATGCATTTGTGCAGTGCATCGCCAAATTGCTGGGCAACATTTGCACCCGCTCGAAAACGCGCCATCACTTAAAGATTGATTAAAGTGCGTGCGCGGCCCGTTAAGGATTTGTAATCGCGCTATTTTCTGCGCGGATGCCCGACGGTGTCGCCGCGGTTCCCAGCTTCAATCCAGGCACGATTGCTTGGCTATAAGCAGAACTCGATCGGTGACGCGCTTTCGCAATTGCGAAGGTGATTTTGCGGCAGCATTTCGACAACGAAAAACGCCCCCCGGAATGAACCGGAGGGCGTTGGTAATGTCCGGCGCGCTGCGCGAAGCAGCGCTCCTGGAATTACTTGATGGCCTGACGTGCAACGTACTGGATGTCGCCGCGGCCGATGCCGAGGTCGCTCAGTTCCCGGTCGCTCATGCGGCCGAGTTCGTTGCAGGTCTGACGATACTTGCGCCAATTGTTGAAAGAGCGTGCGAGGTTCATGATCCTATCCTTTCTAGGGTCGTGTGCCAGCGCTTATCTCTCGGCTGGCCGTCATCTGATGACCCGAAATATAATCGATTTTAGCAGAAGTTACAGAGATAATGCTGCATCGCACCCATGCAGCTATTGCAAGTCTCATTCTGGCCGGGATGTCGACGCCATACCACCAATGTGCTGCCGGATGCCGACAGAACCGTAAGAGACTGCAGAGAGAAGAGGATGGCTGAATCAAACAACGCCCGCTGGGGGAGGAGATCCAGCGAGCGTCGTTTTATTCTGATCGGCAACTGGGAGGAGGAGTGCTGCCAATCCAAATCGAGGGGCGCTGGGAGGAGGAGTGCGCCGCCCCGATCGATGAGTTGAAGGTACTTCAGTCTGCCGAATTTGGGTAGATCAGTTGCCTCATGGCACCTATGCATGCGGCGCATACCTCGATGTGAAGTCGACAGATATCTGCGCAAATATTGTGCAATTGCTTCGCTTGGTCGCGATGGATGAAAAACGGGGGGGCTGAAAAGAAATAACGCCCGCTGGGGGAGGAGGTCCAGCGAGCGTCATTGAAGGTGATTGGCAACTGGGAGGAGGAGTGTTGCCAATCGTATCGGAGGGGCGCTGGGAGGAGGAGTGCGCCGCTCCGAATTCCATCGAACTTTCGTCCGGGTCTTTCCCGGCACTCCGGGGCGGTTGACCATTGCCGCTAGCGTCCGCTTGGCTGTTTGCCTTCGTTCGCTTCTGATGATTTGAATATAGGGTGTTTAAATCGATTTGTGCAGTGCAATATCCGCATGGAAGATATGCGCATTGCGCAAGCCGTCAGATCCTGGCGGACCAACGTCTGGTCCGAGCGATCGAATGGTTGTGTTTTTCCGCCATTGCGTGATTAGGTAAGCGCCTCGGTTTTTGTCTTCAAGGGCAGGGCCGCCGAAGGAGGTGGGGCAGCATGTATCGCGGTCGTCTGGAAAAGGACTTCAAGCATTGGGTTGGCATGGGGCTTCTGCCGGAGGCTTCCGCGCGACAGATGCTTGCGGAGTATGATGGTCGCGAATCCACCTTTCGGGCGGGGCGTGTTCTGCTGGTGCTCGCCGCCCTGCTGCTGTCGGCCTCCGTCCTGCTGCTTGTCGCGGCCAATTGGGAAGCACTGCCGCGTCTTGCCCGCCTGATCGGTATTGTCGCCTTGATCTGGGGCTTTCATCTTGCCGGTGCGTTGCTTCTCCGGCGAGGCAATGGCGGCCTGGCCGCGGCGGCTCTGGTGCTGGCGGCGATGTCGTTTGGTGCCGGCATTGCCCTGGTCGGGCAGATGTATCATCTCTCGGGTGATGCAGCCGATGCGATCCTGCTCTGGATCGCCGGCGCTTGCGTGACGGCGCTCGCCTTTCGATCGGCGGCTGTCACAACAGTGTGCGGCGGGCTGGCCTGGGCCTATTTCCTGACGTTGCTGTCGGAGGGCGGTCTTGGCGATATCGTCGAATGGCAGACCTGGCTCGTCCCGGCGCTCGCCATCCTCGTGGTCATTCTGGTGCGTGTGACGGATGCAGGTCGCGCGCGGCACCTCGCCTATCTTCTCGTCACGGGATGGCTGATTTGGCTCTATATCGAGAACTCGTCCTTGGGTTTTGCCGGCACGCTGGCAGGCGGCGGCATTGTCGCCTTCCTTGCGGCAGCCATGCCGGGCTCGCCGCTTCGCCCCATCGCGCTTGAAGCCGGCTCCGCGCCCGCATTCTATTCCTTCGCCTTGGCACTCATCGGTTTCTCGGTGCTGCAGTTTGAAGCTGACGGTTTGACCAGTGAAGTGGCCGCCGGCGCGGCCGTGCTCATCGTCGCTCTGCTTGGGATCGCACTTGCCGGCGCGCAGAACGGGGCAGTGCGTTACCTCGGTTATGCGGCGTTTGCTGGTGAACTTCTCTATCTCGCATTCGAGACGCTGGGCTCAATGCTCGGAACCTCGGGCTTCTTCCTGATTTCCGGCCTGCTGGTGGCGGCGATCGCCTGGCTGGTGATCCGGATCGAAGGGCGCCTGATGCGGACGCGACGCGAGGAGGTTTCGCCATGACTGGTCTCTCGCCAAAGCGTCGCTGGTTGCCGCCGCTCATCGCCGCGCTGATTGCCGCCGTCCTTCAGACGGCAGCGCTTGGCTACATGGTCGAAAGCCGGGCTTCGATCCTGCGCAACGGCAAGGAAGTCCTGCTGAAGACCGTGCCGGTTGATCCGAGGGATCTGCTGCGCGGCGACTACGTCATCCTGAGCTATGACATTTCCTGGCTGCCGCCGGCACTTTTCAAGGACGGATTGCCGACGGCGCCGGCGGAAGCGACGGTTTTCGTGCGTCTGGCAAAACAACCGGACGGCTTCTGGGGTGCGGCGCAAGCGTCCTTCAAGCCCCTTGCGCCGACGGATGACAGTGTCGTGCTTCAATCGCAACCGTTCACCTATTACCCTTCGTCGAGTGAAAACCCGTCATCGATAAACGTCGCATATGGCATCGAGCGATTCTATGTTCCGGAGGGCGAGGGCCGGGTGCTGGAGCAAGCGCGCAATGCCGAGGCGCTTTCGGTCAATGTTCGCGTCAATAATGCGGGGCGCGCACAGATAAGGCAGATCGCCGTCGAAGGCACGCCTGTCTACGAAGAGACGCTCTATTGACCGCTTGCTGCGGGATCGGATCGATCTGTCGTGGGTAACCGCATTTTCCCTTTGATCCCGCGAAAACGAGTGATATAGAGACGCCGCGCTCGGGAAAGCCCTGAACCTCAGCATGCCCATTCTATCTGCGGTATTTCCGTTGGTTGGTCTTGCGGGAATACGATCAGGCGGTGCGATTGTCTGAACGCGGGTATGGTGAAATTGGTAGACACGCCAGATTTAGGTTCTGGTGCCGCAAGGCGTGGGAGTTCAAGTCTCTCTACCCGCACCAAGACAAGCATCGCGCCAAAAGTCCGGATTCTGCTATGATGAAGGGGGCTGGAGTGCCATTTTGCTTGCAAAACGGTTACGGAACTGCGTAAAGCCACTCCCGGCAAATGGATCGGCTCACGTGCTCGCCAGACCTTTCTAAGGGGAAGAGCACAGTCAACGTGAAATGAAGGTTTGAACATGCAGGTTATCGAAACGCTCGCTCAAGGGCTGAAGCGCGAACTCAAGGTCGTTATCCCGGCCAAGGACATGGAAGCTCGGATGAACGAGCGTCTGGCCGAAGTGAAGGACCGTGTGAAGATCAACGGCTTCCGGCCGGGCAAGGTGCCGTTCGCGCATCTGAAGAAGGTCTATGGCAAGTCGATCATGGCAGATCTCGTCAACGAGATCGTCCGCGAAAAGCCGACCGAGATCCTTTCGGGCCGTGGCGAGAAGTCGGCGACCCAGCCGGAAATCGCGATGACCGAGGACGAGTCCGAAGCCGACAAGATCCTCAACGCTGAGGCTGACCTCGAGTTCACCGTCGCTTACGAAATCATCCCGGCGATCGAACTCAAGGACGTCAGCGGCATCAAGGTGACGCGCGAAGTCGTCGAGATCGCCGAAGACGAAGTCAACGAGCAGATCCTGCGTATCGCTGAAAGCGCTCGCACCTACGAATCGAAGAAGGGCAAGGCCGCCAACGGCGACCGCGTCACCATCGACTACCTCGGCAAGGTTGACGGCGAAGCCTTCGACGGCGGCAAGGACGAAGACGCAGAACTCGTTCTCGGCTCCAACCGCTTCATCCCGGGCTTCGAAGAGCAGCTCGTCGGCGTCAAGGCTGGCGACGAGAAGACCATCACCGTGACGTTCCCGGCCGATTACCCGGCAGCGAACCTCGCTGGCAAGGAAGCCACCTTCGACATCACCGTCAAGGACGTTGCTTCGGCCCAGGACATCGAAATCAACGACGAACTGGCCACCAAGCTCGGCCTCGAATCGGCTGACAAGCTGAAGGAAATCGTTCGCGGCCAGATCGAGAGCCAGTACGGCTCGCTGACCCGCCAGAAGGTGAAGCGTCAGATCCTCGACCAGCTCGACGAACTCTACCAGTTCGATACGCCGGAGCGCCTCGTCGAAGCCGAATTCGAAAACATCTGGCGTCAGATCAACACCGATCTGCAGCAGGCCGGCAAGACCTTCGCTGACGAAGAAACCACCGAAGAAGAAGCACGCGCCGAATACCGCAAGCTCGCTGAGCGTCGCGTTCGCCTCGGCCTCGTTCTCTCGGAAATCGGCGAAAAGGCCGGCGTTCAGGTCAGCGACGACGAACTGCAGCGTTCGCTGTTCGAACAGCTCCGCCAGTTCCCGGGCCAGGAAAAGCAGATCCTCGACTACTTCAAGAACACGCCTGGTGCCGCCGCTTCGCTGCGCGCTCCGCTGTTCGAAGAGAAGGTTGTCGATCACCTGCTCTCCGAGATCTCGGTAACCGACAAGACGGTTTCCAAGGAAGAGCTGACGGCTGACGACGAAGAAACCGAAGGCAAGGCTGCCAAGAAGGCTCCGGCCAAGAAGAAGGCCGCTGCCAAGGCTGACGCCGCTGAAGGCGAAGAAGCCGCTGCTCCGAAGAAGAAGGCTCCGGCCAAGAAAAAGGCTGCTGACGACAGCGCCGAGTAATCACTTCTTCGATTGCTTACAAATTGAGGCCCTGCCGTTTACGGCGGGGCCTTTTCTGTTGGGGAAATGTTTGTCGTGCGTGGTGGGTGCACAGAGACGTTTTGCTTTACCGAAGATCGAGCAGCAACGCCCGGTGATCCGAGACTTCCGGTTGTTCGACAACGTCGAAGCTGATGACATCGACATCCGGCGTGGCCAGCATGTAATCGGCGTAACGCCCTGATTTGCCGTAGTGCGATGTGCGTGTATCCGTGTGACCTCGACCGGTGACGAGATCGGACAGGCCGAGACTGCCGAGCGCCGCAAAGGTTGCGCTTTCAGGCAGGACATTGAAATCGCCGCAGACGACGAGCCTTTCGTTTCCGGGCCAAATGCGGCCGATAAGTTGTACCAGCGCATCCGCCTGCGCCTGCCGCTCCGGCGTGTCGCCCTTGCCGTTCGTGGTCCGCAGGCCGTGCATCTGCGCGATGGTTATGGAAAAGCCATGCTCATAGTTGAAGAGGCGGAGGCAGTGGGCATTTCGGGCGCGCGGATGTTCGCCCCAACCGTCGGGCGAAAACTCGCCATGGACGAAATCGAGCGCCTGGCCGATGACGGGAAAGGATTTGCGCACGAATGTCGCCAATCCGAATTCGGAATGGACCATACGATCGCCATCGGAAAGCTCGCCTCTCGACGTCGGGCAGAAATACCCGTCATGATCAGGCAGGGCTGCGCAGATCTCGTCGAAGAGATTGGCGCGCTGCGGCAGCTCGACATCGCGATCGCGGTAAAGGAGCCACTCTGACCTCGTCTCCGGAGAGCGCACGACCTCCTGCAGACACAGGATGTCTGCGTTGACTTCGACAAGATACGGTATCAGCGGCGCATGCAGCTTGCCGCCCCAGGCATTCTGGGAGAGGATGCGTAGTGCCATGCTCAATCGCTCGCCAAAACACGGCCCGACGATGCGCAGCATATTCGGGCCGTATGCGTGAAAACGAAGCCCAGGCCGATCACTTGATGCCGTTCTCAAGTGGCCGGATTTGGCGACGTCAGGGCGGCGAGGCTATCTGATTCGCGGCGGTTTGTTCGGGGCCGACCTGGCCGGCCTCGCGGCATTTTAAGCCGTCGGCTTGATCTCGCCCATGCGGTTCCAGGCGTCGAGGCCGGCAATCTTGTAGGCTTCGGCAAGCGTCGGATAGTTGAACGTGTTCTCGACAAAGTACTCGACGGTGCCCTTGAGGTTCAGCACGGCCTGGCCGATATGAACCAGCTCGGTCGCGCCTTCACCGAGGATGTGCACGCCGAGCAGGCGGCGCGTCTTTAGCGAAAAGATCATCTTCAAAAGACCGGAGTCGAGCCCCATGATGTGGCCGCGCGAGGTTTCGCGAAAGCGCGCAATGCCGCATTCATAGGCAATGCCGCGCTCCTTGACCTCCTCTTCTGAAAGGCCGCAGGTGGAGATTTCCGGAACGGCATAGATGCCGTAAGGGAAGTATTTTTGCGGCTCCATGGCGATGGCGCCGACTGCGACGCGAGCAGCAATGCGTCCCTGTTCCATCGAAGTCGAGGCAAGGCTCGGGAAGCCGACCACGTCGCCGGCGGCGTAGATGTTGGGCACTGAGGTCTGGAAGGTTTCGGGATTGACCTTGAGCCGACCGCGGCTGTCGGCTTCGAGCCCGGCGGCCGGAAGATTGAGCGTGTCGGTCGCGCCCATGCGGCCGGCGGCAAAGAGCACCATGTCGGTCACGATCCTGCGGCCGTTGTCGAGCGTCAGCAGAACCTTACCATCGTCGAGCCGTTCGACCTTTTCCGCCTTCTGCCCGAGATGGAGTTTCATGTTGCGGTCGCGCAATTGATAGGTGAAGTCCTCGACAATCTCCTTGTCGATGAAGTCGAGCATCGTCGTCTTCGGGTCGATCACCGTCACTTGCGTGTCTAGCGCACTGAATATCGTCGCATATTCGATGCCGACGACGCCGGCGCCGATCACCACGAGCGAGCGCGGCAACTGCGAGATATCGAGCAGCTCGTCGCTGTCGAGCACGGTCTTGCCGTCGAAGGGCATGTAGTCCGGACGGAATGGCTTCGTGCCGACGGCAAGCATGATGCTGGTCGCCGAAACGAGCAAAGTCTCGCCGTCGTCCTTGACCACTTCAAGCGTGGTCTGATCGACGAAACTTGCCTTGCCGCGCATCTGCTGCACGCGGTTGCGGGCAAACTGGTGTTCGAGAACCTCAACCTCATGATTGAGGGTGATGATCAGTCGCTGGCGCAGATCCTCGGCGCTGATCTCCTCCTTGACGCGGTAAGAGCGGCCGTAAAAGCCGCGTTCGCGCCAACCCGAGAGATTGAGCGCCGTTTCGCGCAGGGTCTTCGACGGGATCGTGCCCGTGTGCACGGAAACGCCGCCGACGCGTTTGCCCTGTTCGATGACGAGAACCTTCTTGCCGAGCTTGGCGGCCTGGATGGCGCCACGGCGGCCGGCGGGTCCGCTTCCGACGACGATGAGATCGAACTGGTTCATGGGCATTTCCGTAAAAAAGGAAGAATCGTTGTGCGCTGCGAAAAGTCTCGCTCGCATGCGTCTATATCGTCAATCGCACAGTTTGATGAAGTGGTTTTCGTCTTTGAAACCTGTTGGGTGCGAATATGACGAAATACGCGTATGCTCGATGACCCAATAGCATACCGGTGCATGGAATTCATGCGGGCATGGGAGGTCTTCTATGGCGTTCGACCTGATGAACGAGCCAAGCTCGGACTATTCGCGCACCACGGAACCGCCGCATGGGGAGGACAGGCAGGGCGTGATCGCCGCTGCGGTCTACGAAAACGGCGTGCGCATCCAGGACATTCAGGTGGAAGATGCGAGCAAATGGCGAAACCGCCCGAATGCCGTCATCTGGATCGGTCTCCATGAACCGGATGCTGCGTTGCTTCGCCAGGTGCAGCGCGAGTTCGATCTGCATGACCTGGCGATCGAAGACGCCTGCAAGGCGCATCAACGTCCTAAACTTGAGATCTATGGCGATTCGATTTTCGTCGTTGCCCGCACCGCTCATATGGTCGGAGTCGAAATCGCGTTCGGCGAAACGCATCTCTTCGTCGGGCGCGGCTACGTCGTCTCGGTTCGCCACGGCGCCTCGACCTCCTATATGGCCGTGCGGCAGCGATGCGAAGCGTCACCCGCTGCCCTTGCTCATGGTGAGAACTATATCCTGTATTCGATCCTCGATTTCATCGTCGACAATTACATGCCGGTAATCGAGGCCATTCACGAGGAAGTCGAACGGCTCGAGGATCGTCTGCTTCGCCAACGGCTGGAGAAGGCGGATATCGAACGGCTCTATCTGCTCCGGCGCAACCTGCTCAGGCTTCGCAATGCCGCCGTGCCGCTGGTCGATGTCTGCCGGCGGCACGAGCATATCGATCTGCCCGGCATGGAGGCGGCACTGCAACCGCTGTTTCGCGATGTGACCGACCATGTCCGCCGCGTGCAGGAAGATATCGATGCGTTGCGCGAGGTTCTGGCCTTCACCTTTGAAGCCAGCTTGATGATCGGCCAATCCGAGCAGACGGAGATCTCCCGCAAGCTTGCCTCCTGGGCAGCTATCCTTGCAGTGCCGACGGCAATTGCCGGTATCTACGGGATGAACTTCGACGACATGCCGGAGCTTAAATTCCGCTACGGTTATTTCGTGGTGCTGGCCGTGATCATCGGGCTCTGCCTGACGCTGTATCGCTTCTTCCGCCGCGCCCGATGGCTTTGATTGCAAAGCCCGGCGGCTAGAGCATTTCCAGGAAAAGTGCGAAGCGGTTTTCCATCAGGAAATGCGTAAAAAAGCGTTTGTGCGATTCCGTCCAAATCGGAAACGCTCTAGAAGAGGCGCAGCCCCTTCAGGCTTACATGGCCGTCCTTGCCGATGATGATGTGATCGTGCACCGCAATGCCGAGCGGCTTGGCTGTCTCGACGATCAGCTTGGTCATGTCGATATCCGCCCGCGACGGCGTGGGGTCGCCTGAGGGGTGATTATGCGCAAGGATGATCGCGGTTGCCGACAATTCGAGTGCGCGCTTGACGACCTCGCGCGGATAGACAGGCGTGTGGTCGATCGTGCCCGTCTGCTGGACCTCGTCGGCAATCAACGCATTACGCTTGTCGAGGAATAATATCCGGAATTGCTCCTTGGTCTCATAGGCCATAGCCGCGTGGCAATATTCGATCACCGCCGACCAGGACGAGAGAATGTGCTTCTTGCGCAGGTCACTCTTCAGCGTTCGGTGCCCGATCGTCGAGACGAGCTTCAGGTCGAGCGCGACCGATTCGCCAACACCCTTGACCTCCTGCAGCAACGGGAGCGGTGCGCCGAATACACCGGCAAGCGTGCCAAAGCGCGTCAGCAGCGCCTTGGCAATCGGCTTGGTATCCTTGCGCGGGATAAGCCGGAACAGCAGCATTTCGAGGAGTTCGTAGTCGGCAAGCGCGGCGTCGCCGTGCTCGCGATACCGTGTTCGCAGCCGATCACGGTGGCCAAGATAGTGCGCCTCGACCGCCTGAGCTGCCGCGTCTGAGACATGCGCGTCCTGCGGCTGCAGATCCGCAAAAAACGACCGTTCGTCCGCCGGCTGCGTCGCATCGCCTGCGGATGAGCGGGAGTTTTTCTTCATGCGGCGCCCATGGCGGCCATGTCAGGCTTGAAGAGGCCGGCCGGCGAGAGCGTGAAGATCTCGCAGCCATCAGCCGTGACGCCGACCGTATGCTCGTACTGCGCCGAGAGAGAACGGTCGCGTGTTACCGCCGTCCAGCCATCGGCAAGCACCTTCACGTGCGGGCGACCGAGATTGATCATCGGCTCGATGGTGAAGATCATGCCTTCGCGCAGTTCCGGCCCCTCGTTGGCGCGGCCGTAATGCAGGATGTTGGGAGCGTCGTGGAAAAGCCGGCCGACGCCGTGTCCGCAGAAGTCGCGTACGACCGAGCACCGTTCGGCTTCGGCATAGGCCTGGATGGCTTCGCCGATCGCGCCGGTGCGGGCGCCAGGACGCACGGCGGCAATGCCGCGCATCAGGCACTCATGCGTCACGTCGAGAAGCCGCTCGGCGGCACGTTTGATCTCGCCGACCGGATACATGCGGCTGGAATCGCCGTGCCAGCCATCGATCACATAGGTCACGTCGATATTGACGATATCGCCGTCGCGAAGCGGCTTGTCGTTCGGAATACCGTGGCAGACAACGTGGTTGATCGAGGTGCAGGACGACTTGGTATAGCCGCGGTAGTTCAGCGTTGCCGGAAGCGCGCCGTTGTCCATGCCGAACTCGAAGACGAAGCGGTCGATCTCCTCGGTCGTCACCCCGGGCCGAACGCGCGACACCAGTTCGTCGAGGCAACGCGCCGTCACCTGACAGGCCTTGCGCATACCTTCGAACCCCTCCGGTCCGTAGAGGCGGATGACGCCGGTGTTCTTATAGGGCGCGGACCCTGCCTCGATGTAAGTCACCATTCCAGAACTTTCAGTTGTTTCCTGTCGAATTTCATAATCCAGCAGGGGCAGCCTCGTCCACTGCCGTGCACCTTGAGGGACTGATATAGGGCGCAGCGCACAGTATTTCGCAGCCGCGATCTTCCGCTAAGCAGATCGGCAAGCCTAACGCGGATCAATGCCTGCGCCTATCCGTAGAATGTTGCAGGTTGCTAAGGGTTGGCGATGCCGTGCGTGCCAAATCGGTAACTCAGGCGAAGTTGCGAATAGCGCTGGCACCTGCCTCATCGATTGCGATCAAGCCGATCGGTGCTATCTCGGAGGGCGATACCAGGCATTTCACCGCATAGGCCTCGACACCTCTGGTCATGGCACGATCGAAGGCAGCGGCATATACAGGGTCGTAGTCGCGGCAGATCTGCAGGTGATCGCAATCGCTGCGCTGCACTAGGTAGACCATGATCGCGCGATGGCCGGCTTCGACCATGTCTCCCAGTTCTTCGAGGTGCTTGGCGCCACGTGCAGTCGGGCTGTCGGGAAACTCGGCCACGCCAGGGTTGCGACTGAAATGCACATTCTTCACCTCGACATAGGCAAGACCGCGCAGGCTGTCGCTCAAGAGAATGTCGATTCGCGAATTGCGCCCGTATTTCTGCTCGCGGGCGAGGTTCTCGTAGAGATGAAGGTCGGCGACAAGTCCGAGCCGAATGGCCTCTTCCGCCAGACGGTTGGGCAGGCCGGTGTTGATGCCGACCAGCGTACCATCCGCCTCGACGATTTCGAGCATCTGCCGGTACTTGCGCGTCGGGCTATCATGCTCCGACATCCAGATGCGCGAACCCGGCGTCGTCAGTCCGCGCATCGACCCGGTGTTGGGGCATGAGCCGGTCAATGCCGTACCATCGGCGAGGAGAGCGTCGAATAGAAAGCGTTTGTAGCGCTGCACGAGCGTGGCGGGCACGAGTGGCCGATCGAAAATCAAGATCTGTTCACACTTTGGTCAGGCGCGGGCGCGCACATAGGAGCCGGGCGCCTCTTCCAGCGTGTTGAGCGTGCCGCCGGGCTTGCGCGCGGGCACGCGCTTCTTGTCCAGCTTTTCGATCCACTGATGCCAGTGCGGCCACCAGGACCCGGGGGTCTCCGTGGCCGTTTTGACCCAATCGTCGAACTCTCCCTTGGGAGGACCGCCGGTCCAGAACTGGTACTTGCCCTTGTCCGGTGGGTTCACGACGCCGGCGATGTGGCCCGAGCCGGAAAGCACGTATGTGACCTTGCCACCGAAGGAGGAACTGCCGAGGAAAACGGAGCGCGGCGGAGCGATATGGTCTTCCTTGGTTGCCAGGTTGTAGATCGGGATCTTGACGTCACCCAGCGATACCTGCTTGCCGGCCAGCATCATCTCGCCCTTCGACAGACGGTTTTCCAGGTAGCAGTTGCGCAGGTAGAACGAATGGTTGGCCGCCGGCATCCGGGTCGAATCGGAATTCCAGTAGAGCAGGTCGAAGGGCAGGGGCTCCTGCCCCTTGAGGTAGTTGTTGACGAAGTAGGGCCAGATCAGTTCGGAGGCGCGCAGCATGTTGAACGCGGTCGCCATTTTCGAGCCGTCGAGATAGCCGGCCACCCGCATGTTGGCTTCCATCTGGCTGATCTGGTCTTCGTCGACGAAGACCTTGAGATCACCGGCGTGAGTGAAGTCGACCTGGGTGGTAAACAGCGTTGCCGAGCGGATGCGCTCGTCGCCCTCTGCGGCATGGAGCGCCAGTGTTGCGGCCAATAGCGTTCCACCGACGCAATAGCCGATGGCATTCACGTCCCGTTCGCCGGTCGCCTGTTCGACGGTGTCGAGCGCAAAGCCGATGCCTTCGCGGGCATAGGCTTCCCAATCCTTGGCCGCATGCCGCTCGTCCGGATTGACCCAGGAGATGACGAACACCGTGTGTCCCTGATCGACCGCCCACTTGATGTAGGATTTCTGCGGGTTGAGGTCGAGCACGTAGAACTTGTTGATCCAGGGCGGGCAGATCAACAGCGGACGCTTGAGCACCGTTTCCGTCGAGGCCTCGTACTGGATCACCTGGCAGACGTCGCTCTGCGCGACCACCTTGCCGGGGGTGATCGCGATGTTTTCGCCGATCGCGAATTTGCTGGTATCGGTCTGGCGCATCCTGAGATCGCCGCGACCGGCCACCACGTCCTCGGCAAACATTTGCATGCCCTTGACGAGATTGGCGCCGCTCGTCGCAACCGTTTCCCGGTAGAGCTGAGGGTTGGTGGTGACGAAATTGGTCGGAGAGAGCGCACTCGAAATCTGCCTGACGTAAAAGGCAGCCTTGTGTTTGGTGTGGTCGTCCAGCCCTTCCGCGTCGCGCACCATCTTGTCAGCCCAGTCCGACGTGATGAAATAGGCCTGCCGGACGAAATCGAAGAACGGGTTTTTTACCCAGTCCTCGTCGGCGAAGCGCTTGTCGGTGCGCTGCAAGCTCACGGGATCGGTGGCGACAACATCACCGGACATGCGATGCAAGGTTCGAGACCACATCTCGAAGAAACTGCCCATCAGATGGGTCTGGGCTTCGAGCGTCCGGCGTGGATCGGAAAGCCAATACTCGGAAACCCTGGAGAGGGTTTTGACCATGTCGGTGACAGGTTCGGAGAAGACGTCGGATTTTTCGCCGGTTTCGCGCGGCGCAAGCCAGGCTGAGGCCGCCTTGCCGAGCTGCTCCATTGCGCGGGCAAGGTTGACCGCGAGGCCTTCGGGATCCTTGACGATGTAGGGTTCAACGGACTTCGGGTCGAAGCCAGCAAAGCCGTCCTTGCCTTCGGCATTCCTGTCTGCTGTCACCCGGTTTCCTCCACAGCATCTTGTTTGTTTTGTATTTTTACATTCTGCCCGAAAATGATTACAAGGGCTAGCGCATCGTCGCGCCACGAAAACAGAGGTCTTTGCCAGTATGCTCGCCGTCGGAAAACAGCGCTCCATCACCTGGGTTGCCGGGATCATTCTCCTCGGCACGCTTGCGGGCTGCAACAGCCAGAAGACCGATTTCGAAAATTATCCCTCCGTCTACGGTCAGAAGCCTGCGGCAACGCAGCAGATGACCAATCAGGAAGCCGCCGATATGCAGGCGCGGCTGTCCGCGCTCGGTGCCGCGCGCAAATCCGGCTCCATCTCCGAAGCGGAGTATCAGCGTCGCATGAAGGAAATGCGAAAGCTTGCCGAAGACCACGGCTCCGACACGTTGAAACAGATCACGAATTAGCACTTGCGTTTCAGGTGATTTGGACGCAAAGCGTTCAATGGCCGCAATGACGGCCGTTCACCAAAGCGCATGTTTTCGCGACGGCCAACCGCTGGCGGATACGTGCGCCAAACGAGGTTTGGAGATGGAAGAGTTTCACAAAGTCCGGCGTTTGCCGCCTTATGTTTTCGAACAGGTCAACCGTTTGAAAGCAAGCGCGCGAGCGGCCGGTGCTGACATCATCGACCTCGGCATGGGCAATCCGGATCTTCCCACTCCGCAGTCGATTGTCGACAAGCTCTGCGAGGCCGTTCAGGACCCGCGCACGCATCGTTATTCGTCGTCGAAGGGCATTCCCGGGCTGCGTCGTGCCCAGGCCGCCTATTACGCCCGCCGCTTCGGCGTCAAACTGAACCCGGACACGCAGGTCGTCGCCACCCTTGGCTCCAAGGAAGGCTTTGCCAACATGGCTCAGGCGATCACCGCGCCGGGCGACGTGATCCTGTGCCCTAATCCGACCTATCCGATCCATGCCTTCGGCTTTCTGATGGCCGGTGGCGTCATCCGCTCGATCTCGGTCGAGCCGGACGACACATTCTTCGGGCCGCTGGAGCGCGCCGTTCGCCATTCGATCCCGAAGCCGCTGGCGCTGATCCTCAATTACCCGTCGAACCCGACGGCGCAGGTTGCGACGCTCGATTTCTATAAGGAAGTCGTGGCATTCGCGAAGAAGCACGACATCATCGTCTTGTCGGATCTGGCCTATTCGGAAATCTACTTCAACGATGCGCCGCCACCATCCGTGCTCGAGGTGCCGGGCGCGATCGACATCGCGGTCGAGTTCACCTCGATGTCGAAGACGTTTTCCATGCCCGGTTGGCGCATGGGCTTTGCCGTCGGCAACGAGCGGTTGATCGCGGCGCTGACGCGCGTGAAGTCTTATCTCGACTATGGTGCGTTCACGCCGATCCAGGTTGCCGCCACCCAGGCACTTAACGGTGACGGCAGCGACATCGCCGAGGTCCGCAACATCTACAAGCGCCGTCGCGACGTGATGGTCGAAAGCTTCGGCAAGGCCGGCTTCGACGTGCCGCCGCCGGCAGCCACGATGTTTGCCTGGGCCAAGATCCCGGAGAAGTTCCGTCATCTCGGATCGCTCGAATTCTCAAAGCTGCTTGTAGAGAAGGCCGATGTGGCCGTAGCGCCGGGCATCGGCTTCGGCGAGCAGGGTGACGACTATGTGCGTCTGGCGCTCGTCGAAAACGAGCACCGCATTCGTCAGGCGGCACGCAATATCAAGAAGTTCCTGTCCACGGCTGACGAGACGATGCACAACGTCATCTCGCTCAACGCGCATCGGTAAAAGACGGGGGCGTGCCAGGCGCGCGCCCCTACCGCAACGGCCCCGCCGTTCTGGCGGGGACCCTCACATGTTAGGAAATGGCTATGGCAGATGCCCTCAAAATTGGCATTGCGGGCTTGGGTACCGTCGGTGCCTCGCTCGTGCGAATCCTCCAGGATCGTCACGAGATGCTGGCAACGACATGTGGCAGGGCAATCGAAATTACAGCCGTAACGGCGCGTGACCGCTCCAGGGATCGTGGAGTCGATCTGTCGAAGACCACCTGGTTCGACGATGCCGTCTCGCTCGCTGCCAATGCCGATATCGATGTCTTCATCGAATTGATGGGCGGTTCCGGCGACCCGGCCTATGCTGCGGTCAAGACGGCGCTCGGCCGTGGTATCCATGTCGTCACCGCCAACAAGGCGTTGCTGGCAGCACATGGCATCGAGCTTGCGGCCATTGCCGAGAACAACGGCGCGCTGCTCAACTACGAAGCTGCCGTTGCTGGCGGCATTCCCGTCATCAAGGCGCTGCGCGAATCCATGACCGGCAACACGATCTCGCGCGTCTACGGGATCATGAACGGCACCTGCAACTACATCCTGACGAAGATGGAGAAGGAGGGTCTGTCCTTCGAGGCCTGCCTGAAGGAAGCCCAGAGGCTCGGCTATGCTGAGGCCGACCCGGCCTTCGACATCGAAGGCAACGATACCGCCCACAAGCTATCGATCCTGACGAGCCTTGCCTTCGGCACGGCGATTGCGGCCGACGACATCTATCTCGAAGGCATCACCAATATCTCCATCGACGATATCAATGCCGCGGCCGATCTCGGATACCGGATCAAGCTTCTCGGGGTCGCCCAGCGCACCGAAAGCGGCATCGAGCAGCGCGTACATCCAACGATGGTTCCCTATGATTCGGTGATCGCTCAGGTCGATGGCGTCACCAATGCGGTCGCGATCGAATCCGATATTCTCGGCGAGCTGCTGATGGTCGGTCCGGGTGCCGGCGGCAACGCGACGGCGTCGGCCGTTCTCGGCGACGTCGCCGATATCGCCAAGAGCCGCCCTGGCGCCCAGCATGTGCCCGCATTTGGTCGTCCGACCAATGCGCTGCTGCCTTACAAGCGCGCGCAGATCCAGAGCCACGAAGGCGGCTACTTCATCCGCCTGAAGGTCGTCGATCGCACAGGCGTCTTTGCGAGCATTGCTTCGCGCATGGCCGAAAACGGCATTTCGCTGGAATCGATCATGCAGCATTCCAAGCACCCGAAGGAATCGGACGAGCCGCAGACGATCATTTTGGTGACGCACGCGACCGCCGAGCATTCGGTGCGCGATGCGATCGTCGCGATCAAGAGCGAGGGCTATCTGGTCGGCGAGCCGCAGGTGATCCGCATCGAGCGGCCGAAGGCAGCCTAGCTCAAGGTGCAAAGCTGTTGAGAACGGGCCCCATCGACCATTGGCGTCGGTGGGGCCTTTTTCATGCCGGGTTTTGCGTGCGCGCATTGTTCGCTGATAACGAAGAGATTGAGGCAGGTGGACAGCATGGAAGAACCGGTAGACCCGATACAGCGAGCTTTTCTGGGCGTCGAGCGATCGATCAGCGGTCAGCGCTGGGTCTCTCGTCTCGACCAGGCCGGGCAGAACCGCGCGCTGGCGATCAGCCAGGTTCATGGCTATTCCGATCTCATTGGACGCGTGCTGGCCGGCCGTGGCGTTTCGCTCGACGATGCCGCGACCTTCCTCGACCCGACGCTTCGCTCGCTGATGCCGGACCCCGACACCTTGACCGACTGCCGCAAAGCGGCAGAGCGCCTGTCGCTGGCAATATCCAGGCGCGAGAAGGTAGTGGTCTTCGGCGACTACGACGTCGATGGCGCTGCATCCTCGGCGCTGATGGCGCGCTTCCTCGAACATTTCGGGCTCGAGGTCGAGATCTACATCCCCGATCGCATCTTTGAAGGCTATGGCCCCAACCCACAGGCGATCGAACAGTTGATCGATAACGGGGCCAGGCTCATCGTCACCGTCGACTGTGGCTCGACCAGCCATGAATCGCTCGCTGTCGCGGCCCAACGCGGTATCGACGTCGTCGTCATCGACCATCACCAGGTCGGCTCGACGTTGCCGCCATGCCATGCACTGGTCAATCCCAACCGCGAGGACGATCTCTCCGGCCAGGGGCACCTTTGCGCTGCCGGCGTCGTCTATCTCGTTCTCGTCAATGCCGTGCGGGTGCTGCGCGCCGCTGGTGATGCGCGCGTTGGGACTTTCGATCTACTGGCGCAACTCGATCTCGTGGCACTCGCAACCGTTTGTGATGTGGTGCCGCTGAAGGGGCTCAATCGCGCCTATGTGGTCAAGGGGCTGATTGCAGCCCGGCATATGGGCAATGTCGGGCTGGCCGCGCTGTTGCGCAAGGCGGCGATCGGCGGTCCCGTGACGCCATATCATCTCGGCTTTCTGGTCGGGCCACGCATCAATGCGGGCGGGCGCATCGGGGACGCGGCGCTTGGCAGCCGCCTGTTGACGATGGACGATAGTGCTGCGGCTGAAACGATTGCGGCACGGCTCGACGAGCTCAACCGCGAGCGGCAGGCGATGGAAGCGGCGATGTTGGCCGAGGCCGAGGCCGAGGTTCTGGCTGAGTACGGCACGGGCGAGGGCGCCTCCGTCATTGTGACGGCGCGGGAGAACTGGCACCCCGGTATCGTCGGGCTGATCGCGGCGAGAATAAAAGAGAAATTCCGTCGCCCGACCTTTGCCATTGCCTTCGATCCGAATGGTCGCGGCACCGGATCGGGTCGGTCGATTGCTGGTTTCGACATGGGAAAGATGGTTCGTGCCGCCGTCGACGGCGGATTGTTGGTGAAAGGCGGCGGCCACGCCATGGCCGCAGGCCTGACGGTCGAGCGGGCAAAGCTCGGCCGGTTGCGCCAATTCTTTGAGGAGAAGGCTGAAGCAGCCGTGCGGGACCTCGTTGCGGTGCAGACGCTGAAGGTGGACGGCGCGCTCGGCGCGTCTGGCGCAACGCTGGAACTGATCGATCTGCTGGAGCAGGCCGGCCCCTACGGCTCCGCCCATCCGCAGCCGGTCTTCGCCTTCCCCCTGCATCGGCTGCGCGACTGCCGCCAGGTTGGAGCCAACCACATCAAGGTGACCCTCGAAGGGCAAGACGGCAGCCGCCTCGAAGGTATCGCCTTTCGGGCCGTGGAGACGCCGCTCGGCGACTTCCTGTTCGCCAGCCGTGGCGCATCCATTCATGTTGCGGGTTCGGTTTCGGCCGATCTTTGGCAAGGCCAGCGGCGCGTGCAGTTGCGTGTAAGCGACGCTGCCAAGGCAATGTAGCCGGCAGCCTGAATCTATATTCCGTCAAGCTCTGCGGTGCCGCTTGGAATGCATGACTATCTGCCGGGATCGAGTCCAGTCATCTCCTGTGAACCTGCGTCAGAGACGGGGCAGAAGTACTCCGCGCCACGGGACGGAGCATGACTATTTTTGGTCCTGCGAAGACGTGCAGGCCGAACATCAACAATGTCGAGGGGAAGGTCACAGTGGCACGCCCTAGGGGAGTCGAACCCCTCTTCCCAGAATGAAAATCTGGTGTCCTAACCGATAGACGAAGGGCGCACTTGCTGTGTGGGCGTCTTATAGTCAGCGCTTTTGCCGGCTGCAAGCGCTAATGTCAGGATTTTTGAGGTTTTTCTGGGGAAAATGCAGGAAAAATCAACGGCTAAGAACATGGCGCAGATGCCTGAAGCCGAGGGGCATGGGTCGATGCAATCGGCGCCAAAACGGAAACGAATGTGCTGGGGAGGGGATCACAGTGGCACGCCCTAGGGGAGTCGAACCCCTCTTCCCAGAATGAAAATCTGGTGTCCTAACCGATAGACGAAGGGCGCACTTGCTGTGTGGGCGCCTTATAGGCAGCGCCTTTGCAGACTGCAAGCGTGAATCTGAAAATTCGTGTGCTTTTCCCGTGAAAAAGAAACGGAAAAATCTGCACCCGTTCGGCGTGCATGTGCGCATCGCATATTCGAGCGCACGCTGAATTCTCGGCAAGAAACTGCCGATCACCAATAACAAAATCATCTGAAGGGGAGGGTCACAGTGGCACGCCCTAGGGGAGTCGAACCCCTCTTCCCAGAATGAAAATCTGGTGTCCTAACCGATAGACGAAGGGCGCACTTGCTGTGTGGGCGTCTTATAGTCAGGCGATTTGATTACCGCAAGCGGCAATTTTCATTTTTCTGTAAAAAATGCAAAAGCCGGAAAAGATGGACGGATCCTGCGGATTAGCTCATGGAAACAAGGGCTTGCCTTCAGCCCTTGCCGCGGCGGCAGCGCCAGTTCCAATCGCGCTGGGCGCCGATGTCGATATGAACCGATTCCGTGTGGCAGTAGGTTCCAACGCCACCGCGCCCGGGAATGCTGCGCAGGAAATCTGCCAACTCCCACTTGCTGACGCCCTTCACCTGGATGTCTGCCGCCTCGCAGCGCGTATGGAGGGATTGCTTTGCGCGGTTGACCTTGATCGGGCGCAGGCCCGAAGTCACCATCACTTGGCGGCCGTAATGCGTTTCAACCTGTTTGAGCATCTGCATCAGCTCCGGCTTGAAGCAGCCGGCCTCGACCTTTTCGGTCTGCAGGATAAGGCCGCTTGGTGCCAGACGGGCCAAGCCGGAAAGGGAGGCGACCTGAACCGGTGCGTCCTCTTCGTCCGCCGCGTGGTCTTCATGCGCCACGCTGAACAGCGGGCTCATCTTGACGCCGGGCAGGCCCTGATAGGCGAGCGAGGCCATCTGCGGCTGGCTGGCGTTGCTGGTGGTGATGGTTTTTTTTCTCAGCCGGCTGCGCTGCGCGCGCCGTTTCCTGCTGCTGTTTCTCCTTGCGTTTTCCCGCAAACAGGCTCGCAAGCGTCCAGGTCTTCGGTACTTCCTTGGAGCCGCTTTCGCTGGCCTTGGCGTTCGGCGTGGCCGTGGCGGCCTGGGTCGCCACGTCTGTTGCCGCCTGCGCCTGCTCAACAGCTTGTACGGGCTGAAGCACGCGCGATGTCTTGCCGCCGAGGGCGGCTTGCGCGCTCAAGGGCAGCGGTACCGAGGCGGGAAGAGTAGCGCCTTCCGGGGCGGCATAGGCCATCACTGCTGTATCGGACGGGGCGCCGGAAGTCTCATTCGATGCGCCTTGCTGCGGCTGGATGATCGGCTGGGGTTGCGGCTGAGGCTGAGGCTGAGGCTGGATTTGCCCCTGTCCTTGGCTGCCGCTGAAGAGGCTGTTCGTCGTTGCGTTCATGCTCGGCTGGGCAGCGCCTGTGGCCGGGACGGAGCCCGTCGCCTGCGGCTGTGCGCCCGCCATCGCCGCTTGACCGGCCGCGGCCGGAGCCTGGCCATAGATGCTCGATGAGGCCGCACGCAGGCCCGTGCTCTGCATGGTCAGCGGCCCACCCTGTTGCGCGGGGGCCTGACCCGGCGCGAGAGCGCTATTGCCTTGGGCTGCCTGCGGGTTGCTGCCAACCGCCGACACTTGAGCGTCGCGAACGGTCGCGCCGGTCTGGGGCGAATCGGCGACCTGCAGAGCGTCTTGCGCTTCCTCTACCTTCAACGCATTTGCTGCTTCGCTATCAGCGACGGCAGACACGCAGCCGCTCAACGCGAACAGCGAAACGGATATCGCGGCTGCGCGGCTGAAAGTTGCCAGCAGCGCTCCCCTTGTTTCCCGATGTTGCAACGTCCTATCCCCGCTCTCCGTGCATGATCGGCGAGATCGTCGCCTTTCCATGCATTAAGTCTCAGTTCCGAAACATCGCCCAGAACAAACAAACACGAATTTCGCGCGGCGACCAATCGGATCGCCGCGGGAAGGATTAGGCCAAATACAGTTAGGGGCGTCGCCACGAGACATCGCGGATAGAACCCCGTATCAACGTTTCGCGCGGAAAGTTACTGAACGATACGTGATTTGTAAACTGGCGCTAACCTTGAGCCCACATGCGCCAAGCATGCGAAGGCCCGGTGTCGATGCCGGGCCCCGGATCATTCGTCAATTCAACGGATCCGCGACTCGACTGTGCCAAGCCGAAACTCCCGGCTGCAGACGTCAATCATCGGCGGCCAGAATTGCGCGAGGCTTACCAGGCGCCGGTGTTGGCCATGGACGCCCAGGGCTCCTGCGCCGCCAGGTTCTCGCCCTTCTGCAGGATCTCGATCGAAATACCGTCGGGTGAGCGCACAAAGGCCATGTGCCCATCGCGTGGCGGGCGGTTAATGGTTACGCCGTTGTCCATCAGGTGCTGGCAGAAGCCATAAATGTCATCCACCTCATAGGCCAGGTGACCGAAGTTGCGACCGCCTGTATAATCTTCGCTGTCCCAATTGTAGGTGAGTTCGAGGCACGGCGAGAGTTCGCCCTTTGCCCGGTCGAGATCGCCTGGGGCGGCCAGGAAGACAAGCGTGAAGCGGCCCTTCTCGTTCTCGTAGCGACGGATTTCGCTGAGGCCGAAAAGCGTGCAATAGAAGTTCAAGGCCTCGTCCAGATTTTTGACGCGAACCATCGTGTGCAGATAACGCATTGCAATGTCCCTGTTTCGAAGAAGATGGCGTATACTTATCTGCCAGCAAGCCAGAGGCAAGGCTGCGTCCCTACATTGGATCCAGGCCAAAATACGCCGAGGGTCTTGCGCACCAGCGGCGGGACGATGTTATTCTGGTCAATAAGAATCAGTTAACCGTAGTCGGTAGTCGCGCGTAAACGAGGGGCTGGGAGAGAATGGCGGATAGGACATCTTCAAAAGACGTCATGCATGATGACGACTTTGGCAGCGACGCCCTCGACCTCGTCGAAATCACCGGCGTGATCAAATGGTTCGATGTCGCCAAGGGGTTTGGCTTCATCGTGCCTGATAACGGCATGCAGGATGTGCTGGTGCACGTGACCTGCCTGCGGCGCGACGGCTATCAGACGGTGCTCGAAGGGGCCCGCGTCGTGGCTCTCATCCAGAAGCGCGACCGTGGCTACCAGGCCTTCCGCATTCTGTCGATGGATCAGTCGACGGCCATTCATCCCTCGCAACTGCCGCCGATCAGAACCCACGTGCAGGTAACGCCGACGAGCGGCCTCGAACGTGTCTTGGTCAAGTGGTTCAACCGGACCAAGGGCTTCGGCTTCTTGACGCGCGGCGAGGGCACGGAGGATATCTTCGTTCATATGGAAACGTTGCGCCGTTTCGGTCTGACGGAACTGCGCCCCGGCCAAGTGGTTCTCGTGCGCTTCGGCGACGGTGAAAAGGGCTTGATGGCGGCCGAGATCCATCCCGATGGCCCAACACCGACAAGCCGTTCGCACTGATGTCGATGGCTCGAACCTTTTCTGCAAGAAGCGCCGCCACGGCGCTTTTTTTTGTCGGCGCTACTGTTTGCAGCCTTTGCGCTAGCGGAAGCGCAATTCACCAGCGACCGGATGCGGCTGGTGACGGCCGACAACAAGATCCATGAGTTCACGGTCGAGCTTGCCATCGATGCCGATCAGCGGGAGCAGGGGCTGATGTTTCGGCGCTCAATGGCACCCGATCACGGAATGTTGTTCGATTTCGGTGATACCCGTCGGGTGATGATGTGGATGAAGAACACCTATCTGGCGCTCGACATGCTGTTCATCGACAAGAGCGGTACTGTGCGGACGATCCATCAGGATGCCGTGCCGTTTTCCGAGGCGATCATCGATTCGCGTGAGCCGGTGGCCTATGTGCTGGAACTCAATGCCGGAACCGTCAAACGGCTCGGCATCAAGCCGGGTGATCGGCTGGAAGGCGCTCGTATCGTCGGTAACTGATGATGCAGGGCACGGTGTCCGACGTGGCCCGGTTAACGGTTTCCAACCAGCTGATTTAAAAGCGCAATTCATTATTCTTGCACTGCAGCGAGCCTTTTCGGCAGACGCGCCCTACATAAGTTGGTAGTCTTTCTATCGGACCAACAGGAGGCATCTGTGATGATCAGGCATGTGCTTGTTGCAATCATTGCTGCGGCCGCCTTCGCGCCCGCGGCATCGGCCGCCGATCTGACCGAAAACCTCGAGCCGGCGCCCCTCGTGGAAGCAGCGCCTACCTTTGTCTGGACCGGCGGTTATGTCGGTCTACAGGGTGGTGGCGGCTGGCTTAATGGCGATTTCAGTACGCCGGGCGGAAGCGCTTCACAGGATTTCAATGGCGGCCTTCTCGGTGCCTTCGCCGGCTTCAACTACCAACAAGGCGATTGGGTCTACGGTATCGAAGGCGATGTCAGCTATAACTGGAACGACAAGACCTTCGATATCTTCGGCGCCTCTCCGGAAGCCGGAACCGATGTATCCGGTTCCGTCCGCGGCCGTCTGGGTTACGTCGTCAACGACAAGGCACTTGTCTATGCGACCAGCGGCTGGGCGATTACGCGCGGCTTTGTCGATGTGCCTGGGGTTTCCAAGGAAAAGGAAACCTTCAATGGCTGGACGATCGGTGCCGGTGTCGACTACGCCTTCACCGACAGCCTGTTCGGTCGGGCCGAATATCGCTACAACGACTATGGCGACAAGGATGTCGGCGGCTACAACGTCGATTTCGACCAGCATCAATTCACCGTCGGCATCGGCGTAAAGTTCTAAAGATTGTGAATGCGAGGAGAGGGCGCCGATGGCACGGAGCCCTCTTTGCTGTCGTCATCGTGCTCTTCACGCTTTGATCGGGGCCGAGACCCCAGCCAATCTTCGGCTAAGGCCCGGCGCGGCTGAGGATTGCATTACGATCGGCTTCGCCGGCAAGATCGATGGTGATGCGCATTTCATCCTTCACCGGTCGCCGTAGAGCGTTCTTGCCCGATGGTGCTGTGGAGAGGCGGCCTGCCTCTTCAAGTATGGCGATACGCTTGCGTGATAGGCCGAGTTCCATGGATAGCAACCGCTCCGTTCGCAGCGATGTTTTCATCGCCAGGTCAAGAACGATCTCCAGAGGCGGGGATGATTCGGCGGCCGGGTTCAGAATCGTCTTTTGCACATGAACCTCGGAAAACTCCTCGATCTGCCCCGCATCCCGGCGCAACCCGTCGAGATCGAAAGAGACCTTCTCGATCCAGGCTTCGTCATTGGTCTGAAGCGCGTTGAGCGTGTGCGGATCGATATCGCGGATGTGGCGGCGTTCGAAGATGGGGCGGTTCCAGGTGCTGTCGCAACTGCAGCAGCGATAGATCAGCCAGGCATCCAGCCGCCGACCATTGGCATTGAGCCGTGTCTTGCCGCTCGGCTCGAATGGACGTGCTGCTCGGCAACGGTTGCAGGCGAGCCAGGGACGCGGCGCGATTTTGGGTTTGATGGTCCACTGGAACAGGTATGTGTGAGACATGTCGTCTGGTTCTTCCGATTGGAAGTCCATCAAGACGACGGTTTGAGCACCCGTTCAGGGGACGCGGTCTGGCAGCGTTGTTGGTGATGGTTCGATCCGCACAAGCAATTGTGCGGCGACAGGTCGGCAATGCCATTCCGGTCTCGAACCGTCACCTCGACGAACGCATTGAGTTGCGATCCGACAGCGACGATCGCTATCGGGCGTACGTGGTGAAACAAGCGAGACCGGGGTTTACAAAGGCAAAGCGGAACTCCAGGAAAAGGCAGCGCAATTTGTTGCGCAACCGTCCTAGCCGAATATTGTTGCTACGGGAAGTAGTAGTATTTGTGATAGTCGCGTTTTTGGATTTGTCGTGGGCGTGTGAGGACGAGTTTCTCTGATTGAGTTTTTCTATGTGCCGTCGGACACCGGATGACCCAGTCGGGAAGGCCGGGCTGTCGTGCCGGCATAGAAATTCTTGTTAAGAGGTACTAGGCGCTCAAAGTTCGAAGAACGCGTTGACTCGTATCCATATATCCAATAGGTTGGATATATGGATAACTTGGAAGCCATCACTGCGCTGGGCGCACTCGCACAGAGCACTCGTCTGGACACGTTCCGGCTGCTCGTCAAACATGAGCCTGACGGGCTGCCCGTTGGCGAGTTGGCGAAGATCGTCGACGTGCCGCAAAACACCATGTCTGCGCATCTCAAAACGCTGACACAGGCTGGCTTGATCTCCGGTGAGCGCCACAGCCGTTCAATCATCTACCGTGCAAAGCTCGATGTGTTCCGCGAACTGACACTGTTCCTGATCAAGGACTGCTGTGGCGGCAATGCGGAGATTTGCACCCCTTTGATTGCCGAACTCATGCCGTGCTGCCCACCCGTGGGAGTGAGCGCATGACTGGCTTTATTTTTCTAAAGTCGGACCAACACCACTAGGGACAGCTCCAATGTCTGAACGTGTTTATAACGTGCTCTTCTTGTGCACGGGCAATTCCGCTCGCTCTATTCTTGCCGAGTCCATCCTCAACGCCGAGGGCAAGGGCAGCTTCCGCGCCTACTCCGCGGGCAGCAATCCAAAGGGCGAGGTCAATCCTCACGCCATCAGGGAGCTAGACGCACTCGGTTATCCGTCCACGGGGTTTTCCTCGAAAAGCTGGGACGTCTTCGCTGAGCCAGGCGCACCGCAGATGGACTTCATCTTCACCGTCTGCGACAGCGCAGCAGGCGAAGCGTGCCCTGTGTGGATTGGCCATCCCATGACCGCACATTGGGGTGTCGAAGACCCGGCAGTCGTCGAAGGGACAGAAGTCGAGGTGCAAAAGGCCTTCGCTCAAGCTGCAAGGTTCGTCAAGAACCGCATATCGGCGTTTCTCAGCCTGCCGCATTCCTCCATCGACAAGCTCGCCCTCGAACAGCACCTGCGCCAGATCGGCAGGATGGAAGGCTCCACGCAGCCTCAGGAAAAGGCAAGCTGATGTCGACGTTTGAACGTTACCTTACCGTCTGGGTGTTTCTCTGCATTGTTGTCGGCATCGCGCTTGGTCATCTGATGCCAGGCGTCTTCCTGGTCGTCGGGGCAGCGGAAATCGCCAAGGTGAACATCCCCGTCGCCGTCCTGATATGGTTGATGGTTATCCCCATGCTGCTGAGGATCGACTTCGGATCATTGTCTAAGGTCGGCAGCTACTGGCGCGGGATCGGCGTCACCCTGTTCATCAACTGGGCGGTCAAGCCGTTCTCAATGGCGCTGCTCGGTTGGCTGTTCGTAGGCTACCTGTTTCGTTCGTGGCTGCCCGAAGACCAGATCGACTCCTATATCGCGGGCCTGATCATTCTCGCCGCAGCGCCGTGCACGGCCATGGTCTTCGTCTGGTCGAACCTGACAAAGGGTGAGCCGCATTTCACGCTTTCCCAGGTCGCACTCAACGACGCCATCATGATTGTCGCGTTCGCGCCGATTGTCGGCCTACTCCTCGGACTGTCGGCAATCACGGTCCCTTGGGACACGCTGACGATCTCGGTCGCGCTCTACATCCTGATCCCTGTGGCGATCTCGCAGGTCCTTCGCAAGATGTTGATGGCCGACGGCACGACGAGGGCTCTCGATGGGCTTCTCACCAAGCTGCAGCCTCTGTCGCTCTTGGCGCTTCTGGCAACCTTGGTCCTGCTGTTCGGCTTCCAGGGTGAACAGATTACCGCCCAGCCGACGATTATCGCACTGCTTGCAGTTCCGATCCTGATTCAGGTCTACTTCAATTCCGGCCTGGCATACCTTTTGAACCGGATGACTGGCGAACAGCATTGCGTTGCGGGACCGTCCGCACTGATTGGGGCATCAAACTTCTTCGAACTCGCGGTCGCGGCGGCCATCAGCCTGTTCGGCTTCCAGTCGGGTGCTGCGCTGGCAACCGTCGTTGGGGTCCTCATCGAGGTCCCGGTGATGCTGTCCGTCGTCTGGATCGTGAACCGCTCGAAGGGCTGGTACGAAGCAGGCACTGCCGTCGCCAAGAACACCATCGTCGAAAAAGCCGTTGCCGAAAGGGCATGATCATGGACGTCACTATCTATCACAACCCGGCCTGCGGCACGTCGCGCAACACGCTGGAAATGATCCGCAACGCGGGTATCGAGCCGACTGTCATCGACTACGTGAACACGCCTCCAACACGCGACCGGCTCGCGCAGACGATCACCGATGCGGGGCTTACGGTCCGTGAGGCGATCCGCGAGAAAGGCACGCCCTATGCGGAACTGGGCCTCGATAATCCGGAGCTGACCGATGATCAGTTGCTCGATGCCATGCTGAAGGACCCGATCCTGATCAACCGTCCGTTCGTCATCACGCCGATGGGTACCCGTCTTTCCCGTCCGTCCGAACTCGTCCTCGATATCCTTCCAGACACTCACAAGGGTGCGTTCACGAAGGAGGATGGCGAGCGCGTCCTCGATGAGAAGGGACGGCGCATTGTCTGAAACACTTCCTGCCGCCGCCAGTGAACACTTGTGTATGCTCGATCTCGATGCGCTGCATCCCGCGTTCTCGACACGCAAGCCGCGCATCCTGATCCTGTACGGTTCACTCCGGGAAATCTCCTACAGCCGTCTTCTGGCACACGAAGCTCGCCGCCTGCTGGAGCGCTTCGGCTGCGAGGTACAGGTGTTCGATCCCAAGGGCTTACCACTCCCCGATGAAGCGCCGATCAGCCATCCCAAGGTGAAAGAACTGCGCGACCTTTCCGAGTGGTCCGAGGGCCAGGTCTGGGTCAGCCCGGAGCGACATGGCGCGATGACCGGCATCATGAAGGCCCAGATTGACTGGATCCCGCTTTCCCTCGGCTCCGTTCGACCGACTCAGGGCAAGACGCTGGCGGTCATGGAAGTGTCCGGCGGCAGCCAGTCGTTCAATGCGGTCAACCAGATGCGCATTCTCGGTCGCTGGATGCGGATGATCACGATCCCGAACCAGTCTTCATTTGCCAAGGCCTACCAGGAGTTTGACGGCGATGGCCGGATGAGGCCGTCGTCCTACTACGACCGCGTCGTCGACGTCTGCGAAGAGCTGGTGAAGTTTACGTGGCTTACCCGAGATGCGTCGTCGTACCTCACTGACCGCTACAGTGAGCGGAAAGAGGATGCGGAGAAGCTGGAGAAGCGGGTTCAGCTCAAGGCCATCTGAACAAACGCCTTGTTCGAAGCTCCACCAGGGGATGAAGACCTATCAGGAGGCGGAGCAACACGATCCTGTTCTATTTTGCCTGTCTTCTTGGACCGGCGGGCAAGGTACGTCACCGTAGGAGCAGAACACACAACAGTCACCAGCTTTTGGCCGGAGCATCGTGCCACATCCGATACATTCATAGAAAAACTGGCAAGCGTCGACGGGCATCGTTTCCGTTGCCGTTTGCCCGCAGTGCGGACAGGTAAGGGTCGATTGAAGCTGCACCATCGTTCCTTGCTTTAGTAGACAGGGTGATTCTACTTGGCACGGCACGTGAGCCCAACAACTAAAAACATCATGCCCGGTGCGGGCGGTACGAGCACCCAGATTGACGGTATACTTCTACGCGCACCGTATTTCCACAAATGCCGAAATACTCTTTGACCGGAGGCGGTTTTCGCCATAGCTTATTTCCATGATTATCGAAAAAGCAGCATCGCAGCTCGAAGCGATTGGCAACGTTACCCGCCTTCAGATTTACCGTGCGCTTGTGCGTGCCGGTGAAGATGGCCTGCCGGTCGGGAAGCTGCAGGAGAAGCTGGAAATTCCGGCATCGACCCTTTCACACCACCTCAAGCGGCTCGTCGATACAGGCCTTGTTATCCAGGATCGTCAGGCGACGACACTGATTTGTACCGCGAACTACAAGCACATGAACGCGCTGATTGGCTACCTTGCCGATGAGTGCTGCGCCGACGCAGCTTGCTCAAAGCAGACCGACGAAACCGTAGCCTGAGGGCTTTTTTTCGCACTCTAATTTCGAAACTTCCAGAAATACGAAAGGATATGCAGATGGCTTTAGATAGTAACCTTCCTGTGGCAGTGATTGGTGCTGGTCCTGTTGGCCTCGCAGCTGCCGCGAGACTGGTCGAGGCAGGCATCACACCGCTTATCCTGGAACGGGGGGCTTCCGTCGGCTCAGCACTTGTTGACTGGGGCCATGTCCGCGTGTTCTCACCCTGGAAATACAACATCGACGATGCCGCGCGGCGATTGCTCGATGACCACGGCTGGAGCGCTCCACGAGCAGATGGTGTGCCGACGGGTCGGGAGATCGTTCAAAACTATCTGCTTCCACTATCTGCTATCCCTCAGATCGCTGACAACCTGAAACTCAGTGCTACGGTCAAGGCGATTACGCGTGCGGGGTTTGACAAGGTCTCATCAAATGGTCGTGAGGCTGCGCCCTTCGTGGTCCGCTACAACGATGCAACGGGTGAGCACGACGTCCAGGCACAGGCCGTTATCGACGCATCCGGCACATGGACGCAACCGAACCCGATGGGGATCAACGGGCTGCCTGTTGTTGGTGAAATTGCCTCCGGCAGGCTCTCCTATGGCATTCCAGATGTTGCCGGGACCAGGCGGGCTGACTTCGTTGGCAAGCGAACATTGGTCGTCGGAAGTGGTCACTCCGCAATCAATGTCGCCTTGGCCTTATTGGAACTTCAGGAAAGTGATCCTGCGACTGAAATCTTCTGGGCGCTCCGTCACCATGGTGTAGCTCGCCTTCTTGGCGGCGGTCTCAATGACCAGCTACCCGAGCGCGGTGCCCTCGGGTTGGCTGCGAAGAAGGCCATGGACGAGGGTCGCCTCAAAATGCTGACGTCCTTTGCTGCCAGAAGTGTGAAATCAGAAGGCGAAGGGGTGGTGGTCGAAGCCGTGTCAAATGGAGAGCCTATCACACTGGCGCTCGACCATGTGGTGGTCACGACTGGTTTCCGGCCTGACCTATCGTTTCTTCGAGAACTCCGCATTGATCTCGATCCTGCCGTGGAGGCCCCGCCAGCCCTGGCTCCACTGATCGATCCGAACCTTCATTCCTGCGGTACCGTCCCGCCCCACAGCGTCGATGAATTGGCCCATCCGGAGAAGGATTTCTACATCGTCGGCTCGAAGTCCTATGGCCGCGCTCCAACATTCCTGATGAAGACCGGCTACGAACAGGTTCGTTCCGTGGTCGCCGAGCTTGCAGGGGATCATCTCGCCGCCAGACGGGTCGAACTTGTCCTTCCCGAGACAGGAGTGTGCTCTGTCGACCTCGCAGTGAATGCCACATCATCCGGATGCTGTGGGGGACCTGCGCCCTTAGAAACGGATGCCTGTTGTGTCGCCGACGCGACCGCCAAATCCGAGGGAAAGTCCGGATGTGGTTGCTCGGCGTCGGTCGTTGAAGAAGAGCGAGCGTGATCATGGAAGGACGGAAGCTTCCTACATGGGCGCTGGCGGGCCTCGGCGCATCACAAATTATCGGATACGGCACGCTCTATTATGCCTTCAGCATCCTGGTGCCAGAAATCGCCGAAGACATCGGCAAATCGCAGCAATGGGTCTTCGGAGCCTTTTCGGTGGCTCTGCTCGTTGGCAGCCTTGCCGCACCCCTCTCAGGCTACCTTGCCGACCGGATCGGTGCGGGGCGATTGATGGCGGCAGGATCGCTGTTAGCCTCCGCGACACTCGTCTTGATGGCGGTATCCACCGGGCCAATCACCTTCGCTGTCGCACTGGCGCTGACCGAAATCGTCTCTGTCGCTGTCCTCTATGCCACTGCCTTCACGGCTATCGTTCAGACTGGAGGACACAAAGCCCAGAAGTCGATTGTTCACCTGACACTGATCGCTGGTTTCGCCTCTTCGCTGTTCTGGCCGCTGACATCCTGGCTGCATGGTTTTCTGTCTTGGAGAGAAGTCTACCTGCTCTTTGCCGCGTTGAACCTCCTCGTCTGTCTTCCAGTGCATTTGGCGCTGGCGCGGCTGACGACGACTGCGGTGTTCGCTTCCAGGGGTACCGTCGCGGCCGTTGGCGAACACCGGCCACTTGCGAACGGAACGCTTGTATTCTCCCTCATGCTGCTTGGCTTTGCCATCGAAGGCTATGCGCTGTCGGCGATCCTGGTTCATATGGTTCCGCTCACACAGCGCTCGGGTTTGGTGCCGCAGGTCTCCTGGTAGCCTCGCTGTTCGGTCCGGCTCAGGTCGCAAGTCGCTTGATCAACCTGCTCTTCGGCCGTGAACTGTCGCAGAAATGGCTGGCTGTTATCGCGACCGGGCTCCTGCCAATCGGTTTGACGATCCTCCTGATGACGACACCGTGGGTGGCCGGAGCGGTAATGTTCGCTATCTGCTTCGGATTAGGCTCCGGTCTGACAAGCATTGTCGGCGGGACATTGCCGCTCGAACTGTTCGGACCAAAGGGATACGGCAGTCGTCTCGGCTGGGCCACGTCGGCCAAACAGATGATGTCGGCGATTGCGCCGCTCGCCATGTCCATGTCGATGGCCGGGATCGGCGTCGTGCCGTCCATCTGGATGACTGTGGCTATTGGCATAGCCGGGGTGGTGGCATTCTTAGCCATCGTTGCAGTCGTGCAGGGTCCTGCCGGACTGCCCCGACCGGCTTAACGCTTCACGTTCGTTCTTTCGTCACGGTTTGCCGCTGATACTGGACGACCTCATGCCCAGTCAGCCTAAGGTCGTCCAGGGAGCAATTGGGTCGTGCGTCGGTCGCCTTTATTCGGCCGCTTCGTCTAGAGCATTTCCAGGAAAAGTGCGAAGCGGGTTTTCCGTCAGGATATGCGTAAAAACAAAGAGATAGAGCGTTTGTGCGGTTCCGCATAAATCGGAAACGCTCTAGGATCGCCGATCCAGGCTTCAAGTCGACCGACTGCGTGTCGAAACCGACTGCCTGGTGGAACGGTTGCAGCGATCAAGCGTTATTCTTACCAGGCAGCGTAAGCCCGCAGGCAGAGGCTGCCTGGTATCTCGTCAGGTGGGACTGAATCCCGACCGGAGATAGGAGCAGCGCCATGAGAATTTCTACGAAAATGTCATGCGTCGCATTTGTCGTCACCTTGGCCGGGAACACCGCACCGGCTTTTGCCGACAACTACTATTACGAGCCTGCACCCGGCGGCGTCTATGTTGATCCCATGCCGACGGGCAATGTGTATGTGGAGCCGATGCCGATGTACGGCGCTTACGGTTACTACCGTCCGCCGGCCCGGACGTTGGGTGACGAACGCGAACGCTATACGAATGAGTTCATGGGGCCCGGTGAAGGTGATTACTACCAGGGGATCGCGCACCCGCCACCAGTTCCCTGAGCGCCCGATCGTTCAGCATGAGGAAACGAGCAGCTGCGGCTCAGCGCCAGCCGAGAGTCGGTGCGACGCGATGTAGGGTCGCCTCGATAACGTGTGCGCTGTAGTCGACGCCCAGCTGATTGGGACGGCCGTGTCGGCCTCATCGATTGTCTCGCCTGGCGGCGCGCCAGCTTAGCCCTATGCCGACAGCATGCGGCGAGGTGAGAACAGTTGGCGCACAGTCTTTGGTCGCACCCAATTTCAGGTAAGACCAAGAGTATCAACTAGATGGAAAAGTGGTGGCGACCCCTGCAGGATTCGAACCTGCGACAACCTGCTTAGAAGGAATGGACGCGCTTTCCGATTTTGCGCCTATTTTCCAGAGAGTTACGCGACGTCTGTTCCGCTGGTCCGGGACTTTTTCCGGGATTTTGCGACCTTCTCTAATGCGTCCGCAACTTCCTCGTCCAGTACGTGTGCGTAACGAGCCGTAGTCTTCATGCTCGCGTGGTTCAGCACCTTCTGCGTTAGCTTAAGGTTGCCAGTCGCCCGAAGGACTTTCGTCGCGACATCGTGGCGAATGTCGTGAAAACGGAAATCCTCGATCCCAGAACGCTTGCGGGTGCGCTGCCATTCGGACTTCGATCCGGAATACGTGATCGGATAGCGTTGGCCCTTGGTCTTTCCCTTGCTATTGCGTTTGGCGACGTAGGTGAAAACCCATTCATCGTGGTGGCCCTTTAGGGGCTCGAGGATGGCCCAAACTTCAGGCGTGATCGGTGTCGTAACCTTCCGGCTTCCTTTGCCCAACTTGGTGATGCGCTTTGCGAACCAATTCACCTCGGACCATCTGATCAGCGTTTCTCGGCGACGTAGACCGGTGATGCGTGCAAACTCTAGCCATGGCTCGTAGTCGGCCCTGACTGCCTCGTCCAGTTTATGGCCTTCCTCCAAATGAAGCTCACGCACCCTTTCATCGGCTTCTTTCAGCCAGTGGGTCTTCCAATTCGGTTCGGACGGGAAATGATACTTCCACGTCAGTTTTGCCCGCGTGAAAAGCTTCTTGAGAACTGCGGTTGTGTCGCGATTGACGGTGGCGGGCGATACCGTCGGCATCTCTCGCTTGTCTTTGTATTCCTTCTTGCCCCATCGCTGCTGCTGTCGCCGCCAGGTGGTGAGCGCGGTGACATTGCCGTCGGTGATGTCGGACAGCCGCTTATCTTTCCCGAAGAAGCTTACAAGCCGTTCCAGCGCTCGATAGGTGTCGGCGCTGCAGGCGTGGTACTGCCCGACTTCGGTGTAATACCGGCCGGCGGCAAGGTCGATCGTCAGGGGGACGTTGCCCGTCCGCGCTTCGTCGGCCAGGTCCTTCTTGGCCTGTGCCTTCAGTTGCCGTTCTATCTCTTGGGCTTTTTGCTTATTCCGAGCCTTTGTAGATCCGAGAAAGCGACGACCGTTGATTTGGAAGTCGTATTGGTAGAACGGACTTTTGGCATGCTTGTAGACGGACACGCGCGGTCTCTCCGGCTCTTTATGAAGTCGTTGATATCGTCCATGTGAAATCCGAGGCGGGGCTTAGTAGTGCCTTTTCCCCTCGGCACAAAGGCTATATCGCCAGCCTTCACGAATTCGCGCAAGGTCTTGGTCGAGACGTTCAGGGCCTTGGCTGCCTGCTCGCTACTGAGGAGGAGTGGGTTGCTGGATAGATCGAGGGTGCTCATGGCCGATCCCCTTGCGTTGCGAGGGCGGCTGGCGCGAAGTATTCCTTCGGCTGAGTGCTGGCAGCGACATAGAGCGGGTGGCCCGGGTGACCGTCTGCCGTGACCTTGAGCGCGGCAAGCGGGAAGAACTCGAAGCGTTCTGCTACTTCCCGGCCACGGTCACGAAACGCGCCGTGCGTACCCCATGCGCAAATGATCTTGCGGGAGCTCTGAGCTATTGCGAGTAAGTGCCGGTCATTCTCGGGGCCGATAGGATCGGGATGGCCGTAAAGCGCCTTCGGATCGGTGGAGCGTAAGGCGAACAGATTCCCGACGATCAGGCCGCCAAATCCCCACGACTTCGCAAACCCGGTGCATCGACGAATGGTCGGATCATCTTGGTTGGCATCGGCCGTGGAAGGGTTGAGCATCAGGAACGCGATCTTTGGCAGGCCGACATCCCATAGCCGTTCAAGGCGGTAGCGATAGGCGCCACAGCTAGAGATGACCGCCGAGGACGTTGTTTCCTTCGAGAATAAATCGAGGCTACTCATGGCTGATCCCCTTGCGCTACGAGGGCAGCGACATCGATCGCGAACACTTCGACGGGCTCGGGACCGAAATGCGGATGGGTGATCGTCTTCCGCATGAACCCGCGCCACGGAAGTTCAAGTGTGCGCTCAGGATCGCCGGCCTTGGGATAGCCCAGCGTCAAAACGATGCCGTCGAACTCCTTGTGAATAAGGCTGTCGCCAAACCACGGATCGCAGAGCCGGTTTGTCCAGTACTCGGTTGCCTCTCGATACTCTTCGGTCTTCTTCCCGGCTTTGATGGCCTCGAAGTATTCTGCCTTCAGCGAGAGATAGAGCTTCATGGCTGCGTCTCGTCCGGTTTGATGACCCAAAGGTGTTCCGGCGCGCGGGAGAGCGCAGTTGCATTCCCCGACCCCCTGCGGCTAGTTGTAGAGCATGACGAATGATCTGCCGGCCGATTGGCACTTCCTTTCAAGGGAGAGCGCGACCCAAATTGAAAACGAACTAAGGCGAGAGCTTTGCGAAGCGCATGTATTACACGGGGTCCAGGTGCAGGCTTTGGCCCGAAAGCAAGGTCGAGACGATTTCTTGTTTCGAGTCCCCGATCGGACGTATGCGCAAGTGCATCTGACCTGGCGATACGAGCCTTCTCCCGACTGGCCGTCGACTGAGGTGTTTGCGAGCCTTGCCGTGTGGAAACAATGGTTGATTGAGGATGGGGAGTAGGGTTTAGCTCCGCCTTGACCTCTATCAGAGCGAGTGACGGGAACCGGAATCGAAGTGGACCGCATGACTGAGGACGACCAGAACAATTCTGTTCTAACTCTTTTGAGAAATCTCGCCGTTTCGCGATTGAAAACGGCTCGAGCAATGCTGGATGCATACGCAGCCAACGCTTTGCCCTTGCCAGCGACCGAAGAAGACCTCGAGTATTGGGAGGCAGAGCTTCTCGACGCTGAAAAAGAGATTGCGCGTCTAAACCACTAGCCCAAGTCATTTCGATGGTCCTCCATCCGGGACGTTTTCCGGTTCGCTGTCTGCCAACGGGGCGGCGAGGCGGCGCAACTCGAAACCAAGGCCGGCAAGCCTTGCGAGGATTTCGCGCACGTCATCCGGCGTGATGATGTTGATGTCCCACGTCAGCGCTGTCGCCAGAGCGATACGCTCCTCGTGCGTACTGGCCACCGGCTTGTCTGCTTCAGCGAAGCGGGAGGAGAGGGCGGCATCGACGACATTGGTCGCGACGAGGAGCGCCTCGTCGATGCTCATTGGGAATCCGCTGGTCGATAGGTGCCAATCCTGAATTGCTCGGGTGGCTTCCAGCTTCATTTCATCGGTGATAACCGTCATGCCTCGTCCCTCGATCGGAGTGCGCCGGCGTCGGCCAGCGTCTGGTTGATAATGGCGGTCGCGAACGCAATGGCGTCGTCGCCGAGGTCTGACCAGATGCCGTGGATGACGAGCGCCAGAAGGTGCGGGTCGATCCCGATCGACGACCAGAACCGCTCCTCGTTCATGCCGTGCTGGCGGCGGTGTTCGGCTTGGTGCAGAGGCAACGCCCAGCGGTCGGACACCTTGCTGCCTTTGCCGCGGCCATAGTGGCCGTATCGGGGCGAGGCGAATGACAGGTGCGCGGCCTCGACGCCGTATCGACCGGTCACACAGCAAGGCAGTTCGTGAATGAAGGCGAGGTAGTCCTTATTCTTCGACGCTTTCTGCTTCGGCGTCGGGTCCGGGCGGAACGAGTGCGCAATACGAAAAGCCATTAGCGAGCCTCCCCATACGGAACATTACCGATGGCTGCCGGTTCACTTTCCACAGGAAAGGAGTCAGATGATGAGCAATCCGAAGGAACAGAACTAGACATCGAGCCCTCCCGAGATGATTCCGTTGCCAGACCGGTCCGGCGGATCCCCTTTGCACGATGCCGACAATCCGCCGGCCGATCAGGGCCGCGTGCCGCCGGTTCCGAGCCGCGATGAGGCCAATGTTGACCCGGATGACGCCTTGCCCGAAGACAGCGAGGAGGAGATCCTCGACGACGACCCGGCGCGCGAAAAGACCCGCTTCGACGAAGAGCTTCCGAAGAGTAGCCGCTAGGCGTTGCTGTCGGTTCGACATCACGCAGCCTCCTGAAGGAACGCGAGCGGATCGAACCCTACGTGATCGGCAAGCAGCTCCATCGCCTGGTTCATGAAGGCGCAGAACTCGTCGTGATCCATCTTGTCGAGAGCGATACTGTCGGGAACGAGGGTGATTTCGCCGGTCCGCAAATTGATGGTCTGCTCGCGGTAACCGAGTGTCATCTTGATGTCGCGGTGCAGGTTTTCAGGAGAAGCCCACTTGCCCGTGACCTTGACCACGAGGCCAAGCGCCTTCCAGTAGGTGCGCAACTGCTTGCTCGAGCGCTGCGATACCGGGACGAGCTCGAAAACCTTCCCTTGCGGTATCCCGGCCATCTTCTCGGCATCGTCGGCCGTGTGCGCGCGGAGACCGCGCGGCGTCATCACGGCTTCGATGTGCGGGGGCTTCTCCTTCTTCGCCATGGTCAGCCCGCCATGAGCAGTTCTGCAGGCGCGTCGGCTTTCGGCTCCTCATAGAGCCGGCGAAGCCCGATCACCTTGCCGCGGACCTCATTGAGGAACGCGACGACCTCCTTCTCGAGATCGGCAATCAGTGCATCGTCGCGATGGACACGCCGGCAGAAAAACCGCATCGATTCCGGCAAACGCGGATCGTAGGAGACGAAATCGCACCACTTCCGGCCCGTGCACGCCATCTGCCACATCATTTGGGTGACGTATTTCGACGGCACTTCCTTGTTCAGCAGGGTTTCGATGTGCGTGTGGGTTTCCGGGCACTTGATTTCCAGAAGCCCATCAACATCGACGAGGCCGTCGGGAGATGCACCGCTGTCGCCGATCACCGGGTGAGAAACGAACGCCACCTGGACAACGTCGGTGTCGCGATAAAACTCGTAGGTCTTTCGCGCTTCCGGCTCCTGCTCGGTTCCCCAGGCCATAGCGGCATTGCTGAAGCGTTCGGCAGGCGAGCCGGTGAGGCGTTCGGCGATCAGCTCGCCCGCGTATTTCGCGCGGGAGGCTGACGGGCCTGATTTCGTCTTGGCGATGACGTCGGCGACGCGCGAGGCGGTCACCTTACCGAGGCGAATTGCGTGCCATTCGGCAGTACCCTGAACCATATCATCCATTGTTCTGCTCCTCGGTCTGGCGCTGTTTTTTCTGCTGGGCAAAGCGATCGAGTGAGGCCATGGCCTCGTCGAACTTTGCCGCAGGCATTTCGGGGATGGCTCCGATGTGCCAGCGCTTGCAGAAGCGCTCGATATCGGCGCCCGCGTCGTCGACCTTCTGGCGCAGCTGCGTGGCCTGCTCTTCGCTCACCGGGCCGGCCGGTCCCTTGGGGCGGTTCCCGTCGTTGTCGTCGCCGGTGCTGATGTTGAAGAGCATGCAGAGGAGATAGCGGCGGCCATAGGTGGCAGTGCTGCCGAAGGCCTGCGTGCCGGTCTTGTTCACGCCACCCTTTGCGCCTGCGCCGTCAACCGGGATAGCGCCCACACCGTTGCGGACGTAGCCGCCGGAATGCGAAATCTCCCACTTGATCAGCAATTCCCCCAAGTCGTTATAGCCGTCGGGCTGGAACGAGACGCCGAAGCCGTGGGCGTAGATGATCGGCATGGCCTGATCTTCGATCGCGGCCAGGTCGGCATAGTTCGAGTTGGTATGGCTGTTGCGCTTGTTCTTCGTGACGACCGGGAGCTCTTTCTGGCAGGCCGACATTGCGGAGAAGTAGGCGGTTTTCGCCTCATACTCGCGGTCTTCGCGGGCCATCTCCCGGTTGCGGTCTTCCATCCGCTCTTTCATCGCAAGCATCTGTTCGAGCCGGTCGATCGGGATAGTCGGGTCCATGGCGATGCGCTCGATCATGGCGACCATGGGCGCGTCATTGGCAGGGACGAGCCTTGTCTCGTCCTGCGCTGCGATTTCATGCTTCGCTACAGCGTTCACTGGCGTGCTCCTCAGTAGGTGAAGGTGATGTTGGGGATCAGACCGCTGACCATGTGGGCAACGATCTTCTTGGCCTGCTCTGGGCTGACCTCGGCGCAGGCGACGAGGGCGTTGACGACGGTGTTGTTGACCGTGCGGCGATGCTCGATGTCCGCTTCGCGGCGCAGCTGCTCGGCGAGTTCGGCGGCCTGCTCGTCAGCAATCCGCTGGCGCTCGGCCTCTGCTGCCCGCTCGGCGCGTTCGTTGGCTTCGCGTGCTTCCTGCTCGGCCGCATCAATGCGGGCCTGGGCATCGCGCTCAGCCTGTTCGGCGGCGTACGCGGCCGCCTGGGCAATAGCGTCTTTGCGCTGTTCTTCAGCCAAACGTTCGCGCTCAATCCTGACCGCTTCGGCGCGGGCTGCTTCTTCCGAGGCAAGTCGATCGGCTTCTTGCCGGTCCCGTTCAGCTTGGGCAGCGCGCAGTGCAGCAAGTTCGGCCGCATCGGCTTCCTGTTTCACTGCCACGTCGATCAGACGGGTGAGCGAGGCGACAGCGTCCTGTTTGGCGAGTGCAGCACGATCTTCGAACTCTTCCCACGAAGCGTCGACGATTATGCCTTCGGTCGCCATAAGCATGGTTTTCAGGTCCGCAGACGGGAGTCCGAGGGGCGTGGTGATGAGAGCCAGCAAGAGGTCGAGCGCGGCTTGATGCTTGTTGACCCGAGCTTGTTCCGCGTCTTCCCAATCGGTCAGCGGCTTGCGAATGCTCGTCTGTAGAGCTTCAAGGCGCTCCTCGATCTTGGTGCGCGTCGCGTTCACCTTCTTAGTGTTCTCGCGCCACTCGCCGGTGAGTGTGAGGCCCTGCCTGTCCAGGGCGACCTTCGTCTTCGCAATCTTGAAGGCGAGCGATTTGATCTCGTCGCGACCCTTCTTCGACGAGACATCCGGTTTGTGTTCGGCGACCTTCTCAAGGATGGCGGAATAGAGCTTGTCGAATTCCGCCTCGTCCGTGAAAGTCGCGGCGTTCGGTACCGCCGGCAACGTGACGATCAGATCGGTGGTGGTGGACGTGACATCCATCTTAGATGGTCCTCTCGGCTACGATTTTGCGGTGGACTTCCTCCGTGTTCACAAACCCAATCGCCATGAAGGCGAGGAGGGCGCACAGGAGGAGAAGGAAGTAGGCTGTGGCGTAGGACGCGCGGTTGAACTCGGCGATCGCGTCCAGATCGATGTTGCGTGCCGGCGGAAGCCGGCAGTGGCCGCACTCGCAGTACCGGGCGGCCGGGTCGCAGGCGTAGGAGACGGGGCGGGTCATTGAAGGTTCGCCCCCTCAACCAGTGGCGCATGCGGCGCGGCATTATGCCCGATGATCAGAGCCGCACTGATTTGCTCTGCGGCGTCAGCGAGGCTGGAAAAGGTTGGTGCGAGGCCACAAGCGAAGTCTTCCTGCCAATGGCGAACCCAGGCTGCCTGTTGGCGAAGCGCCGCGCGAAGTCGTTCGTTTTCAGTCATGCTGCGCTCCTTTCGATCGAAAAGATTCGGGTAGTGATCAGGTCAGGGACGGCGGAGTAGCGCTGGAAGGTCTCGACGCTGGTGCCGGTGAAGCTGGAAGCCTCCTCGATCGCAGCCGCTTCCGACCGGAATTCCAGAGCGTCGTCGCTGTCGTAGGAGAAGAAGCCGTCTTCGGTCAGAACGCGGCCAACCTCGTCTTCAATCCGGTACCGCGTGACCATCGTGCCCATTTGCTTCGTCCTCTCGTCAGCGCCTTGCTGATAAGATGAAGGTACATATTGTACCCTAAGACGTCAATGGGGTGGGGGTATAAAAAATACCTTATTGGTTGCGCGTTGTGCGAACCCTGCTAGAATCGCGGACACGAAAACCCGGCAGAATGGTCCGGTCGGAGCACGCTTCCTTAATCATTTCTCAATTACCGGTTAAGTTCGATTCGGAGACACGCGCGCCATGGCAGACACATCAATCGAATGGACGGATGCGACATGGAACCCGGTGGCGGGATGCTCCATCATGAGCGCCGGATGCACGAACTGTTATGCGATGCGGATGGCGGCCCGCCTCGAAGCGATGGGCCTCGAGAAGTACAAGGGTCTTACGCGCAAGAGTGGCGGTCGGCCGAAATGGACAGGCGCTCTTTACTTAGACGACAACGCGCTGTCAGTACCCGCAGGGTGGGCGAAACCGAGAAACGTCTTCGTCAATTCCATGTCTGATTTATTCCACCCCGACGTGCCGGTTGATTTCATCCGCAAGGTCTGGTCAGCGATGTCGCAGACGCGCCGGCACACCTACCAAATCCTCACCAAGCGCCCGGATCGCATGGTCGAAGTCCTGAGTGAAGGGTTCGCTGTGCTCCCCAACGTCTGGCTTGGGACAAGTGTCGAGGATGGCCGCGTTCTTCATCGCCTGGACGATCTTCGCAACGTGCCGGCGGCGATCCGATTTGTTTCCTTTGAGCCGCTTATCGGATCGGTCGCCCGTGGTCGTCTGGACGGTATTCAGTGGGCGATTGTTGGTGGCGAGTCTGGCCCGAAGGCTCGTTCGCTCGACCCTATATGGGTCGATGAGATTTTCGACCTTTGTACCGACGCAGGCGCTGCATTCTTTTTCAAGCAGTGGGGTGGCGTAAACAAGAAGGCAACTGGCCGCTCCTATCGGGGCACAACATGGGATCAGATGCCGGCCCTGAGTATGTGATGGGCTATATCGCTGGCGACCTTTACCGCAGCCTTGCTGGGGTTCGATACGGCGAAGAAAAGGGAAGCCATAGGCGCGCCGTTCGGATGCTTTAGGCGAAGAGGCCTGAGAACCGTCCCCTTGAAGACAGATTTGAGCCTTGCGTGCACCCAATCCTCAATCTTGTCCGCGTCGACAATCCGCCTCTCTCGGTTAAAAAGGTCGCCAAGAAGGTCCGTCGAAGCCTCTTCGCTGGCGTACCAATCTTGCCTCCAGCTATCGGTGCCGAAAACGCGATTGAGAGCGTCGATTTTGCCCTGGTCGAGCTTTAGCGGATCCTTCGGAGCGTTTCGGTACAAGCCTGACAATGGGAAGAAGTACCAACAGTCGAGAGCTTCGGTGCGAGCGATAGATGCAACAGTGTCCCAGCTCACCTCCATCCCATAAGGATCCAGGAAAATGACACCGCGCATGCGCTCCTTCTTCCAACTGCGCGCTTCGCAAAAGCTGGACATTGATGGAATGCACCCCTCAACTGAGACATATTAAGTAGCGGACAGTTTCTCGAATACAGGAACTGGAAATGGTTGGAAGAAAGCCGAGATTTAGCGAAGAAGAGAAGCTCTCCATGCTCGTGCGGATGCA